>JAFECX010000047.1 GCA_018241895.1 Pseudomonadota bacterium
AGCCGCTCGGCCGTGTCGGGCGGCGCGCCGGCCGCGTCGACCAGGCGGCGCAGCGCCGCGAGCTGCGTCGCGTCGATCCTGCCGTCGGCGCCGACCAGGTTGCGCAGGTTCCAGCGCGCCTGCGCGTCGGTGATGGCGCCCGAGAGGAACACCTCGGGCGAGCTGTCGGCGCTGTGCTCGCGGTCGGCGGCCAGAAAGCTCGACAGGCGCGCTTCGGCCAGCGGGCTGGCCCAGGTCTCGCCCAGGCCGTCGACCGGCGGGCGCGGCGGGGTGCCGTGCCGGCGCTCGCGGTCGGCACGCAGATCCTCGCGCAGGATCAGGCGCGCCCAGTCGAGCGCGCCCTCGAGCATCCACGCCGCCTGGGCCCGCGTGCGCTCGGCCGCCTCGACGCGCACGGCGCGCTCCTGCGCCCACACCATGCCGGCGGCCACGGTGGCGACGAGGGTGAGGATGACCATCGCCAGCAGGATCGCCGCGCCGCGGCCTGGCGTGCGGCCGGCGCCGGCGCGCCGGCGCAGCGCGGTCGTCGCGCTCACGAGCCCGGGCCCCCCGGGCCCAGCGCGACCAGCCGCGTGAGCGGCTGGCCGTCGATGCGGATCACCATCTCGACCGCGTCGGGCAGCGCTTCGCGCGACGGCGCGCCGCTGGCGGCGAGCGCGGGCGGCGCGGCGACGTCGCCGCTGCTCTGGAAGTTGCTCTTGCTGCCGTTGATGTACTTGTAAAGCTGCCACCCGTCCGCGCGCTCGGCGACGCGCACCTGGCCGGGCTCGTTGCCGAGCAGGCTCTGCGCCTGCAGCCAGGCGTCCTGCAGCGCGCCGGTCTGCACCAGCGCCGGGCTGCTCCAGCGCTGCCAGCGGCCCTCGCGCAGCGACCAGGCCACGACCGCCACGCCGTCGGTGGTGCGACGCGTCAGCAGCAGCGTGCCGCCGCCGAACGCCAGCGGCGGCACGGCGCCGGTGTCGATCACGGACTGCAGGTCCTGCTCCCACTGCACGATGGCGGTGTCGAGCCGCAGCACGCGCTCCAGCGCCTCCTGGTTGCCGTCGCGCGCGCGCAGCATGCCGTGCAGCCCCTGCCAGGCGAGCGCGGCAAGGAGGGCCATGATGGCGAGCGCCACCAGCACCTCGACGAGCGTGAAGCCGCGCTGTCGGCGGCGGCGGCAGGCGAGCGGCATGCAGGCCCTCAGCGCCGGCCGATGACGGTGGACAGCGTCAGCAGCGCCCGCCCGTCGGCTGCGCTCATCACGGCGTCGACGCGGTTGAACGACGGGTTCGGCGTCGGCCGCGTCACCAGCCGCCCCTTGTACGTGCGCCCCAGTTGCTCGCAGTCGAAGTCGCTCTCGCCGACGGCGGGAAAGGTGCGCGCCAGGCGCAGTTGCGTGAGCTGGTTGTCGGCGCACCACTGCGCGGCGATGACCTCACCCAGCCGGGCCGCGTTGTCGGTGAGCGAGCCGGCCGCGCGCAGCCCGGCGCCGAGCGCGATCGCGACGATCGCCAGTGCCACCATGACCTCGAGCAGCGTGAAGCCGTGCGGCGTGCGCGGTGCGGGCCGGGTGCGTCGGCTGCGCCTCGCGCGCGTCGAATGCCCTGCGCGCCCTGCGCGCCGTTCGGTGGCCGCGCGCGCCGGCCTCACGTCAGCGCCTGGCGTCGCCGGCCGCGCGCACCGCGAACGGCGCCAGGCCGTCGGTGCCGACCTCGAGCTGCCGCTCGCCCAGCGTCAGCCGCACGCGCTGCGCCGGCACGATGGCATCGGGGCCGAGCAGCAGCGCGGCCGCGCCGAGCACCTCGGCGTGCGTGTGCCGCTCGAGCCAGCGCGTGGGCAGCGCGAGCGCGGGCGGCAGGCCGACGA
>JAFECX010000048.1 GCA_018241895.1 Pseudomonadota bacterium
CGCGGCCGCGGCGTCGGGCGCGGCACCGGTGGCGGCCTCCCCCGGCCCGTCGGCCCTGATGACGCGCGTGTACGGCGCCAGCAGCTGCACGAGCTGTCCGTAGACCTTGGGCGTGCCGGCCACCACCTCGCGCTGGTACAGGTAGTCCGCTTCGCCCGTGTAGTTGCCGATCAGGCCGCCGGCCTCGGTGATCATCAGCGAGCCGGCAGCGATGTCCCACGGCGCGAGGCCGCTCTCGAAGAAGCCGTCGTAGTGGCCGGCGGCGACGTAGCACAGGTCGAGCGCGGCGGCACCGGGGCGGCGCACGCCGGCGCAGCTGTGCATCACCGCCTCGAAGATCTGCAGGTAGCGCTTGAAGTTGTCGCCGCGGCGATACGGAAAGCCGGTGCCGACGAGCGCATCGGCCAGCCGCGTGCGCTTGGACACGCGCAGCCGGCGGTCGTTGCAGAAGGCGCCGCGGCCGCGGCTGGCGTAGTAGAGGTCGTTGCGCGTCGGGTCGTAGACCACGCCCTGCTGCACGACGCCGCGGTGCGCCAGCGCGATGCTCACCGCGTACACCGGCAGGCCGTGCAGGAAGTTCGTCGTGCCGTCCAGCGGGTCGATGATCCAGGTGTACTCGCTGGCGGCGCGGCCGCGCTCGCGGCCCGATTCCTCGGCCAGGATGCCGTGGCTCGGGTAGGCTTCGAGCAAGGTGTCGATGATGGCCTGCTCGGCCGCGCGGTCGACCTCGCTCACGTAGTCGTTGGGGCCCTTGCGGCCGACCTTGATCACCTCGAGATCGAGCGCCGCGCGGTTGATGATCGCCCCTGCCGCGCGGGCCGCCTTGACGGCGATGTTGAGCATGGGGTGCAGTGAGAGCGACATGGGCGAGGCCGGCGGCGCGCGACACAATGCGGCGCGTGACGAGGCTGCGATCTTACCGGCGGTGAACGACGCGACCCGCTTCGTGCTGGTGCAGCCCAGCCATGCCGCCAACGTGGGCGCTGCGGCGCGCGCGATGAAGGTGATGGGCTTTCACGACCTGGTGCTGGTGGCGCCGCGCCACGCCGACGTGCTGGTCCGGCCCGAAGCGGCGGCACTGGCCAGCGGCGCGCTCGACGTGCTCGGCGGCGCCCGCGTCGTCGACTCGCTCGGCGCGGCGCTGCAGGGCGTGACCTGGGCCTGCGCGACGGCGATGACGCCGCGCGACTTCGGGCCGCCCACCTGCGCGCCGCGCGAGCACCTGCCGGCACTGGCGAGCCAGGCGCAGCGCGTGGCCTTCGTCTTCGGACCCGAGCGCACGGGCCTGGCCAACGACGACGTCTACCGCTGCCACGCCTGCCTCTCGATCCCGACGCATCCGGCCTACGGCTCGCTCAACCTAGCGCAGGCGGTGCAGCTCGTCGCCTACGAGTGGCGCCTGGCGCTCGGCGGCTACGCGGTGGCGCCGCGCACGGCGCCGACCCGCCGTGCCGACGCGGCGGCGGTGCAGGGCGCGCTCGAGCACTGGCAGCGCGTGCTCGTGCAGATCGGCTTCCTCGATCCGGCGGCGCCCAGGAAGCTGATGCCGCGGCTGCAGCAGTTGCTCAACCGCGCCCAGCTGACCGAGGAGGAGGTGCACATCCTGCGCGGCATCGCGCGCGCCGTGTCCGACGCGCACAGGCCGCGCCGCTAAACTGGCCGCCATGTTCGACCGGCTGCGTGACGACATCGCCTGCATCCGCGAGCGCGACCCGGCGGCGCGCAGCGCCTGGGAGGTGCTGACGTGCTATCCGGGCCTGCACGCGCTGGTGATGCATCGCTGGGCGCACGCGTGCTGGCGTGCCGGTCTGCACTGGCTGGGGCGCTTCGTCTCGCACGTCGCCCGCTGGCTCACGGGCATCGAGATCCACCCCGCGGCACGCATCGGGCAGCGCGTCTTCATCGACCACGGCATGGGCGTGGTCATCGGCGAGACGGCCGAGGTCGGCGACGAGTGCACGATCTACCAGGGCGTTACGCTCGGCGGCACGACGCTCGTGCGCGGCGCCAAGCGCCATCCGACGCTCGGCAAGGGGGTGATCGTCGGCGCCACGGCGCAGGTGCTGGGCGGCTTCACGGTCGGCGACGGCGCGCGCATCGGCTCGGGCGCGGTCGTCGTGCGGGCGGTGCCGCCGGGCGCCACCGCGGTGGGCAACCCGGCGCGCATCATCGAGGCCGAGGCCGATCTGCAGCGCGAGGCGGCCGCGGCCCGGATGGGGTTTTCGGCCTACGGCGTGACGCAGGGCGACGATCCGGTGTCGCTGGCGATGAAGGGCCTGATCGGCAACGCGGCATCGCACGAGCACCAGATCGCCCTGCTGTGGCAGGCGATCGAGAAGCTCTCGGCCGTTGCCCGCGAACTGCCCGGCGCGGCCTGCGTGCCCGAAGACGCGCACACGCGCGAAAGCTTCGACGCCGAGCAGCTCCAGCAGTACGTGAAGTAGCCAGCCCGTGGCCCCGGCGGTCGATCGACGAGCGATCGGCCAACGTGTGCCCGGGCGGCCGCCGCTGCCCGGCGCTGGGCGCGGCCGCCGCGGTCGCTCAGGCCATGCGCAGCCGCGTCGGCACGTGGCGCACGCCGAG
>JAFECX010000049.1 GCA_018241895.1 Pseudomonadota bacterium
CGCCGCGTCCACTCGGCCTGCCACTGGGCGCGCCGGCGTGCCAGCAGGTCGTGGCCCGCGGCGCCGGCCGGCAGCGCAGGCGCCGCGCCGGGCGCCGCGGTCTCGGGCTCGGCCTTGTGGCGCGCCGGCGCCTCGGGCGGCAGCAGGGCGCGCAGGTAGCGCACCACGTCGCGCAGCGGTTGCGGAAACGGGTTCGCCAGGCGCCGCTCGAGCGCGTCGAGTGCGCCGCGCACGGCCTCCTCGCCGTGCACGCCCAGCATGGGCTCGAGGGCCTCCTCGCCGACACCCAGCCGCGCGGCACGCGCCATCAGCGCCATGTCGACGGGGGCCGCGGGTCGCGTCAGGCCCAGCGTGCCCTGGCGCTTGGGCGCGATCGCGAACTGGATCTGGCCGATGAAGCGCCCTTCGCGGTGCTCGACCAGGCTCACGTCGAGGTCGGAGATGGCATTGACTTCGGCAATGGCGGTCTTGAGCGTGTCGCGCTTGAAGATGCGGTATTCCAGCCGCTCGGTCTTCTCGCTCGCCGGGTTGCCGGTCAGCACCGGCACCCACCAGCGCCACGGCTGGCGTGCGGTGCGGCCCACGTCCTTGTAGCGGGTGCAGATCTCGTACAGCACGACGCCGGCATGCGAGCGCAGCTGCGTGATGATCTCGAGGCGCAGCCGGGCGAACACCGCCGGGTCGAGCAGCTCCTGCTTGAGGTTGACGGCGTACGACCACTCGACCCAGACCTGGCCGCGCTCCTTGCTCAGCCGCGCGTGCGCGAGCAGGCCGCACACGTTCCACGAGCTGCCCTCGCCCGTGGTCGGCGACTGCCATTCGACCGTGGTCGAGACCATGGCGCGCAAATGCTTCTTGACCAGGGCATGGTCGTGGCTGTCGTAGTCCAGGCCCTTGATGAGCGCGTCCAGCGGCGCGCGGTAGACCTCGCGCTCCAGGCCCTGGTCCTGGGCGTGATAAAGCAGCACGTTGTAGCTCTTGCGCCCGAGCGTCGTGATGCGCGCCGACTTGGGCACGATCGCCAGCGAGTTGACGGCCTTGCGCAGCAAGCGCAGATCATCGGCCGGCGCGTCGGCTGGCAGCAGCGCCGCCACCGCGCGGCCGGCGGGGTCACAGAGCGGGGCCGACCGGATCATGGCCAATGCTAGCCGATACGTGAGCCGCTGACTTCACGTGGCGCCGTGGCGGCGGGATCCCGAAGACTTGCATGTGAACGCGTGCCGGCATGCCTGCGGTCAGCGGCCAGGCGGAGAGTCTTCGGGAGCGCGATGGCGCGCGTCCCATGCAGGTCGAGCGGGTTGGCCGCTGCCGCAGGCGCGCGCGCCCCGGGGCGGGCCTTGCAGCGCCGCCCGGCGGCTCGCCCCGGGGCGACGCGGGCGCGGTTTCCCGAATTCACTCACGTCGAAGGGCGGGGCGCGGCCGCCTTCTCCCCGGATCCACTCACGCCGGACCCTGCCGTCGCTCCAAGGCATCCTGTATTGCACCGCGCCGGCTCCCGAGGAGTCTCCGCAGGATCCCGAAAACTCTCACGTACGCTGCGCCAACGCATTGATCCTGAAGCAGATTTCGTCGGCTAAAGGGATTGAAGGATCGGAAGGGTCTGAACCTCCAGAAAGCGTGATATGGGTTCGAGTGCGGAGAATGTCGAGGATCCTGTCGGCTTGACGAAAAACGGCGGGATCAGCCGGAATCCGTCAAGTTCGGCAGTAGACTCGTTCGAGAGGAGTCCGCATGAGCAATCCACCCCTGCCCGCCCTGCAGCCGATCAGCCTGGCCGACATCGCGGCGCAGGCCAAGCGGGCGATGGCCATGATGGAGCAGATCCGCACGGCCATGCTGGCGCCCACGGCGCGCAAGACGCCGCCGACGTTCACGCTGTCGCAGCTGGCCGCGCTGCTGGAGGTGGAAAAGGGTTCGGTCTCGCACCGTCTGGGGCGCGGCGATCTGCCGGCCGGGCGCCTGAACAGCGCGGGCAGCCGGCGCGAGTTCACGCTGGCCGAGACGCGGCAGTGGGTGCGCGAGTACCGCAAGGAGCGCCTGCGCCCGAGTGGCGCCGAGGCGGTGACGGTGTCGGTGGGCAACTTCAAGGGCGGCGTCTCCAAGACCACGACGGCGGTGACGCTCGCGCAGGGCCTGTCGCGGCTCGGTCACCGCGTGCTGGTCATCGACACCGATCCGCAGGGCTCGCTGACCACGCTGTTCGGCGTGCTGCCGGACACCGAGGTCGAGGAGGAGGACACCATCCTGCCGCTGGCCATGGGTCAGCAGACCTCGATCCGCTATGCCATCCGCCCGACCTACTGGGACGGCATCGACCTGGTGAGCGCCGCCCCCGTGTTGTTCGGGGCCGAGTTCGCGCTGCCGGCGCGGCAGACGCGCGAGCCGGGGTTCGAGTTCTGGCGCGTGCTGGACCTGGGCATCGACGACGTGCGCGACGAGTACGACGTCATCATCATCGACACGCCGCCCGCCCTGTCCTACACGACGATCAACGCCTTCATGGCGTCCGACGGCATCATCATGCCGTTGCCGCCGAGTGCGCTGGATTTCGCTTCGGCATCGCAGTTCTGGAACCTGTTCTCCGATCTGGCGGGCGAGCTGCTCACCAACCGCGGGCTGGACAAGCGCTTCGACTTCATCCACGTGCTGCTGGCGCGGGTGGACAGCGCCGACGTGGCAACGACCGTGGTGCGGCAATGGATCGGGCAGACCTACGCCGAGAAGGTGCTTCCGGTGGAGATCCCGAAGACGGCCGTGACCGGCGTCACGAGCGCCGAGTTCGGGACCGTGTACGACGTGTCGCGCTACGACGGCAATGCGCGCACCTTCAAGCGCGCACGCGACGCCTACGACAGCTTCGTCGGGCATATCGAAGGCTCGGTGCGCGCGGTCTGGGCGCGCCAGTTGGCGGTGTTGAACGGTTCAACACCGGCGCGGAGCAGGATGAGCGAGGAGACGCAGCGATGAGCAAGAAGCTGGCGGCCAAGGCGAGTCTCATCCAGCTGCCGCCGCTCGCGGCGACGCCGGTGGCCCCTGCGCAGCCCGCGGCGAAGCCCGACGGCGCGGGGGCGTCCGCGGTCGATGCGCCTGCGCACGAGCCGCGCGTGCGCACCGCACCCGGGTCGATGGCGGCCTTCATGGCGTCGCAGTCGGCGGCGATCCAGGAAGCCGAAGCGCTGCGATTGCAACTCGCGGCGTTCGAGGGCGCGGCGCCGATGCGGTCGATCGCGGCGTCGCGCATCCGCGCGTCGCGCTGGGCGAATCGGCACGCCGATGCGTTCCAGGACAGCGCCTTTGCCGAGCTCAAGGCCGACATCGCGGCCGCCGGCGGCAACGTGCAGCCCGTCTGTGTGCGCGTGCTGCCGCCCGACGGCGAGGGTGCGCTTTACGAACTGGTGTTCGGCCATCGGCGCCACCGCGCCTGCCTGGACCTCGAGCTGCCGGTCAACGCGGTCATCGTCGAGCTGGACGACCGGGCGCTGTTCGAGGCCATGGAGCGCGAGAACCGCTCGCGCAAGAACCTGAGCGCGTGGGAGCAGGGGATGATGTACCGGCGCGCGCTCGATGGCGGGCTGTACCCGTCGCAGCGCAAGCTGGCCGAGGCGCTCAACGTGGACCTGGCGTTGGTGTCCAAGAGCCTGGCGCTGGCGCGGCTGCCGGAATCGGTGATCGGTGCGTTCGGCTCGCCGCTGGACGTGCAGTTCCGTTGGGCGCAGCCGCTGGGCGAAGCGCTGCAGCGCGATCCCGAGGGCCTGGTCAGCCGTGCGCGCGCGCTGGCGGCGAACCGGCCTGCACTGGCGGCACGCCAGGTGCTCGAGCGGCTGCTCGGCGCCGCGGACAAGGCGTTGAACGGTTCAACACCCGAGCCCGAAATCCGGATCGGCCCGCCGGGCCAGGGTGCCGTCCTGGCGCACGACAAGGCCGGGCGTGCCACGCTCACCTTCGACGCCGGCGCGCTGACCGCCGCGCGCCGCAAGGCGTTGCTGGACTGGCTGCACGACCACTTGCGCTGATCGTTCTCGAACCACCGCGATCCACCCGACCGATCCATCGGGTCCATCGGGGCCATCGGGTCGATCGGGTCCATCCGACACATCGGGTCCATCGCCGACCCATAGGACACCGGGCCCGGCGGCGCCGGTGCGCCGCACGCTCGTGGCGTTGCGCACCCTGCCCAGGCGGCCGGCCGCGTCGCCCGGCGCCGGCACGGCAATGCGTCGCAGCCACGAATCCCTGCGCCGGCAGTGTCGCGCGGGCGGCGGCATGCGCGGGCGGCCGCCCCACCGGCGAGCTTGGCGCCGGCGCCACAACCGGCGAGCTTGGCGCCGCCGCCCGTGCCCCGTCGAGACACGCAGCGCTCCATGGCGCCCTGCGTCGCACCCCGCGGCGCCGCCGTCTCCCGAGGGGCGGATCTCGGCGCGCCGGCGCTGCTGCCTGCGGCTCGGCCAGCGGGGCCGCTGCGGGCGCCAATGCCCCGGGGAGTGCACGCGAAGTCGCTGCGGATCGGTCGGCTCCAACGACGACCCCGCCCGCTACCGCGCCTCGCGGCGTCCGCGCCCGCTGCCCAGGCACCCGACCGGGCGTCGTCGCGGCGCGTCGCGGCACGCTGACGGCCAAGCCCTGGCCGGATGACCCGGGCATCCGCGTGCACGGCCGCGTCATCCGGTGCGACCCGGTCCCACCGGGTCCGGCCGGCGCCGGGCGCCGGGTTGCCTTTGGCGGGCTGCCGGGTCGGGCGGCGACACAGAACGCGGGCTGCGGCGACGGCGCTCGGCGCCACCCGCTTGCGCACGGGCGCCTGGTCGGACACGGCCCGGCGTGTTCACTCTCCGATCGGCAGCCGGCCTGCGTCGGCGATGCAGCCAAGCCATTCGACCCGTCGCGGTGCCGAATGCTCCCCGCCGCCGCCGCCGCCGCCGCCGCCGCCGCCGCCGCCGCCGCGCGCCGCCGCGCGCCGCACG
>JAFECX010000004.1 GCA_018241895.1 Pseudomonadota bacterium
CGAGCTGTGCATGGCCGCGGCGCGCGGCGAGGCGGTGCAGCTCATGCTGTGTGGCGAGCGGCGCGGTGTCGTGCTGGCGACGCGCGAGCGCACGCGGTGGCAGCGCCTGGCTTCGCGGCTGGCTGCGCGCTGGGCCGCGCCGGCCTCGCCCGCGCCGCTGCTGGAGTCGCTGTGATCCTGCAGACCCGCGACGTGCCGCCGCGCGTGGCCTTTGCGCTCGAGCAGGCCGGCGTGCACCCGCTGCTGGCGCGCCTGCTCGCCGCGCGCGGCGTGCGCAGCGCCGACGAGCTCGACACCAGCGCGGCGCGGCTGCTGCCGCCCGATGGCCTCGCGGGGGCGCCGGCGGCGGCGCGGCTGCTTGCCGATGCCATCGACGCCAGCGAGCGCATCTGCGTCGTCGCCGACTACGACTGCGACGGCGCCACGGCCTGTGCCGTAGCGCTGCGCGGCCTGGCGATGCTCGGCGCGCCGCGCGAGACGCTCGCCTACGTGGTGCCCGACCGCGCGCGCCACGGCTACGGCCTGACGCCGCCGATCGTCGAGCTGGCGGCAGCGCACGCACCGGCGCTGCTGCTGACGGTGGACAACGGCATCGCCAGCCACGCCGGCGTCGAGCATGCGCGCGCGCTCGGCATGAAGGTGCTCGTCACCGATCATCACCTGCCGGCCGCCGGCCAGCCGCTGCCCGCGGCCGATGTCGTCGTCAACCCGAACCGGCCCGACTGCGGCTTCGCGAGCAAGTCGATCGCCGGCGTCGGGGTCGTGTTCTACGTGCTGCTCGCCGCGCGCGCCGAGCTGCGCGCGCGCGGTCGCTTCGACGCCGCGCAGCAGCCGCGCCTCGAGGCGCTGCTCGATCTGGTCGCGCTGGGCACCGTGGCCGACGTCGTCAGGCTCGACGCCAACAACCGCCGTCTGGTGGCGCTGGGCCTCAAGCGCATGCGCGCTGCGCGCATGCAGCCCGGCGTGGCGGCGCTGCTGCGCGTGGCCGGGCGCGATGCGTCACGTGCCTCGGCCTTCGACCTCGGCTTCGCGCTCGGGCCGCGCATCAACGCCGCCGGGCGCCTGGCCGACATGACGCTGGGCATCGAATGCCTGCTCACCGACGACGCGGCGCGCGCGCACGATCTCGCCGTGCGCCTGGACGCCATCAACCGCGAGCGCCGCGACGTCGAAAGCGGCATGCGCGAGCAGGCCGAGCAGCGCCTCGAAACGCTGCTCGGCCCGCTGGACGAACCGCCGGCGGCGCTGGCGCTGTTCGACGAGGGCTTTCACGAAGGCGTGGTCGGCATCCTGGCCGGGCGCGTGAAGGAGCGCCTGCACCGCCCGACCTTCGTGTTCGCGCGCGGCCAGGGCGGCGTGCTCAAGGGCTCGGGGCGCTCGATCCCGGGCTTTCACCTGCGCGACGCGCTCGATCTCGTGAGCAAGCGCGAGCCGGGGTTGCTGCAGCGCTTCGGCGGCCACGCAATGGCGGCCGGCTGCACGCTGGCGGGCGACGCGGCCAGCGCCGTGGCCGCCTTCGATGCCGCGCTCGGCCGCGTCGCCGGCGAGTGGCTCGACGCGGCTGCGCTCGCACGCACCGTGCGCACCGACGGGCCGCTGGCGCAGGAATGGTTCGACGTCCCGACGGTGCTGCTGCTCGACGAGCAGGTCTGGGGCCAGGGCTTCGAGCCGCCGCTGTTCTGCGACGAGGTCCAGGTGCTGCAGCAGCGCCTGGTGGCCGACAAGCATCTGAAGCTGCGCGTGCGCCACGGCGGCCAGTTGCGCGACGCGATCTGGTTCAACCGCATCGAGCCGCTGCCCGAGCGCGCGACGCTGGCGTACCGGCTGGCGCTGGACGAGTGGAACGGTCAGCGTCGGCTGCAGATGATGGTCGAGGCGGCGCGCAGCTGATCGGGGCCTCGGGGGCCCGAGTGCTCAGGCGCTCGGGGGCTCCGGGGCTCCGGGGCTCAGGCGCTCAGGCGCTCAGGTGCGCTCAGGCGCGGGCAGGCGCGGGCAGGTGCGGGCAGGTGCGGGCAGCCGTGCTTCGGCAGGGAAGGGTTGCCGCTGCACGGGCGCATCGGCGCTTCTTGGGATCGCCGTTGCGCACGCTGCAGGCCGATACTTGCACGCCACAGGTCAGCTGGAGGAGGACTCCCATGCCCGCACCGTTGCGCGAGACGCCCGCCGAGGCGGTCGAGCTCATCAAGAGCTTCGAGGGCCTGCCCGACGGCGACCCCGGCACGGTGAACCTGGACGCCTATCTCGATCCGCTGGGCATCTGGACGATCGGCTGGGGCCATGCCGTGGTGCACGAAGGCCGCCAGTTGAAGGGCGCGCAGAACAAGGCCGTCGCGCGCCGGCTGTATCCGGGCGGCATCACCGTCGCGCAGGCCGAGGCGCTGCTGCGCGCCGACCTGCTCGACCGCTCGGCGGGGCTGCTGCAGCTGGTGAAGGTGCCTCTGGCCGATGGGCAGTTCGGCGCCCTGATGAGCTTCGTCTTCAACTGCGGCCTGGCCAACTTCGCCGCCTCGACGCTGCTCAGGCTGCTCAATGCACGCAACCACGTCGCGGCGGCCGATCAGTTCCTGCTCTGGAACAAGGGTCGCAAGAACGGGGTGCTGGTCGAGCTGCCGGGGCTGACGCGCAGGCGGCGCGCCGAGCGCGCGATGTTCCTTGGCCACGACTGGCGCGCGGAAGGCGGGTTGCCGCTGCCGCGGGGTGTGCCAGGCGCCGCGCGCGCAGCGCGCGCGATGCCCGCCGATGCGAAGCTGCGCCGACTGGCGCCCGAGCGGCCGGTGGCGCCGTCGGCGGCGCTCCAGCGCCAGGCCGCTGCCGCCAGCGCCGAGAGCGTGCGGCTCGCGCAGGCGCCTGCGAAGAAGACGGCGAAGAAGACGGCGAGGACGGCGAGGACGGCGAGGACGGCGAGGACGGCGCCGGAGGCGGCGCCGAAGACCGGCGGCAAAGTGCCCGCGACGCGGCCGAGGAGGACCGCGAAGAAGGGCGTGAAGCGGGCGCTGCGCAAGGCGCCGAAGCCGGCGATGCCGTAGGCAAGCGAGGCGCTTGTTGCGCGCGTGCGCACGTCAGGGGCGGCGCATGGCCGGGGCGGCGCAGGAGCAGTCCGGCGAAGGATGCGCGCCACGTGCCCCGCGACGACTCGCGGGCACCGGACGGCCGGACGCGTCGACGCCTCAGGCCACGCGCCCGAACCACCACATCGACAGCACGGCGGCCAGCAGCGCGAACAGGCCGCCCAGCGCCGCGAAGAGCGCTGTGATCTCGGTCTCCTTGCGCTCGACGACGACGCGCGCGGACAGCGCCTCGTAGACCTTCTTCAGGTCCTCGGCCGTGCCGGCGTAGAAGTACTCGCCGTGCGTGATCTGCGCGACCTTCTTGAGCGTCTCCTCGTCCAGGCGCACGCGCATGCTCCAGCCCTCGAAGCCGATGACCTCGCCTTCCTTGGTGCCGATGCCCACCGTGTACACGCGCACGCCGCGCTCGGCGGCCATCTTGGCGGCCTCCAGCGGATCGGGCCCGGTGGTGCGCTGCCCGTCGGTCAGCATCACGATCGCGGCCGACGTGTACGAGCCGGGCGCCACCGGGGTGAAGGGCTTGTCGGGCCTGGCCTCGCCGAGCGGCCTGCCGGGGAAGTTGCGCTGCCCCGTGACGTGCTGGATCTCGATGCCCTGGTCTGGGAACAGCGTCGCCAGGCTCAGGATGATGCCGCTGCCGGTGGCCGTGGCGCGCTGCAGCTGGAAGCGGTCGATGGCGGCGATGACATCGTCGCGGCTCGTCGTCGGCGCCTGCACGACGGCAGCGGTGCCGGCGAACGCGATCACGCCCACCCGGGCTTCGCGCGGCAGGTTGTGCACGAAGGTCTTGGCCGCTTCCTGGCTGGCGGCCAGCCGCGTGGGCTTGACGTCCTCGGCGCGCATGCTGCCCGAGACGTCCATCGCTAGGATGACGGTGCGCTCGGTGAGCGGCAGCGTGATGGTGGCCGTCGGCCGGGCGACGGCCACCAGCAGGCTGGCGAAGGCGAGCAGCAGCAGCAGCGGCGGCACGTGGCGCCGCCAGCCCGGCCCCTTGCCCAGCGCCGCCCGGGCGACGGCCAGACTCGCCAGGCGCACCGTGCTGCGCCGGCGCCGCAGCAGCAGCCAGAAGTACAGCAGCACCAGCAGCGGCAGCAACAGCAGCAGCAACAGCAGCGAGGGCCACAGGAAGCTCATGCTTGCCCTCGCGCAGCCCGCAGCGAAGGCGCCGCCGGCACCGTGCGCGCCCGCGGCAGCGCGGCCGCCGCGCGCGGCAGCGCCTTGCGCCGTGCGCGCTGGCGGCGCAGGTCGACGAAGCGCAGCAGCGCCTCGAGCAGGTCGTCGTCGGTGGCGAGCTCGAGGATGTCGGCGCCGCTGGCGCCCAGCGCCTCGATCAGGCGGGTTTCCCCGGCTTCGGCGATGGCGGCGTAGCGCGCACGGAACGTGGGGTCGGCGGCGTCGATGAACAGATGCTCGCCGGTCTCGGCGTCCTCGACCGTGACGAGGCCGACGTCGGGCAGCGCCATCTCGGCCGGATCGAGCAGGCGCACCGCCACCACCTCGTGGCGTCGCGCCAGGCGGCCGAGCGCCGCCTCCCAGCCGGGCTCGCTGATGAAGTCGGAGACCACGAAGACGAGCGAGCGCCGCTTCACGATGCCGGCCGCGGCGTCGAGCAGCTCGACGAGCCGGGTGCCGGTGGCGCCGGCGCGGGGATCGCCGTGGCGCGCCGGGTGGTCACCACGGCGCGCGCCCGCTGCGCTGGCCGCGCCCGCTGCGCCGCCCGTGCCGCCCGTGCCACCCGTGCCACCCGTGCCACCCGTGCC
>JAFECX010000050.1 GCA_018241895.1 Pseudomonadota bacterium
CCTGGCCGGCCCCGGCCGCGCCGCAGCCGATGCAGCGCATCGAACCCTCGCTCGCGCAGCCCGCCGCCGCGGCGTCCGGCGCGGGCGCGGTGCCCTCCGGTCGCGTCTTCGTGCCCGCCGCCTTCGACGAGGCGGGCTTCGCGCGCATCGCGAAGGCGATCTTCATCCGCATGCAGACGGCCAACGACGCCGCCGACCTCGACGATCTGCGGCAGTTCACGACGCCCGAGGTATTCGCCGCGATCAAGCTCGACCTGCTCGAGCGCGGCAGCGCAACCCAGACGACGGAGGTGCAGCGCATCGATGCCACCGTGCTCGACGTCGCCGAGGAGCCCGCGCAGCAGATCGTCAGCGTGCGCTACCGCGGCGAGGTGGTCGAGGCGCCCGGCGAGGCGCCGGTCGCGGTCGACGAGGTCTGGCACCTCGTGCGTGCGCGCAGCGGCGACGAGGCCTGGCGCATCGCCGGCATCGAGCAGATGGCCTGAGCGCGGACCGGTCTGCGTGCGCCGCCGCATGCATCGCATGGTCTGCGCCCTGCGACGCGTCGGCGCCGCCGCCCTCGGCGTCACCGTGATGTTTGCGACGGCGAGCGGACTGGCCGGCTGCGCCGGCAGCGCCGCGCCCCCGCAGCTCACGCAGCCCGTCGTGCTGCTCGGCGAGGTGCACGACAACGCCGCGCAGCACGCGCTGCGGCTGCAGGCGTTCCGTGCCCTGCTCGCGCGCGGCGCGCGGCCGGTGCTGGCGCTGGAGCAGATCGACCGCGAGCGCCAGGGCGCACTCGACGCCCTGCTGGCGCGGCAACCGCGCCCCAACGCCGGCGAGGTGGTGCGCGCGGTCGGCGGCGCGGGCTGGGACTGGGCGTTCTACACGCCCTTCGTCGCGCTCGCGCTCGAGTACCGGCTGCCGATCGTCGCCGCCAACGTCAGCCGCGACGACGCGCGGCGCGTGATGAACGAAGGTCTGGCGGCCACCGGCTTCGATGCCGCCGTGCCCGACGCACTGCTGGCTGCGCAGGCCGAGGACATCCAGGCCAGCCATTGCGGCACGCTCGATGCGGCCGCCGCGCGCCGCATGGCGCTGGCGCAGATCGCACGCGACCAGTACATGGCGCAGGTGCTCGAGCGCTACGCGCCGCACGGCGTCGTGCTGCTGGCCGGCGACGGCCACGTACGCACCGACATCGGCGCGCCGCACTGGCTCGACGCGGCCACCCGCGCGCGCAGCGAGTCGATCGGATTCGTCGAGGCCGGTGACGACGACGCGCCCTACGACCGGCGCATCGTCACGGCGGCGCAGCCGCGGCCCGACCCCTGCGCGGCGATGCGCGCGCGGCCCGGCGCGTAGCACGCGAAGAACGGCCCGTCATGTTCGGCTGGATCGCCTCACCCGAAGCCTGGGTCGCGCTGGCCACGCTGACCGCGCTCGAAATCGTCCTCGGGATCGACAACATCATCTTCATCGCCATCCTGGTCGACCGGCTGCCGCCCGAACAGCGGCGCCAGGGCCGCATCGTCGGGCTCGCGCTGGCGATGCTCACGCGCATCGCGCTGCTGTTCTCGCTCGCCTTCCTGGCCTCGCTCACCGCACCGTGGATCAGCGTGCTCGGCCGCGCGTTCTCCGGCCGCGCCGCGGTGCTGATCGCCGGCGGCCTGTTCCTGCTGTACAAGTCCACCGTCGAGATCCAGGCCCACGTCGAAGGC
>JAFECX010000051.1 GCA_018241895.1 Pseudomonadota bacterium
GCGCAGGTGCTCGAGCGCATCGTCGCCGGGCGCCTGAACAAGCAGATCGCCGACGACCTGGGCATCAGCATCAAGACGGTGGAGGCGCACCGCGCCAACATCATGGAAAAGCTCAACGCCAACACGGTGGCCGACCTGCTGAAGATCGCGCTCGGCGCGGCCATGGACAAGGCCTGAGCGCAGGCCGCGGACTGGCCCGACACCGCGGCTGGACACCGCCGGCTCCGCGCACCGATTCCACCAGCCCGGCGAGGCCGCGCGCGCGGCCTCGCTGCGTTTCGAGGAGCACGCAGCGCAATGACAGCACGACTGATCGACGGCCTGGCGCTGTCACGCGAGATCCGCGCGGACCTGGGCCGGCGCGCCGAGGCGCTGGCCGCCGCCGGCTGCCGCCCCGGCCTGGCGGTGATCCTGGTCGGCGACGACCCGGCCAGCGCGGTCTACGTGCGCAACAAGGTCAAGGCCTGCGCCGAGCACGGCCTGCATTCGGTGCTCGAGAAGTATCCCGCGACGCTCGCCGAAGCCGAACTGCTGGCGCGCATCGCGGCGCTCAACGCCGACGCCGCCATCCACGGCATCCTGGTGCAGATGCCGCTGCCGCGGCACATCGACCCGGCCAAGGTGATTGCGGCCATCGACACCGCCAAGGACGTCGACGGCTACTCGGTGCGCTCGGCGGGCGAACTGACCAGCGGGCTGCCCGGCCTGCGTCCCTGCACGCCACTGGGCTGCATGAGGCTCATCGAGAGCACCGGCATCGCGATCCGCGGCCGGCATGCCGTCGTCGTCGGCCGCAGCAACACCGTCGGCAAGCCGATGGCGCTGCTGCTGCTGCAGGCCGACGCGACCGTCACCGTCTGCCACAGCCGCACGCCCGACCTGGCCGTGCACACGCGCATGGCCGACATCGTCGTCGTCGCGGTCGGGCGGCGCCACACGCTCACGGCCGCAATGGTGAAGGCGGGCGCCGTCGTCGTCGACGTCGGCATGAACCGCAACGACGAAGGCAAGCTGTGCGGCGACGTCGACCTCGCCGCGGTGCGCGAGGCGCTGGGGCCCGCAGGCTGGATCACGCCGGTGCCGGGCGGGGTCGGGCCGATGACGATCACGATGCTGCTCGGCAACACCGTCGATGCGGCTGCCGCAGCGGCAGACCGGCAGGCCGGCGCATGAACCCGCTGCTGGCTGCGCTCGACGCCGGCGTCGACCTGCCTGACTTCGCCGCCGTGCGGCCGGAGCATGTGTCGCCGGCGCTGGACCGCGTGCTCGCCGACGCCGAATCGGCACTCGAACGCAGCGCCGGTGACGGCGTGCCGGCAAGCTACGGCGCGATCTCGGCGGTGCTCGACGTGGCCGTCGAGCGGCTGCAGCGCGTCTGGGGCATGGTGTGCCACCTGCAGGCCGTGGCCGACACGCCGGCGCTGCGCGCCGCGCACGCCGAGAACCTGCCGCGCGTCACCGACCTGTACACGCGGCTGGCCAGTGACGCGCGCCTGTATGCCAAGTACAAGGCCGTGGCCGCGTCGGCGGCGGCGCCCGCGCTCACGCCGGTCCGGCGCAAGGTGCTGGCCGACAAGCTGCGCGACTTCGTGCTCGGCGGCGCCGAGCTCGAAGGCGCCGCACACGAGCGCTTTGCCGCCATCCAGGCGCGCACGGCCGAGCTGTCGCAGCGCTTCGGAGAGCATGTGCTCGATGCCACCGACGCCTGGGCCTACTACGCCGACGAGGCCGAACTCGACGGCGTGCCCGACGACGTGCGTGAGGCCGCGCGCGAGCGCGCCTGGGCCGAGGGCCGCAGCGGCCACAAGCTGACGCTGCAGATGCCCTGCTATCGGCCGCTCATGCAGCACGCGGCGCGCCGCGAGCTGCGCGAGCACCTGTATCGCGCCTGGGCCGTGCGCGCCAGCGAGCTGGGCGATGCGGCACACGACAACAGCGAGATCGTCCGCGAGCTCGTCGAACTGCGCCACGAGGCCGCCGCGCTGCTCGGCTACCCGAGCTACGCGCACCTGTCGCTGGTGCCGAAGATGGCGCGCACGCCCGAGGAGGTGCTGGCCTTCGTGCGCGACCTGGCGCGCCGCGCGCGGCCCCACGCCGAACGCGAGCTGGCCGAGATGCAGGGCTACGCGCGCGACGGGCTGGGCCTGGCCACGCTCGAAGCCTGGGACCGCATGTTCGCCGCCGAGCGGCTCGAGCAGCGCCGTTTCGCCTTCAGCAGCCAGGAGGTCAAGCAGTACTTCACCGAGCCGCGCGTGCTCGACGGGCTGTTCGGCCTCGTGCAGACGCTGTTCGGCGTCGCCATCCGCGCCGAGCGCGCGCCGGTGTGGCACGACGCGGTGCGCTTTCACCGCGTCTGGCGCGACGGCGAACCGATCGCCGGCTTCTACCTCGACCCCCACGCGCGCGCGGGCAAGCACGCCGGCGCCTGGATGGACGACGCGCGCGCGCGCTGGCGGCGCCCGGAAGGCCGGCTGCAGCACCCGCTCGCCTACCTCGTGTGCAACTTCGCGCCCCCGGTGGGCGGACGGCCGGCGCTGCTCACGCACGACGACGTGGCGACGCTGTTTCACGAGTTCGGCCACGGGCTGCACCACATGCTGACGCAGGTCGACGAGCTGGCGGTGGCCGGCATCGCCGGTGTCGAGTGGGACGCCTGCGAGCTGCCGAGCCAGTTCATGGAGAACTTCTGCTGGGAGTGGGAGGTGATCCGCAGGCTGTCGGCGCATGTCGAGACCGGTGCCCCGCTGCCGCGCGAGCTGTTCGAGCGCATGCGCGCGGCGCGCAACTTCCAGAGCGGCCTGGCCATGGTGCGGCAATGCGAGTACGCGCTGTTCGACATGCGGCTGCACCTCGAGCGCGGCTGGGCCGGCCGCGTCACGGCGCTGGCCGACGCGGTGGCGGCCGAGCTCTCGCCGCTCAGGCCCGCGCCCTTCCTGCGCTATCCGCACTCGTTCACGCACCTCTTCGACGGCGGATATGCCGCTGGTTTCTACGGTTACGCCTGGGCCGAAGTGCTGTCGGCCGACGCCTACAGCGCGTTCGAGGAAGCCGGCATCGAGGACGCCGCGACCGGGGCAAGGTACCGCGAGACCATCCTCGAGACCGGCGGCAGCCGGCCGGCAATGGAAAGCTTCGAGGCCTTCCGCGGCCGTGAACCGCGCCTCGATGCGCTGCTGCGTCATCAAGGCCTGACTTGAGGCGCAGCGCGCGCTCGGCTAGATTTGCCCCCGCGCACTTCGCCGCAGCCGCCATACCGAGGTTTCACGATGCACCGCGCCGCCCGCTTGCGACTTCTCGCCGTGGCCCTCGGTCTGGCTGCGCTCGCGCTGGCCGGCCCGGCCGCGGCGCAGTACAAGATCGTGAATCCCGACGGCAGCGTCACCTACACCGACCGGGCACCGTCGGCGGCGGGCAACGCCCGCGTGACGCAACTCGGCCGCAGCGCGGCGACGCCAGCCGCCGACGCTGCGCTGCCGGCCGGACTGCGCCAGCCCATGCAGCGCTACCCGGTGACGCTGTACACGGCGCCCGACTGCACGCCGTGCGACAACGCCCGGCAGTACCTGCAGCGCCGCGGCATTCCGTACAGCGAACGCCGCGTCGGCACCGACGACGATGCGCAGGCGCTCGAGCGCCTGGTCGGTGGGCGCACGGTGCCGGCCCTGACGATCGGCGCGCAGCCGCTGCGCGGCTACTCCGAGTCCGACTGGGGCGCGTACCTCGATGCCGCCGGCTATCCCCGCGAGTCACGGCTGCCCGCCGGCTGGCGCGCGCCGGCACCGGCACCCGTGGTGGCCGAGCGCGTCGCCTTGCAGCCCGTCGCCGCGGCGCCGCCTTCGGCCGCCCCGGACGCCGTGCCCGAGCCCGCCGCACCGCAGGCCACGCCGGACAACCCCGCCGGCGTGCGCTTCTAGACGCCGACGGCAGCGCAGCCGGCTCAGGCCACCGTGCCGAGCCGCCGCGCCAGCCGTGAGCCGGCACCGACGGCACCGCCCACGGCCCAGAACAGCGCCGCCGCGCCGACCAGGGCACCGGTGGCGCCGAACAGCAGCGGCATCAGCGTGCTCGACGTGTTCATCGCCATCGAGCGCAAGGCAAGCGCCTCGCCGTGCCGCGCATCGGGCGTCACCTGGTGCAGCATCGACATGATCATCGGCTGCACGCTGCCCAGCGCGAGCCCCAGCGCCGCCGCCAGGGTGCCCATCAGCCACGGGTTCGGTGCGAGCGGATAGGCGGCGAAGACCGCCGCCGCCCAGATCATCGCCCAGTGCAGCACCGTCGTCTGGCGTAGTCGGTGCGCCAGCAGCGGGATCACCACGCGCACGCCCGTGACGGCAAGCGTGAAGCTGCCCAGGATGAGCCCGATCGTGCTGGCGTCGAATCCGCGCTCGTGGCCGAGCACCGGCACCGCGAAGGTGTGCACGTCCCAGCCCATCGACATCAGCCAGTTGACGACGAGCAGCCGGCGCAGTTCGACCGATTCGAGCAGGTCCCACGCACGCCGTCGCCCGGCCGCCGCGCTGCGTGCGTGGCCGGGCAGTCGCGGCACCCGGCGCGCGCTGAGCACCGTGAGCAGCGGCAGCGCCAGCAGCAGCACGTAGCCGGCGCGAAAGCCGTAGCCGTCGATCGTGAAGCCCACCGCCACCGGGCCGAGGACGTTGGAGAACGACGGTGCGATGCCCAGCCAGCTGAACACGCGCACGCGCTCGGTGCCGTCGCGCGCCGCGAGCCCGGCGCTGCGCTGGATCGTCAGCATGCCGGTGTTGGCGCCGGCGCCGGCCAGTGCCGCCGCCACGCACAGCAGCGCGAAGCGCATCGGGCCGGCGGCGTAGGTCGCGAGGACGGCCAGCAGCATGCCGGCGCTGCTGACGAAGACGGCGTAGCGCACCGGCCGGTGGTAGCCATGGCGATCGGCCAGGCGCCCGGCCGGCAGCGACACGAGCACCGGCGCGGCGGCGAAGAGCGCCAGCAGGATGCCCACGGCCCACGTGCTGTAGCCGTCGCCGAGCGCCTGCAGCGGCGCCGCCATGCGCAGTCCGGCCATCGCCGAGTGCAGCCCGAGCTGGCCGGCCACCAGGGCGGCGATGACGGGGCCGCTGGCGCCCGCCGCCTCGCGCGTGTGACCCGCGGGCGCAGGTGGCGCAGTCGGCGCGGGTGGCGCCGGCCGCGTCTGTGCAGCGGCGGCTGCCGACGAGGCCACGGGCGTCGCCGACGCCGCCGGCGTCGGCTCCCCCTCAGGCATCGCCCTCGTCCTCGGGCGTGCGCGCCCCAGGCAGCAGTTGCGCCGCGCGCGGCTCGGGCAGCGCCTCGACGCCGCGCAGCTGGCGCGCCATCGCGCGCGTGCGCACCTCGGCCTGCTCGATCGCGCTGCCGGCCTCGTCGAGCTTCTTCTTGGTCTTCGCGAGCACGTCGCCGAACTTGCCGAACTCGGTCTTCACCGCACCCAGCACCTCCCAGACCTCGGCCGAACGCTTCTCGAGCGCCAGTGTGCGAAAGCCCATCTGCAGGCTGCTCAGCGTCGCCAGCAGCGTCGTCGGGCCGGCCAGCATCACCTTGTGCTCGCGCTGCAGCCCCTCGACCAGACCGGGCCGGCGCAGCGCCTCGGCGTACAGGCCTTCGGTGGGGAGGAACAGGATCGCGAAGTCGGTGGTGTGCGGCGGCGCGACGTACTTGTCGCGGATGCGCCGCGCCTCGGCGCGCAGCCGCGTCTCGATGGCCTTGGCCGCGGCCTCCATCGCGGCCGCATCGGCGCGCTCGTGCGCCTCGACGAGCCGCTCGTAGTCCTCGCGCGGGAACTTGGCGTCGATCGGCAGCCACAACGGCAGCGCCGCCGCGCCGCCGTCACCACGGCCGGGCAGGCGGATCGCGTATTCGACCCGCTCGTCGGACAGCGGCACGGTCGCGACGTTGGTGGCGTACTGCTCGGGCGTGAAGACCTGCTCGAGCAGGCCGCCGAGCTGCACCTCGCCGAACACGCCGCGCGTCTTGACGTTGGTCAGCACGCGGTTGAGCGCGCCCACGTCGCGCGCCAGCGCCTGCATGTCGCCCAGGCCCTTGTGCACCTGCTCGAGCCGCTCGGCGACCTGCCTGAAGCTCTCGGACAGGCGCGTCTCGAGCGTCGCCTGCAGCTTCTCGTCGACCGTGGCGCGCATCTGCTCGAGCTTCTTCTCGTTGCCCTCCTGCAGCGCGAGCAGCCGTGCATCGACCGCCTGGCGCACCTCGCCCAGGCGCTCGGCGCTGGCCTGCGTGAGCCGCAGCAGCTGCTCGGCCAGCGTCTCGGCGACGCGCCGCAACGCGCCCTCGGTGGCCTGCTGCATCTGCGCCAGCTGCACGCGAAACGAGTCGATCTGCTCGTTCTGCGTGCGCGCGACGTCGCCGCTTTGCGCCAGCAGCATCTGCTGGAAGCTGGCCAGGTCGCCGCGCGTGCCCTGGCCCTGGCGGCCGAGTTCGTCGCGCAGCTCGCGCTCGAGGCGCTCGACGTCGGCGCGCGCGCCGCGGCCGAATTCGTCGAGGCGCGCGCGCAGCGTGTCTTCGCGCGGCGCGCGCAGCGCCAGGCGCAGCAGCACGACCGCGAGCACGAGCAGCACCAGCAGCAGCAAAACGGCCAGGCCCGCTGCCGCGGGAAGTGCCACCGTCAACCACACAGGCATCGCGCGATTGTCTCAGGCGGCGTCCCGGGCGGCCTGTGCGGCCGCGAGAATCGCGCGCCGGCGCGCACGTTTCAATCGCGCCGCCCACCATGCCCGACACCGCACCGGCCGCACCGGCCGCACCGACCGCACGCGCCGAGGGCGACGCCGCGCGCGTCGTCTGGGCCGGCGTCGTCGCGCTGGCGGTCGCGATGGGCATCGGGCGCTTCGCCTTCACGCCGCTGCTGCCGCTGATGCTGCGCGACGGCACGCTGGACGCCGCAGGTGGGGCGGAGTGGGCTGCGGCCAACTATGCCGGCTACCTGGTGGGCGCGCTGTGGGCGTCGCGCTTCGCGGCGCATCCGGTATCCGGGCTGCGCAGCGGCGTGTTCGGGGTCGCGGCGAGCACGCTGCTCGTCGCCTGGTTCGACGGCCCCTGGGCGGGCGCGTTGTGGCGCTTCGCGGCCGGCGTCTTCAGCGCCTGGTCGCTGGTCTGCACCAGCAGCTGGTGCCTGCAGGCGCTGGCGCGCAGCGGCCGCGCCGCGCGGGGCGCCTGGATTTACTGCGGCGTCGGTCTGGGCATCGCGCTGGCCGGCGCCATCGCCTGGCTCGGCGGCCGGCAGCCGGCAGCCTGGCTGTGGCTGGAGCTCGGCGTGCTGGCCGCGCTCGGCGCACTGCTGGTGGCGCACCTGATCGGCACGGCCGGGGCATCGACGGCAACGGCGCCGGCATCGTCACCCGCGCCGCCATCGGCATCCTCGGCGTTGTCGACACCGACACCGACATCGACATCGACATCGTCGTCGTCGTCGTCGCCGTCGCCGTCGCCGTCGACGCATGCCGTCGGCAGCGCACCGCGCGCGCGACAGCGCGCGCTCGTGTTCTGCTACGGGAGTTTCGGCTTCGGCTACATCGTGCCGGCGACCTTCCTGCCGACGATGGCCCGCGAGCAGGCGGCCGATCCGCTGATCTTCGGGCTGACGTGGCCGCTCTTCGGCAGCGCCGCCGCGCTGTCGGTCGCGCTGGCGGCGCGGCACTTCACACGCTGGCCGCGCACGCGCGTGTGGGCTGCGGCGCAGGCGACGATGGGCCTCGGCACGGCGCTGGTGCTCGCGACCCAGGCGCTGTGGGCGCTCGCGCTGTGCGCGCTGCTGGTCGGCGGCACCTTCATGGTCACCACGATGGCGGGTCTGCAACTCGCACGCGAGCGCGCGCCGGCCAATCCGACCGCGCTGCTCGCGCGCATGACGGCGGCGTTCGCCGCCGGGCAGATCGCCGGGCCGCTGTTCGTGCGTGCCGTCGGCACGTCCGCGCCGCTCGGTCTGGACGCCATGGGCTGGGCTCATGCGACGGCCACCTTGCTGCTCGGCGCCACCGCCGTCTGGCTGGCGCGCAGCGGCGCCGCGCGCGGGCACGGCGAGCGCTGATGTGCGCCCGGGCGCACGCCACGCGCTCAGCGCGCGGCGTGCCCGAGTGCCTCGGGGTTGAGCAGGTTGGGCGGCGTCGCGCCGCCGAGTGCGGCGATCAGGTTGGTCGCCGCCAGCTCGGCCATGGCACGGCGTGTCGCCACGGTGGCACTGCCGATGTGCGGTGTCAGCACGACGTTGGGCACGGCGAGCAGGTCCGGGTGCACCTGGGGCTCGCCCTCGAACACGTCGAGCCCGGCCGCGGCGATGCGCCGCTCGCGCAGCGCGGCGGCCAGCGCCGCGTCGTCGACGATGCCCCCGCGCGCGATGTTGGTGAGCGTCGCCGTCGGCTTCATCGACGCCAGCTCGGCCGCGCCGATGGCGTGGTGGCTCGCCGCCGAGTACGGCAGCACCAGCACCAGATGGTCGGCCTCGGCCAGCAGGGTCGCCTTGTCGACCCAGCGCGCGCCGAGCGCCTCCTCCTGCCCGGGGGCGAGGCGGCTGCGGTTGTGATAGATCACGCGCATGCCGAAGCCCAGCGCGCCGCGCCGCGCGATCGCCTGCCCGATGCGGCCCATGCCGAGGATGGCGAGCGTCGCGCCGTGCACGTCGCTGCCGGTGTACATGTCGTACGACCAGCGCGACCACTCGCCGCGACGCAGGAAGCGTTCGCTCTCGGCCAGGCGGCGCGCCGCCGCCATCATGAGCGCGAAGCCGAAGTCGGCGGTCGTCTCGGTGAGCACGTCGGGCGTGTTGGTGACGAGCACGCCGCGCGCTGTGCAGGCCGGGAGGTCGACGTTGTTGTAGCCGACCGCCATGTTGGCCACCGCACGCAGCTGCGGGTTGGCGTCGAGCAGCGCGGCGTCGATGCGCTCGCCCGCGGTCGCGAACAGGCCCGCCTTGCCGTGCAGCCGCGCGCTCAGCTCGGCCGGGCTCCAGGCCTGGTCCGCGGCGTTGTCCTCGACCTCGAAGTGGCGGCGCAGCCGCTCGATCGTCTGCGGGAAGACCGCGCGCGCGACCAGGATTGCCGCGCGCCCCATCAGCGGAAGAACACGAACGTCAGCACGACAAACAGCGGCACGAGGATGACGCCGGCCCATGCCATGTAGCCGAAGAAGCTCGGCATCGCGATGCCGCGCTCCTCGGCGATGGCCTTGACCATGAAGTTCGGCGCGTTGCCGATGTAGCTGTTGGCACCCATGAAGACCGATCCGGCCGAGATCGCCGCCAGCACCGGCGCCAGCGTCGTCATCAGGACCGTCGCATCGCCGCTGGCGAGATTGAAGAACACGAGGTAGGTGGGCGCGTTGTCGAGGAAGGAACTCAGCGCGCCGCTCAGCCAGAAGTAGGCCCAGGGCAGCGGCTGGCCGTCGGCGCTCGTCACGGCCCGGGCGACGGCGCCGAAGGGGCCTGCGTCGCCGGCGCGCAGCATCAGCAGCACCGGCCCCATCGTGACGAAGATGCCGATGAACAGCTTGGCCACCTCCTGCATCGGCGCCCAGGTGAACTGGTTGCGCGTGCGCACGCCGCGCGGCGTGATCGCCAGCGAGACGAAGGTGACGACGACGAGCAGCCCGTCGCGCACGATCTGCTGCAGCTCGACCTCGGTGCCCAGCACGTCGAACGAGATGCCCGGCTTCCAGGTCCCGCTCAGCAGCACCAGCGCCACCACGGCGGCCAGCGGCAGGAAGTTGACGGCGCCGTCCAGGCCGATGCGCTCGGTGTCGGGCGTCGGGTCGCGCGCCAGCACGCCCTCCTTGCGGAATTGGTGGCTGTCGATGGCGTAGAAGATCACCAGCAGCACGACCACGAGCGCCGCAGTCTCGGGCAGCAGGTGGCGCAGTGTCCAGAAGAACTCGACCCCCTTCAAGAAGCCGAGGAACAGCGGCGGATCACCGAGCGGCGTCAGCGAGCCCGCGGCGTTGCTGACGACGAAGATGAAGAAGATCACCACGTGCGCGACGTGCCTGCGGTTGTCGTTGGCGCGGATGAGCGGGCGGATCATCAGCATCGACGCGCCGGTGGTGCCCATCACGCTGGCCAGCAGCGCGCCGACGACCATGATCGCGACGTTCGTGCCCGGGCTGCCGCGCAGGTTGCCGCGCACGTAGATGCCGCCGGCCGCCGTGAACAGCGCCACCAGCAAGACGATGAACGGGATGTACTCGTCGAGCAGCGTGTGCGCGAGCCCGGCACCCACCGTCGGCAGGCCGTGCACGATGCCCATCGGCACGAGCGTGGCCAGGGCCCAGAACGCCGCCACCTTGCCGAAGTGGTGGTGCCAGAACAGGGGCGCGGCCAGCGGCATCAGTGCGATGCTCAGCAGCATGCCCGCGAACGGCAGCCCCCACCACGCCGACAGCGTCGCGCCGTCGAGCACGGCGGCGTGGGCCGCCAGCGGCAGGACCGCCGCGCCGACGATCGTGGCGCGCGCGCACGTGCTCGCGACTGTCATCGTCTGCCTCCTCCTGCGTCGCTTGTGGTCTGTGCCGGGCATTCTAGGGATGCCGCCGCGCCGCCCGGCTCAGCCGCGCGCCGGCGGCGCGCTCGGCGCGGGTGCGTGGCCGGCTGCGCGCATGCGGGGCTGCAGGGGCCCCGCGGACCACGCGCGCCACGCGTCGAGCGCGATCGCGAGCGTGCGCTGCTGGATCGCCACCGTGACCGCGATGTCGCGGCCGTAGCCGCCGGCCATCGTCAGCGCCACCG
Source organism: Pseudomonadota bacterium (assembly GCA_018241895.1). GTDB lineage: Bacteria > Pseudomonadota > Gammaproteobacteria > Burkholderiales > Burkholderiaceae_C > Rubrivivax. The sequence continues at coordinate 10,742 of JAFECX010000051.1, forward strand.
GGATGCGCCGCGCGCCGAGCGCTGCGAAGACGCGCCGGTCACGCTCGGCCAGACCCGCGCAGCCGAGTTTCAGCCGACCGAGGCGATCGTCCTCGTGCGCGTCGGCGCCCGCGAGGTAGAAGGCCAGGCCCGGCGGCGCATCGGCCATGGCATCGAAGGCGCGTGCCAGCGCACCATCGAGCGCCTGCAGGTACTCCGTGTCGCCGCAGCCGTCGGGCAGCTCGACGTCGAGGTCGCTCGTCGCCTTGCGCAGCGGGAAGTTCTTCGCGCCGTGCAGCGACAGCGTGAAGACGCTCGGGTCGTCGGCGAAGATGCTCGCGGTGCCGTTGCCCTGATGCACGTCGAGGTCGATCACCAGCACGCGCAGGCCGTGCACGTGGCCGCGCCCGGCGTGACGGCGGTGGTGCTCGGCCTGCATCAGGCGCGCGGCCACGGCGACGTCGTTGAACACGCAATAGCCCGAGCCCTTGTGCGCGCAGGCGTGGTGCGTGCCGCCGCCCAGGTTGGCGGCCACGCCCTCGGAGCCCTCGCCCCCGAAGCCGACGAGTGCCGTGCGCGCGGCGCGGATCGTCGCTCCCACCGAATGGCGCGCGCGCTGCACCAGGCGCTCGGACCAGGGAAAGCCGATCTCGCGCTGCTGCGCCGCCGTTGTCGTCCCCCCGACGACGGCGCCGATCCAGGCCGGCTCGTGCGCCAGCGCAAGTTCGCCGTCGCTGGCCGCAGCGGCCGCCACGAGGCGCACCGCGGGCAGGCCGCTGCGCACCGCGTCGCGCAGCCGCTCGTACTTCGAGATCGGAAACGGATGCCCGGCGGGCAGCGTCAGTTCGGCGACCTCGGCATGGAAGGCGTACACGCGCGCAGTTCCCGGATGTCGAGGTCGTCGATGCTGCAGCGCAACAAATTACTTGCGAGCTGCTCTAAAACCCGTATACTGAGAGTCATGTTGCAGCGCAGCATCCGTTCGGAAGCGCTGCACGAGGAATCCCGAAACCACCCGTACAGGAGCTGACCATGCCGTTCACCCCCGAACAACTCACCGCCACCCAGAAGGCCGGCGTCGAGACCCTCTTCGGCCTGTCCAACAAGGCACTCGAAGGCGTCGAGAAGCTGCTGGAGCTGAACCTCCAGGCCGCGAAGACGATGCTGAGCGAAGCCTCCGAGGCCGCGCAGGCCGTATTGTCGGCCAAGGATCCGCAGGAACTCTTCGCGCTGCAGACCAGCCTGGCGCAGCCCGCAGCCGAGAAGGTCGCCGCCTACACGCGCCATGTCTACGAGATCGTCGCCGGCACCGGCGCCGAGGTGACCCGGGTCGCCGAGGCCACCGCGTCGGAGAACCAGCAAAAGGTCGTCGCGCTGGTCGACAACGCGGTCAAGAACGCGCCCGCGGGCACCGAGAACGCCGTGGCGCTGATGAAGTCGGCCGTCGCCGCCGCCAACAACGCGTTCGAGACCGTGAGCAAGGCCGCCAAGCAGGCCAGCGAAGTCGCCGAAGCCAACTTCCAGGCGATTGCCGAGACGGCCACCAAGGCCGCCCAGGCGCCGGCTGCCAAGAGCAAGCGCGCCGCCTGAGAACGCACAGGCCGGGCGCCGGCATCTGCCGGCGCTCGCGTGCGTCGGTGGACGATCGCCCGACGCGCCGCGTTCGGACCCCTGATCTTCCTACCTCCATGCAAGAGCCCGGCCTGCGCCGGGCTCTTTGCATTTGCCGCCCTTGCGTGCCGCCTTCAGTGCGAGAGCGCGGCGATGCGGGCCTTCAGAGCCGGCAGCATGCGGCTGGCCGCCTCGCGGCCGGCGCGGATGGCGCGCACGCGGCTCGTGAAGTCGGTGCTCGAGACGCCGATCAACGACGGCTGCACGACCACGTCGGCCTCGGCCAGCTCGAAGCGGTTGATGCTGCGCGACATGATGGCGATGGTCTGCAGCAGCATCTCGAGCGCATCGCTCGTCGGGTTGCCCTCGGGCGGCGAGGAGATGTCCACCGCGAGCACCAGCTCGGCTCCCATCTGGCGTGCAAAGCGCACCGGCACCGGTGACACGAGGCCGCCGTCGACGTACTCGCGCGCGCCGATCCTGACCGGCTGGAAGACGGCCGGCACGGCGCTGGACGCGCGCACCGCGGTGCCGGTGTCGCCACGGCGAAACAGCACCGGCGCACCGTTGCCCAGGTCGGTGGCGACGATGCCCAGCGGCAGCGCCATCTGCTCGATCAGCCGGCCGCCCGTCTGCGCACGCACGTAGCGCGCGAGCGCCTCGCCGCGGATCACGCCGCGCCCCGGGAACGACCAGTCGGTGAGCGCCCCTTCGTCCATCGTGAGCGCGATGGCGCCGAGTTCCTGCGGGCTCTTGCCGCTCGCGTACAGCGCCGCCACCAGACTGCCCGCCGAGGTGCCGACCACCAGATCGGGCCGGATGCCGGCCTCTTCCAGCACCTGGATGACGCCGATGTGCGCAAAACCGCGCACCGCGCCCGCGCCCAGCGCGAGGCCGATGCGCGGCAGCCTGGGCGCCGCCGTGGGCTCGGCAGGCGCCCTGGCGCGCTGCACATCGGCGCCCGCTGCACCGGCCGACGGCACGGCCGCAGCGGACGCCGATGCAGCGGCGCCTGCGGCCCCCTGCGGCGCACCCGGCGCACCCGGCGCAGCGGGCGCAGTCCGCGCACCCGGCGCCGTCTGGCAGCCGGCCAGCGCAGCCAGCACGACCAGCGCAGCCAGCACGACGAGCACGAGCGGCAACGACGCGCTGCGCCCATCCGATCCGACACGTTGGCGCATCGGGCGATTCTAGGAACCCGGGCGCACGCAGCTTGCGGCGGCACCGGCGCGCAGGCAGCGCCCGCAGCAACGCCGACCCCGATGCCGTCATGCCCGTGCGGCCGGGGCCGCATGGCCGTGCAGCCTAGAATTGCCCGCCATCGCGGCCCTGCGGCGCCGCGTCGTCCCCACCTCCCCCTGCGCCCTCCTCGCGACCCTCGCAATGCCCCACGTCGTGCTCGAATCGTGCATCCGCTGCAAGTACACCGACTGCGTCGACGTGTGCCCGGTGGACTGCTTCCACGAAGGCCCCAACATGCTCGTCATCGACCCGGACGAGTGCATCGACTGCGCCGTGTGCATCCCCGAGTGCCCGGTGAACGCCATCGTGCCCGAGGAGGACGTGCCGGGCGACCAGCAGGCGTTCATCGCCCTCAACGCCGATCTCGCCCGAAGCTGGCCGAACATCACCCGGCGCAAGTCCGCGCTGGCCGACGCCGACGCCTGGAAGGATCGCAAGGACAAGCTGCCGGAGCTCGTGCGCTAGGCGTGCGCATCAGCGCCGGGCACGCATCGCCGATCGCGATCCCCATCACCCATGCCAGCAGACTGCGCGAACGCCGAGGCCGGCGCGATCGAGACCGACGCGGTGATCGTCGGCGCCGGCCCGGTGGGCCTGTTCCAGGTCTTCGAACTCGGCCTGCTCGAGATCAAGGCGCACGTCGTCGACTCGCTCGCCTACCCGGGCGGCCAGTGCATCGAGCTGTATCCCGACAAGCCGATCTACGACATCCCGGCGGTGCCCGTGTGCACCGGCCAGGAACTCACCGACAGCCTGCTCAAGCAGATCGAGCCCTTCGGCGCCACGTTCCACTTCGGCCAGGAGGTCACCGTGGTGCGCAAGCAGGCCGACGGACGCTTCTACGTCGAGACGGCCAAGGGCACGCGCCTGGTCGCGCGCACGGTGTTCATCGCCGGCGGCGTCGGTTCGTTCCAGCCGCGCACGCTGCGCGTCGAAGGCATCGACAGGTTCGACGGCACGCAGCTCTTCTATCGCGTCAGGAACCCGGCACAGTTCGCCGGCAAGAACCTCGTCATCGTCGGCGGCGGCGATTCGGCGCTGGACTGGACGCTCAACTTCGTGCAGGACGGGCCGCACAAGGCCCACAGCGTGATCCTCGTGCACCGGCGCGACGGCTTTCGCGCCGCGCCGGCCAGCGTGGCCAAGATGCGCGAGCTGTGCGAGGCCTACGAGATGCAGTTCGTGGTCGGCCAGGTGAGCGGCTTCGAGGAGTGCGACGGCCGCCTCACGGCGGTGAAGGTCACCGGCGGCGACGGCGTCACGCGCGTGATGCCGCTGGACATGCTGCTCGTCTTCTTCGGCCTGAGCCCCAAGCTCGGCCCGATCGCCGAGTGGGGGCTCGAGCTCGACCGCAAGCAGATCGCGGTCGACACCGAGAAGTTCGAGACCAGCACGCCGGGCATCTTTGCCGTCGGCGACATCAACACCTATCCGGGCAAGAAGAAGCTCATCCTGTCGGGCTTCCACGAGGCGGCGCTTGCCGCCTTCGGCGCCGCACCCTACGTCTTCCCGGACAAGCGCATCTTGCTGCAGTACACGACGACGAGCCCGAAGCTGCACAAGGTGCTCGGGGTCGAGAGCCCGGTCTTCGACTGATCGGCTAAGATTTGCGCCTGGCCGCAGCGCATGCGGCCACCGCTGGGGGTGTTGGTACCCGCGCGCCGCGCATCTTCCGTGCGCCACGTGGGGACCGACTGAGAAAGTCCCTTCGAACCTGATCAGGGTAATGCCTGCGCAGGGAAGCACAGATGGCACACCACACACACCTCCTCCGCCTTCGTGCCCCGCGCCACGCGGCACGCACCGCCGGCACCCTCGCCGCGCTGCTCGTCGCCACGGGCGCACTGGCGCAGGAGACGCAGACCATCACCGTCACGGGCCGCACGCTGGCGCCGGGCACCTTCGTCGGCTTCGGCGACCAGGCGGCGGCGCGCACGCCGCTGCAGGCGCTCACGCTCGAGCCCGAACTGCTGCACGACCAGGGCATCACCCAGCTGTCGGGCCTGACGCGGCTGGACGCGAGCATCGGCGACGCCTACAACGCCGAGGGCTACTGGAGCATGCTGTCGATCCGCGGCTACACGCTCGACAACCGCTTCAACTATCGCCGCGACGGGCTGCCGATCAACGCCGAGACGGCGATCGCGCTGGACAACAAGGAGCGCATCGAGGTGCTCGAGGGCACGAGCGGCATCCAGGCCGGCACGAGCGCGCCCGGCGGGTTGGTGAATCTCGTCGTCAAGCGTCCGGCCGGCACGCTGCGCGAAGTGCGCCTCGAGTGGCGCGAGCCGGGCTCGCTGCTGGTCGCAGCCGACCTGGGCGAGACCCTGGGCACGCAAGGCGAGTTCGGCCTGCGCATCAACCTCGCCGCCGAACACCTCGACCCGATGGTGCGCAACACGCGCGGCCGGCGCACGCTGGGCGCACTGGCCGTCGACTGGAAACCGGCGCCGGCGACGCTGCTGCAGTTCGAGATCGAGGACAGCCGCCAGCGCCAGCCGAGCGTCGTGGGGTATTCGATGCTGGGCGATCGCCTGCCCTCGGCGGCGTCGCTCGACCCGCGCCACAACCTCAACGATCAACCGTGGCGGCAGGACGTCATCCTGGCCGGCACCACGGCCTCGCTGCGCTGGCAGCAGCGTCTCACGCCCGACTGGCGCCTCGTCGTGCACGCCATGCGCCAGCGCCTGCGCAGCGACGACCGCACGGCATTCGCCTACGGCGTCTACGACCCCGCGACCTACGAGTGCGCCCAGTGGTGCGACCGCTTCGCGCCCGACGGCACCTTCACCTACTGGCAGTTCGTGAGCGATGGCGAGCGCCGCCGCAGCGACGCGCTGCAGGCGCTGCTCTCGGGGCGCCTGAGCACCGGCGCGGTGTCGCACGCGCTCGAGGCCGGCGTGCTGCGCAGCACCTACCGGGGCCGCTTCAACGACCTGATCTTCGACATCGCCGGCACCGGCAACATCTACGGCACGCTCGACACACCGCCGGCGCCGGGCTATCCCGACGCCAACACCGATCGCGACGAGCGCAGCACCGAGTGGTTCGTGCGCGACGCGATGCAGTTCGGCGCACGCTGGCAGCTGTGGGCCGGACTGCGGCACGTGAGCCTCGAGCGGCGCAGCATCCGCACCCGCCCCGATGCGGACGGCAGCCTGGGCGCGAGCGCGTACACGCACGACGCGACCGTGCCGTGGCTGGCGCTGGCGGTGCAGCTGGCGCCGAAGACGATGCTGTACGGCAGCTGGGGTCGCGGCCTCGAAGCCGACGTCGCGCCCAGCCTCGGGCGCTACGCCAATGCCGGCGAGTCGCTGGCGCTGCAAAGCCGCCAGCTCGAGCTCGGTCTCAAGCACGGCGACGAGGCACTCGAGGCCTCGCTCACGCTGTTCGACATCGACCGCGGCGTGGCCGCCGACCTCGGCAGCTGCGACGGCCCCGCCACCTGCCGCCACGTGGCCGACGGCAGCGCGCGCCATCGGGGCGTGGAGGCGACGTGGCAGGGTCGGGCCGGTCGCTGGGGCTGGCAGACGAGCGCGATGTGGCTCGACGCCCGACGCCGCGGCTCCGCACAGGCCGGCATCGACGGCTCGCGGCCCACCAACGTGCCGGCCGCGACGCTGCGCCTGGGCGGCGCATACCACCCCGCAGCCGTCTCCGACCTCGCCCTGCAGGCCGCCTGGCTGGCCGAAAGCAACCGCGTCGTGCTGCCCTACGACCAAAGCGTGCGCATCCCCGGCTGGAGCCGCCTCGATCTGGACGCGCGCTGGCGCACGCGCTGGGCCGGCACCGCGCTGACCTGGCGCGTCGGCGTCGACAACGTGTTCGACCGCCGCGCATGGAAGGAATCGCCCTACCAGTTCGGCCACGTGTACTTGTACCCACTCGCCCCGCGCACGTGGCGCGCCAGCGTCGCGGCACGGATCTGAGGCAGTGGTCGAGCGGCTATACTGCGCGGCTCGATTCCCCGATAGCTCAGTCGGTAGAGCGCCGGACTGTTAATCCGTAGGTCCCTGGTTCGAGCCCAGGTCGGGGAGCCAATAAATGCAAGGGTCAGCAGGTTAGCGCCTGCTGACTTTTTTACTTTCTGGGCCGGCTTCGTTGCCGTACTGTTGCCGTACGACGCGCAGCGCCCAAACCGTTGCCGCATGCGTTGCCGTAGCGACCCATGCGGTCCCGAGCTGCACGCGCTTTGCATCGAGTCCGATGAAGCACTGCCGCGACGGCTCGCACCGAAGCTGCGCCGGCACCCGCACCTCACGACGAGGCGAGCAGGATTTCGGCCTGAATCCAGCACGTCGCCGATCCCGCCTGCATCCTAGAGTTGCCGATATGCGTCTCACCGGAGACAGCCTGTGCAACGCAACCCGTCTCAACCAATGCCCCGACGCACCGAGGCCGTGACGCCAGTGTTCCTGCGCATGCCCACCGTCATGAGGATGACCGGCCTCGGACGGTCGAC
>JAFECX010000052.1 GCA_018241895.1 Pseudomonadota bacterium
AGGCCGCCGACATCGAGGCGCGCGTCAAGCAGATCCGCGTGCAGATCGAGGAAGCCACCAGCGACTACGACCGCGAGAAGCTGCAGGAGCGCGTGGCCAAGCTGGCCGGCGGCGTGGCGGTGATCAAGGTCGGTGCGGCCACCGAAGTCGAGATGAAGGAGAAGAAGGCGCGCGTCGAGGACGCCCTGCACGCCACGCGTGCGGCGGTGGAGGAAGGCATCGTCGCCGGCGGCGGCGTGGCGCTGCTGCGCGCGCGCCAGAAACTGGGCGCGATCAAGGGCGACAACGCCGACCAGGAGGCCGGCATCAAGATCGTGCTGCGCGCCATCGAGCAGCCGCTGCGCGAGATCGTCGCCAACGCCGGCGACGAGCCGAGCGTCGTCATCAACAAGGTGCTCGAGGGCAAGGGCAACTACGGCTACAACGCGCAGACCGGCGCCTATGGCGACATGATCGACATGGGCATCCTGGATCCGACCAAGGTCACGCGCACCGCGCTGCAGAACGCCGCGTCGGTGGCCGGCCTGATGCTCACCACCGAGTGCATGGTGGCCGAAGCGCCCAAGGAAGAGACGCCGATGCCCATGGGCGGTGGCGGCATGGGCGGCATGGGCGGCATGGGCATGGACATGTAAGTCCGCCGCCGCGCAGCACGGCTGCGCGGCGCGTGCGCAGCGGGGCCGCCGCGGGCGGCGCCCCGCCCCGCCATCGAAGGGCCTGGACGGCAATCCGGGCCCTTTTCGCTTTTCGGCCGCCGCCGCCGCGCCCGGATAATGCCTCGGCCATGGCCGGCCCGAGCATGTCCCCCGCCCTCGCGCAGTACGTCGACGACGAACTGCTGCGCGCGCCCCTGCTCTTCGACCAGGTCGTCGAAGGCGCGCTCGACCATGGCCGGCATGCGCGATCGGCGATGTCGATCTTCGAGCGCAACGCCGCCGACGACACGATGCGCGCGGTCGACGCGGCGCGCGGCCGCATGGCCGAGCGCTACGCGCAATCGCTGCGCGAGCAGGTGCCAGCCGAGCTGGCAAAGCCCGATCCGCCCGCTGCGAACGCGCCCGCGGCGCGGCCGCTGGCGCTCGCGCTGGTCGAGGAAGACACGGTGGCGCTCGAGGTCGAGCAGTCGCACCTCGTCGAACTCGTCAAGAGCACCGCCGAGCAGGAGCTGCGCGAGCTTGCGACCTATGTCGCGGCGCTGGTCGGCGACATGGACGTGGCGCGCGACCACAACCCGTTCCGTCCCGAGGTCCACGTGCGTGCGCTGTGGGCCGCGGCACAGGTGCTGCCGCTGTCGCGCGGGCACCAGATGATCCTGATGCGCTGGGCCGCCGCGGCGCTGGCGCAGCTACTGCGCCAGTCGTACGCCGCGGCCTGCTCGCGGCTCGAAGAGATGGGAGTCGAGCCGGCAAACTATCGCACGGTGATCCTGGCCAGCGGCGCACGTCGCTCGCGCAGTGTCGAGACCACGTTCAGCCCCGACCTGCGGCGCATGCGCGAGACGATGCCGGCACGGCTGGCGGACGCCATGCCGGGCCTGACGTATCAAGGACAGCAGGCGCCGGCGCCACGGCGCGACGGCTGGCGCGACTTGGCGCGCAGCGTCGGCACGCGCGCCGATCGCCAGTCGATCGAACTCGTGAGCCGGCTGTTCGACGCGATGAACGCCGACGATCGCGTGCCCGCGGACGTGAAGCTGCTCGTCACGCGCCTGCACGGTCCGGCGATGCGCCTGGCGTTGCGCGACCCGGGCGTGCTCGACAAGGGCGAGCACCCGCTGTGGTGCTTCGTTCACCTGCTGGCCTACGAGGCCGAGATGGCGCCCGACGTCGCCGACCCCGAGCGCCGCCGACTGCTGCGCCTGGGGCAGGCGCTGGTCGACCAGCTCGCGGCGCAGACCGATCAGCGCGGCGCGCTGTACCGCCACGCGCTGCAGCGCCTCGAGGTCTTCCTGCACCAGCGGCTGGCACGACGCTGCGCCGCCGTCGCTACGCAGATCGGCGCGATGCAGAAGGTCGAAGCGCGACTGGACACCGGCACCCCGCCACCCTCGTCGTTCGACGGCCTGCTCGATGCGCCGGTCATGGACACGGTGCCCGCGGAACTGATGCGTGACGCGGGCGACGGCGCCGCCGCCGAGAGGGGCGACGCGAGCTGGCTCGACGGCCTGCGCGCCGGCCAGTGGGCACGCCTGATGCTGCAGGGCCGCTGGGTGGCCGCGCAACTGCTGTGGCGCGGCGAGAAGCGCCAGATCTGGATCTTCGGCGACGGCGCCTCGGACGCCACCTGGGCCATCCGGCGCAACGCGCTGCTGATGATGCACGCCGCCGGCCTGGCCAAGTCACTGAAGGTCCGTTCGCTGGTCGGCAGCGCCGCGGCCCGCGTGCAGGAAGAGGTCGCAGCGAGCCTGGTCGCGTCCTAGCCGGGCCGGCTTCGCACCGATGCAGCCGCGGCGGCGGAGCACCTCAGGTGCGTCGCCAGCCGTGCAGCACCTCGGCCACGTCGCCCAGGCCCTGGCGCGACGACGCCGAGAACAGCGTGATGCCGATGTCGGCTTCGTCGCTCGCCAGGCCGGCGAGCACGGCCTGCGCACGACGCAGCGCGGCGTCCGCATCACGGCGGTTGAGCTTGTCGGCCTTGGTCAGCAGCACCAGCAGGCGCACTTCGCCCGACACGACGCGCGGCCCGATGAGCGCGAGCAGTTGCTCGTCGAGTTCGGTCAGGCCCAGGCGCGAGTCGACCAGCAACACGACCCCGACCAGGCCCTGGCGTTGCACCAGGTAGTCGGCCATCACCGCCTGCCAGCGCAGCTTGGCGCTGCGTTCGACCGCCGCGTAACCGTAGCCGGGCAGATCGGCAAAGCGCGCATCCGGCGCCTCGCGCGCACCGAGCTCGAACAGGTTGATGTGCTGCGTGCGACCCGGCGTGCGCGAGGCATACGCGAGGCGCCGCTGCTGCGCCAGCGCGTTGATCGCGCTCGACTTGCCGGCATTGCTGCGGCCGACGAAGGCGATCTCGGGCAGGTCGGGCGGCGGCAGCTGGTCGAGCTGGCTCGCGGTGGTCGCAAAGCGCGCGCCGTGCGTCCACGCAAGCGCCGCACGCACGGCAGCGGAAACGGGCGCGCGGCCCCGCAAGGCAGTCGTCATGGTGCATTGTAAAATTCGAAGTTACGCCTCCGGCATGGGTCGCGTGCCGCCATCGCCTCAGCGGCCGCGGACAGCGCCGGCCCCCCATTCAACGCGCCCGAAAGCCCCGCATGAAGCCGTCCGCCGTCGTCCGCCTCCTGATCGCGTTCGCTGCTGCCGCAGCCGCCGCACCCGCGCTGGCAGCCGATGCGAAGGCCGCGTTCCAGCCCGACGCGGCGCGCGGCGAGGCGGCGTCGGCGGTCTGCCAGGCCTGCCACGTCGTCGACGGCACGCGTGGCGCGGCGGCCAACCCCATCCTGCTCGGGCAGCACCCCGAGTACATCGTCAAGCAGCTCACCGAGTTCAAGTCCGGCAAGCGCAAGAGCGTGATCATGGGCCCGATGGCGACTCCGCTCGACGAGAACACGATGAAGGACATCGCCGCCTTCTACGCCAGCAAGGCCATCGCGCCCGGCTTCGCGAAGGACAAGAAGACGGTGCAGCAGGGCGAGCAGATCTACCGCGGCGGCATCGCCAACCGCCAGGTGCCGGCATGCGCCGGCTGCCACAGCCCCAACGGCGCCGGCATCCCCTCGCAGTACCCGCGCCTGGGCAGCCAGCACGCCGAGTACAGCGAGACGCAACTGCTGGCCTTTCGCTCGGGCGAGCGCGCCAACAGCGCGCAGATGAGCGCGATCGCCGCGCAGATGAACGACTCGGAGATGAAGGCGGTCGCCGACTACATGGCCGGCCTGCGCTGAACGGGCGCGCAGCGCAGGCGCTGCAAGGGGCGTTTCGCGCGCCCCCTGCACGCGGCGGCGCGTTGCGGTAGCTTGACGCCTCTCGCGGCCCCGTTGCAACGGCCGCAGCGGAAGGTCTTGCATGCGCATCGCACGCCCTCGTGACCGCGCCGAGCCTGCGGCATCGGAGATCACCCCGCGCACGGTCTTCCTCGACCGCCGGCGCTGGCTGCTTGCGGCCACCGCAGCCGTCGCGCTGCCCGGCCCGGCACAGACCGCGCGCCCCGGCAAGCTGGCGCCGCTGGCGGGTGCAAAGAGCCCCGTCGCCGGCGCCGTGGCGACGGATCGGCCCACGAGCCCTGCCGACATCACCGGCTACAACAACTACTACGAGTTCGGCACCGACAAGGGCGACCCGGCGCGCCACGCCGGCACGCTCAGACCGCGGCCCTGGAGCGTGACGGTCGAAGGCGAGGTGCACAAGCCGGCGACCTTCGATCTCGACACCTTGCTGCGCCTGGCGCCGATGGAGGAGCGCATCTACCGGCTGCGCTGCGTCGAGGGCTGGTCGATGGTCGTCCCCTGGGTCGGCTACTCGCTGGCCGAGCTCGTCCGGCGCGTCGAGCCCACCGGCAACGCCAGGTATGTGCAGTTCGTGACGCTGGCCGACCGCGCGCAGATGCCGGCGCTGCGCTCGCGCGTGCTCGACTGGCCGTACGTCGAGGCGCTGCGCCTGGACGAGGCCATGCAGCCGCTGGCGCTGCTAGCGTTCGGCCTGTATGGCGAGGTGCTGCCGAACCAGAACGGCGCTCCGGTGCGCGTCGTCGTGCCCTGGAAGTACGGCTTCAAATCGGGCAAGTCGATCGTTGCGATCCGCTTCGTCGAGCAGCCGCCGCGCACGAGCTGGTCGAGCGCGGCACCCGACGAATATGGCTTCTACGCCAACGTCAATCCGCACGTCGACCACCCGCGCTGGAGCCAGGCCACCGAGCGGCGCATCGGCGAGGACGGCCTGTTCGCCAAGCGCCGCAAGACGCTGCTGTTCAACGGCTACGAGGCCGAGGTCGGCCAGCTCTACGCCGGCATGGACCTGAAGAAATACTTTTGAGCGCGACGTGAAATCCGTGCGCGCACTGCTGCTGCACCCGGCCGCCAAGCCGGTCGTCCTCGCGCTGTGCCTGCTGCCTCTGGCGTGGTTGTTTTATGGCGCTGCCACCGACCAACTGGGCGCCAATCCAGCCGAGGCGCTGATCCGCTCCTGCGGCGACTGGACGCTGCGCTTCCTGTGCCTCACGCTCGCCATCACGCCGCTGCGCATCCGCACCCGGACGCCGCAACTGGCGCACTTTCGGC
>JAFECX010000053.1 GCA_018241895.1 Pseudomonadota bacterium
TATTCCTTGATCGCCACCGGCCGCTGCAGCGCCGCGTCGTGGGCGCGGTAGACGATGCCGTGGCCGCCGACGCCCAGCACGTGCTCGGTCACGTAGTGCGCGAGCGGCGTTGCGCGCGGCAGTTCGGCGTCGCACTCGCGCCGCGCCACGAGCATGGTGTGCGGCTCGTCGGCGCCCACAGCGGCTGGCGGCGAGGGCGGCAAGGGCGGCGCAGACCCCCCGGGCGGCCGGTTCATCGCGATGCGCAGCGGGCGCGGCGCGCGCGCGGCCCCCGCCAGGCGACACAGGTCGCGACCCTGCTCACGCGCGCCCCTGCGCCAGCGCCGCCGCCGCCCCGGCCAGCGCCGCCAGCGTATCGACGATCACCGCGGTCGCGATGCCGCGCAGGTACGGCGCGAAGCGGCCCTTGGCCTCGAAGCGCGCACGAAACGCCGAGCGCTCGAACAGCGCGCCCAGCCGCGGCACGATGCCGCCGCCGATGTACAGGCCGCCGCGCGCACCGAAGGTCAGCGCCACGTCGCCGGCGAAACCGCCGAGCAGCGCACAGAAGCACTCCAGCGTGCGCACGGCCAGCGCATCGCTGCCGGCGAGCGCGTCGGCGACGATCTGCTCGGTCGTGGCGGCGGGCGCGACCACGCCCAGTACCTCGGCCACCGCGCGATGCAGCAACGGCAGCCCGATGCCCGAGAGCAGCCGCTCGGCCGAGACGTGCCCACATGCGCGGCGCGCCACGGCGATGACGGCGCTGTCGAAGTCGTCGCCGGCGGCCAGCGTCGCATGGCCGCCCTCGCCCGGCACGGCCACCCAGCGCCCGCCCGAAGCGCCGCCCGAAAGCCGGCTCGAGTGCACGAGCCCGGCCACGCCGAGCCCGGTGCCCGGCCCGATGACGGCGCGCGCGCCCGCCGCGGCCGGCGCCACGGTGCCGACGACGCGCAGTTGTTCACCCTGCAGCGCGGGCAGCGCGAGCGCCAGCGCCTCGAAATCGTTGAGCAGCTCCAGCCGCTCGAGCGCCAGCGCGTGCTGCGTCTCGTGGCGCGAGAAGCTCCAGGCGCTGTTGGTGAACGAGATCCGGTCGCCCTCGACGGCGGTGGCCACGGCGAAGGCGGCCGCGCGCGGCGGCTCGTAGGCGCTGCCCAGCTCGCCGGCCAGGGCGCCGAGGTACACGCGCGCCGCCGCGGCGGCGTCGGCGTGATCGGCACTGTGCAGCGTGCGCACATGGCCGGCCGGCGCACCAGGCGCGGCCACCCACCCGAAGCGGGCGTTGGTGCCGCCGATGTCCGCCACCAGCCACGGGCAGGGGGGCGCGGCCGCGGTCATCGGCGCGCCACCGCCGCCTTGGCTCGGCGACGAAGGAAACTCGATCGGACCACGGTGCAGCGCCCCTCCCGCCAGCGTTCAAGACCGCAAGGCTACACGCAAGCCGCACGCTTCGGGCGCTGGGCACAGGGCCCCCGGGCACAGGTCCAGGCCGCAGGCCGCAGGCACAGGGCACAGGGCACAGGGCGCCTCGGCCACGACCCCTGTCATATGATGCGCCATCATGGTGGAGCAGCGCATCACGCAGCACTTCTTCGAGAGCGCGGACCTCAAGTACCAGTCTGCCGAAGTGCTGGCGCGCCCGATCGCCGAAGCCGCCGGCGCGCTGCTCGGCGCCATCACGGGTGGCGGCAAGGTGATGGTGTTCGGCAGCGGCCACGCGCGGCTGCTCGCGCCGTACCTGGCGCAACTGCTGGTCGGGCGCTTCGAGCGCGAGCGCCCGCCGCTGGCGGCGTTCGCGCTCGCTGCCACCGCCGTGCAGGCGGCACCGCAGGTGCGCGCGCTCGGCCTGCCCGGTGACGTGCTGCTGCTGATGGACAACGGCGAAGGCGAAAGCGCCGCCGTCATCGCCGCCGCGCGCGGCAAGGACATGACGCTGGTCGTGCTCGCCGGGCGCGGCGCCAACGAGCTGCGCGAACTGCTCGCCGAGAGCGACGTGCTGGTCGCCGTGCCGCACGAGCGGGCGGCGCGCGTGGCCGAGGCGCACATGCTGGTGCTGCATTGCCTGTGCGACGCGATCGACTTTCATCTCATGGGAGACCTCGAACCGTGAAACGATCCCTGTTCCTGCGCCGCGCGCCCCGCGGGCACGTGCGCGCCGGCCTGCTGCTGCTGGCCACGGCGCTGCTGCTGTCGGGCTGCGAGGTGCTGCTGCTGGGCGGCGCCGTCGTGGGCACCGGGCTCGTCGCCACCGACCGCCGCACCACCGGCACGCAGCTCGAGGACGAGACGATCGCGCTCAAGGCCCAGAGCCGGGCGCGCACGCAGGCCCCGCTGGGCCGCATCGACGTCACGAGCTACAACCGGGTCGCGCTCATCACCGGCGAAGTGCCGGCCGAGGCCGACAAGGCGGCCGTCGAGAAGGTGGTGGCCGGCGTCGAGAACGTGCGCGGCGTCGTCAACGAACTGGCAGTGGGCGAGAACGCCTCGCTCGCACAGCGCTCGGCCGACTCGGTGATCACCGGCAAGGTCAAGGCCAGCTTCGTCGATGCCAAGGACCTGCAGGCGAACGCGTTTCGCGTCGTCACCGAGCGCGGCATCGTCTACCTGATGGGTCGCGTCACCGAGCGCGAGGCCAACCGCGCGGCCGAAGTGGCGCGCGGCGTGGCGGGTGTCAAGCGCGTCGTCAAGGTGTTCGACATCCTGAGCGAGGAGGAACTGGCGCGCCTCGGCCAGGCACCGGCCGCCCCGCCCGCCGGCACGGCCAGCGCCGCGCGCTGAGAACCCGTGAACGAACCCCTCGCGCCCGCTCGACGCGCCCCGACGCCCGCGCTCGGCGTTGCAAATGCTCGCCATGTCGCGCGATATGGCTGCGCTTTGCGCCTCGAGCGGGGTCGTCAGGGCGCACCGCTCGGGCGCGACCGATTGATTCACTGGTTCTGAGCGGCGCGCCACGCCACGCGCGGCGTGGCCTGCGCAGCCCGGCACGGACGCACGGACCTGCGAAGATGCGCCAGCGCCCGCTCATCGTGCGCCTGTGCAACTGGATCGGCGATGTCGTGCTCGGCCTGCCCGCGCTCGAGCTGCTCGAGGCTCAGGGCTACACGCCGGTGCTGTACGGCAAGCGCTGGGCGGCGACGCTGCTCGGCGGCTATCCGTGGGCCGTGCACGCGCGCAGCGCCACGCTCGCGCAGCGCGTGCACGAGTTGCGGGCACTCGGCGCGCAGTGCCGCACGCGCGACGCCGGCTTCGCGCGCCGAGTGAATGCGCTGGTGATGCCGAACTCGTTTTCCAGCGCGCTCGAGATGCGGCTGGCCGGGCTGCGCGTGGCCGGTTACGCGCGCGACGGCCGCGGCCTGCTGCTGGCGCGACGCGTCGCCGCGCCGCCTGCACGGCACGAGCTCGAACGCATGCTGGCGCTGGCCGCCGCCTTGAGCGGCGTGCCCGCGCAGCCGCCGCCCGAGATCGGGTTTCGCATCGCCGCCGCCGCCCGGGCGCGCGCCGCCGAGATCGTGCGGCAGCACGGCTGGCAGCGCGGCTACGTCTGCCTCGTGCCCTTCGCCACCGGCAGGGTCAACGGCCGCGACAAGCGCTGGCCGGGGTTCGCCGCGCTCGCCCACAGGCTCGCGGCCGCCGGCCACACGCTCGTGCTCTGCCCGGGCCCGGGCGCCGAACTGGCCGAGGCGCGCAGCCGCTACACGCAGGCCGAGGTGATCGAGGACCTGCCGCTCGACGCCTACGCCGCGCTGCTGCGCGGCGCCCGCCTCGTGGTCGCCAACGACACCGGACCGGGGCATCTCGCCGCGGCCGTCGGCGCGCCGCTGCTGAGCGTGCTCGGGCCGACGACGATCGAGCAGCACCGCGCCTGGGGCCCGAACGTGCGCCTGCTGCATGCGCCGCCGGGCTGGCCCGGGGTCGACCAGGTGCTGGCGGCGGCCGAAGAGCGGCTGGCCGCGCCGGCGTGCGAGGCCGCCCCGGGTACGGCGTGACGCGCCCGCCGGCGCACGCGACCGGCCCCGCGCCCATGCGCACCGGGAGACCGCGACGCCCTGGCGCAGGCGCCGCTGCGGGGCGCGCGCCGTGCGGCGCACGACGCGCCGGATGTACGGTGCGCTGCGCGCCCGGGCCTCAGAACCTGTGAATGAACCGGCGCGCCCGAGCGGCGCGACAGGACGACCCCGCTCGAGGCGCAAAGCGCAGCCCTATCGCGCGACAGGGCGAGCCTTTGCAGCGCCGAGCGGGGGCGTCAGGGCGCGTCGAGCGGGCGTGAGTGGTTCGTTCACAGCTTCTCAGCGTCGCGCCGCCGCCGACAGGCGCACGACCTGCGTGCGGATGTACCAGTCGGTCAAGGCCACCCGGGCCGCCGCGCGCCGCGCCTGCGCGAGCACGGCGGCCGCCGGCGCCACGCCCTGCGGCTGGATGCGATGGGCGTCGACCCACGGGTGCAGCAGCGGCGCGTCCAGGGGAAACAGCACTCCGGCCGGCGTGTAGACGCGCTCGAGCTGCGCGACGGCCGCGTCGTCGCCCGCAGGCGGCTGCCACAGATTGCGCCCGCCGGCGAAGTAGCGCGCCCCCGGCAGCGCCAGCGAAACCAGCGTGGGGACGAGGTCGGCGTGGCTGCAGTAGGCCAGCGCGTCGGGCGCGCCGGACGCGGGGGAATAGGCGTCGGGCACGCGCAGGAACGCGAAGACGCGATCGACATCGGGAAACTCGGCCGGCAGGTCGTAGCGGTAGTGCGAGCGCAGGTTGTGGTCGCCGGCCGCAGCGACGATCGTGCGCTCGCCCGCCGGCGAATGCCGCAACGCATTCAGGAAGCCGCCGAAGGCATCGGCCTGGTACTGATAAGTCAGCAGCGTGCGGCGCAATTCGGCCTGGTCGAGCTGCGCGCGCGGCCCCAGCGCCGCGGGGTTCACCGGCAGCTGCGGATGCGGCGTGTCCAGCGTGAAGGGCGGATGATTCGTGGTCGTCAGCAAGACGAGGAAGAGCCGCTCGCCGCGCGCGTCGGCCTCCTGCAGCAGGGCCTGCGCGAGCCTGAACAGATAGGCGTCGTACACGCCCCAGTCGGTGGCGCCCGCCTCGGGAAAGCGCTCGCGGATCGCGCGCGCGTCGAACACGCGATCGAACCCCTGATGCATCAGTGCAGTGCCGACGTTGCGCCAGTCGCTGCCGCCCCCGTACAGGAACACGGTGCGGTAGCCCGCGCGCAGGAACGGCAACGCCGCGGCGCTCTCGAAGCGCAGCGTCGCGTTGCGCCCGGTCGTCAGCGGCGTCACCGGCGAGCCCAGCAGCAGGATCTCGAGCTCCGAATGCGTGCCGTTCTGCCCGGCGACGAAGTTGCGCAGGCGCACGCCATGGCCGAGCTCCTCGCGCAGCCGACCGAGCAGGTCGTTGCCGGGCCCGTCGGTGCCGAGCAGATCGGCGCCGAACGACTCGAGCAAGGCCAGCACGACGTGCGGCGAGCGCGCGAGCGTGCGCGTGGGCCCGGGCACCTCGGCGTAGAGGCTGCGTTCGATCTGCGCGGCGTCGGTGCCGGCCAGGCCCGCCGCCCGCGCCGCGTCGGCCAGATCGCGAAAGCCCAGCCGATGCACGCCCGCCAGCACGTCGCTGCCGATGTCCACCTGTTCGGCACGCATGCGCGCGGCGCGGTACAGCGTGAAGACCGTGTTCGGCGCCAGCGCGTTGACGAACGGATCGGCCGACACCGTGACATCGCGGCGCACGAGCGGAAAGGTGCCGACGCCGCCGCGCGCCGCCGCGAGCAGCAGCACGAACTGCAGTGCCGCCAGCACGAGCGCGAGCGCGCGGCTGCGCGAGCGCGGCCAGTGCGCGTCGAGCCGGGCGGCCAGCCGCGGCAGGCCGAGCGCCAGCAACACGACGCAGACGGCCCACGCGAGCGCACCCCGCACGAGCGGATAGTCGTGCCAGACGGTCTTCAGGACGGCGGCGGTGTCGTCCTCGAACAGCCCGAAGACGATCGGGTCGAACCGCGTCTTGTAGAAGGCGTAGTAGTAGTGCTCGCAGCCGGCCAGCAGGACGAGCGCCGACAGGAGCGCGACCGCGAGCCATTCGGCCCAGCGCGCGGCGGCCGCCCGCCGGCCCAGGACCCACGGCAGCAGGCACGCCACGCCCACCAGCAGGGCCAGCGTGGCGCCGGCGGCGAGGTCGTAGCGCACGCCCCACCACAGCAGCATCGGCGGCAGGCCGCCGGGGCGCTGCGCGCCGGCGTAATCGAGCCACAGGCCGAGCCGTGCCAGGGCGCCGACGGCGAGAACGCCGGCGACCAGCAGCCACAGTCGCGGCAACAGCCTGGGTGCGGCTGCCTGGGGGTGACGGGAAACAGTCATCGCGAAGACGAGCCGCCGATTGTCTGCGCAGGATTCGACCGCTTCGGCGGGATGCATCGAGCCTGCGGCGCAACGGACCGCGGGCACGGGCGCACGGCGCCTGGCGGGCGCTCTTGCGCGCGGTCGCGGGGGGGTCTGCGCGCCTGCAGCGCGCGGTCGCGGGCGTTCTGCGCTCTCTTGCGCGCGGTCGCGGGGGGTCGGCGCCCTTGCGGCGCGCAGTGAAGCCAGCAGGCAGCCGGAGCACCCCCGCAATGCACAATGCGACCGATGGACGGCGAAGTGCCTGGTGTCCTCCTCGGCCGTCTCCGATGCGGCCCGGCCGGCGTGCACGACGGACCCGATGTCGGGCCACTGCGCTCGGCGGCGCAGCCGATGCACGCCTTCGCGGCGCCGCACGGCGCCTCGAGCAAGCCATGGCCGAGACGCTGCACCTGATCGAGCCGACGCTCGCCGAGGAGGTCGGCCACTGTCATGCGCTGGTGCTGGCGCTGGCACAGGCTGCACCGCCGGGCTGCGACGTGCAGATCTGGGCCGCGCGCGCGTTCGGCTCCGCGTGGAGCGGCCCCGGCCGGCTGCATGCGCATTTCGGCCGCCGCCGCCGGCGTCTGCAGGCTTTTGCGCTCTACCGCAGGCTGCTGCGCGAGCCGGGTCGGCTGCTGATCACGACCGCGGGCACCACCGACTTGCTGCTCGCGGCCTGGGCGGCACCGGGCCGGCTCGAACCCGGCAAGTGCCACGCCTTCGTTCACTGGCTCAACGCGCGCGAGTCCAAGCGCAGGCTGCTCGAGCGCGTGGCGCGCAGACAGCCGCATCTGCGGATCCTCGCGCCCACCGACGGCGTGGTGCGGTTCTTTCGCGACTGCGGCTTCGACGCCGCCGCCGTGCCCTATCCGCTCGCAACCGACCCGCCCCCCGCGACGGCGCAGGCGAGCGGCTTTCGGCACCTGCTGGTCGCCGGCGGCGCCCGGCTCGACAAGGGGTTCGACTGCATCGTCGGACTGGCGGAGCTGATGGTGCAGCGCGGCCTGGACTGGCCGCTCACGGTGCAGATCTCGCGCGAGCAGCGCCACCACGACGACGACGCGCTGACGCGATGGATCGAGCGCCTGCGCGCCTGCGCGCTGCCGCGCCTGACGCTGCGCGAGGACACCCTCACGCCGGCCGGCTACCGGCAGCTGTTCCCCGGCGCCGTGGTGCTGCAGCCGTATCGGCCCGACCTGTTCGCCGATCGTGTGAGTGGCGTGACGCTGGATGCGCTGGCCGCCGGTGCGCCGGTGATCGCGAGCGCGCACACCTGGATGGCGCGGCTGGTGCAGCGCTTCGACGCCGGGGTGGTGTTGGCCGAACGCACGCCGCACGCGCTCGTCGCCGCCATCGAGCGGGTCCTGGCCGCACACGCTGCGTACGCGCAGCGCGCGCTGCAGGCGGGCGCACACGTGCGCGCCGCCCATTCGGCGCGACCGCTGCTCGCGCAGGTGCTGGGCCGTGCCGGGCACTCGGACACGCCGGGGCCGTCGTGAGCGCCGTGAACGCCGTGCACGCCGCGCCGAGACTGTCGGTGATCGTCATCACCCGCAACGAGGAGCCGCGCCTGCGCGCCTGCCTCGAATCGCTGGCCTTCGCCGACGAGTGCATCGTCGTCGACTGCGGCAGCAGCGACGGCACGGTCGCGCTGGCGCAGCGCCTGGGCGCGCGCGTGATCGTCACGCCCGACTGGCCGGGATTCGGCCGCCAGAAGCAGCGTGCGCTGGACGCCGCATGCGGCGTCTGGGTGTTCAGCATCGACGCCGACGAATGGGTCGACGACGTGCTGGCGCAGGCGATCCGTCGCGTCGTCGAGTCGAGCGTGCCGCTGGGCGAGGGCCCGCAGCAGCCGACGGCCTACGTCGTCGAACGCCTGTCCGCGCTGTGCGGCCGCTGGATGCACCACGGCAGCTGGCAGCCCGACCCCTGCCTGCGCCTGTTTCGCCGCGGCACGGCGCGGTTTTCCGACGATCTCGTGCACGAGCGGCTGATCCACGACGGAGCGCTCGCACGCCTGCCCGGCCGGCTGCTGCACAACAGCCTGCCGCGGCTCGAACAGGCGCTGGACAAGATGAACCGCTACTCGAGCGGCCGCGCGCTCGACCTCGCGGCACGCGGGCGCCGCGGCGGCCTGGGCCGGGCGATCGGGCACGGCCTGTGGGCATTCGTGCGCGGCTACGTCCTGCGGCGCGGCTTCCTCGACGGGCGCCTGGGCTTCGTGCTCGCGCTGCTGGACGCCGAGGCCGCGTACTACCGCTACCTCAAGCGCTGGTTCGATGCCGAGCCGGTGGCGCATCCCTTGCCGGCACCGCGCCGCTCGCGCGGCTGAGCACACCGATGCCGGCCGCCGCAGGCGCGACGCCGCCCCCGCTGGTGCTCGCCAATCACGGCCTGCGGCACTCGGGCGGCATCGAGCGCTATCTGCTCACGCTGGTCGACGCGCTGCACGCGCGCGCGATCCGCCCCACGGTGGTCGCGCGGCGCTTCGAGCGCTCGCTGCCCGAGTACGGTTGGGTCGATCCGGTGGCGGTGCCGACCTTCGGCCTGCCCGCAGCGCTGCGCGACCGCTGGTTCAGCCGCCGGCTGGTCGCGCTCAAGCGCCGGCATGGCTGGTACCCGGTGATCGGGCTCAACCAGACGCGCGCCTCCGACATCGCGATCTGCGGCAGCACCCACCCGGGATGGCTGGCCGCCAGCGGACGCGCACCGGACTGGCGCGACCGCATGGCGAGCGCGCTGGAGCACGATCACTTCAACGGCGCGGCGGTCGTGATCGCGCATTCGCGCCTGATGGCGCGGCAGCTCGTGCAACACCACGGCGTCGCGGCCGATCGCATCGAGGTGCTGCATCCGCCGGTGGACACGCGGCGCTTCCACCCGGTGAGCGCCGAGCAGCGCCGCGCGCTGCGCCGCGCGCTCGGCCTGCCGCCGGATCGCCTGGTGTTCCTGCTCGCCTCCACGGGCCATGCGCGCAAGGGGCTGGACCTGCTGGTGCGCGCGCTGGGCCACAGCACGGAGCCGGTGCTGCTCGTGGTGGCGGGCCGTCCGGTCGAAGTGCGTGCGCCCAACCTGCGCTGGCTGGGCTACCGCAGCGACATCGAGGACGTGTACCGCGCGGTCGACTGCACGGTGATGGCCTCGCGCTTCGAGCCCTTCGGGCTGGTGGGCGTCGAGAGCGTGCTGTGCGGCACGCCGCTCGTCGGCGCGCGCGGCATGGGTTGCCTGGAGGTCATCGGCGGCGACGCGCTGCTGCCCTTCGACGCGGGCGATGCCGCGAGCCTCGACGCCGCCATCGCGCAGGCGCTGGGGCGCTGGCGCGCTGGCCGGCTCGCGCTGGCCGACCCCCGCGCGGCGCTGCGCTACGACCCTTCGGTGGACGCGCACCTGGACGCGCTGCTCGGATGGGTGGCGCGGCTGCGCGCGAGCGCTGCGCTACCATGACCGGCCCACATCGTCACCGCCCGCGCCGCCGGCACGGGCCCGCAGCACATGGCCCACCCGCAGCAGGCCGAGTACTTCGGCAGCGTCCGCGACGCCTATCCCGGCTTCTTTCGCGGCGTGCGCGTGCTGGAGGTCGGTTCGCTGGACATCAACGGCTCGCTGCGGCCGCTCTTCGAGGGCTGCGAGTACACCGGCGCCGATCTGCAACTCGGCCCCGGTGTGGACCTGGCCTGCCCGGGCCAGTTGCTCGAGTTCCCGAGCGGGCATTTCGACACCGTGGTCTCGGCCGAGTGCCTCGAACACAACCCGTTCTGGCGCGAGACGCTGGCCAACATGCTGCGCATGACGCGCCCCGGCGGCCTGGTGCTGGTGAGCTGCGCGACCACCGGTCGCAAGGAGCACGGCACCACGCGCACCAATCCCGACGCCTCGCCCTTCACCGTGGCGGCGCGCTGGGACTACTACCGCAACCTGCGCGCCCGTGACGTCGAGCGCGGCGTGCACCTGCCCGGCTGGCTCGCCGACTGGCGCTTCTGGACCAACTACGTGAGCCGCGACCTGTACTTCGCGGGCCTGCGCCACGGTGGCGAGGCCGCCCTCGATGCGACGCTGCTGGCCGCGCTCGATCGCCGCTACGCGCTGGGCGCCAGCGCCAAGTCGCTGCGCCGCGGCGTCAAGAGCAGGCTGATCGGCGATCTGCTGTCGCACGGCTGAGGCGCGCTGCCGGTGTCGAGCCTCGTCGGCCCCGGCTGCGAACTCGGGTTGCGCACCGAGGAGGGCAGCCCGGTGGGGGTCGAGTCCGTGGCGCGACGCCCGCCGGCATGAGCGGCGATGCGCGCGCCGCCGCATCGGCCGCCGACGCGGCGCGGCCATGGGTCTCGATGCTGCTCATCGCCTACCGCCAGGCCGGCACGGTCGGCGCGGCGGTGGCCGGCGCGCTCGCGCAGACCTATTCGCCGCTCGAGATCGTCGTCTCCGACGATGCGTCGGGCGACGGCACCTGGGACGCGATCGAGGCGGCGCTGGCCGGCTATGCCGGGCCGCACCGCATCGTGCGCAACCGCAATGCGCGCAACCTCGGCATCGGCGCGCACCTGTCGAAGCTGGCGGCGATGGCGCGCGGCGAACTGCTCTTCGTCACCGCCGGCGACGACGTCTCGCACCCCGAGCGCTGCGAGCGCACCGTGCAGGCCTGGCTCGCCCACGGGCGCCGCCCCGACCTGATCGCCTGCCCGCTGCTGGACATCGACGCCGCCGGCGCGCAGCAGGGCCTGCTGCAGCCCAGCGACCTGGGCGCGTACCGCGGTGCCGACGACTGGATTGCCCGGCCGCCCCATGTCATCGGTGCCGGTCAGGCGTGGACGCGCCGGCTCGTCGAACGCTTCGGGCCGCTGCCCGAGGGCACCATCGCCGAGGATCTGGTGATGGTGTTTCGTGCCATCGTGAGCGGCGGCGCGATCACGCTGGCCGAGCCGCTGGTGGCCTACCGGCGCGGCGGGCTGTCGCGCCGGCGCCGTGCGCTGCGCGCCGCCGACGTGCGGCGCAAGCTGCTGGCCAACGCACGCCATTCGCTGGTCGAGCTGCCCTGCCTGCTGCGCGACGCCGAGCTCGCCGGCGTGCGCAACGAGGTCGCGCCCGCGCTCGAACGCCAGCTCGCACGCGAGCGGCACATCGCGGCGCAGTTCGACGCCGCGGCCACGCCACGTGCGCGGCTGCGCCGACTGCTCCGCGACCGCGCGGTGCCGGCCGCGACGCGCCTGCGCGTCTTCGCCTACGCCGCGCTGCCCTGGCTGCTGGCACCCTGGTTCGCGCTCAAGCGCCTTGCGCTCGGGCGACGCGCGCAGGCCCGAGCGTCGGAGAACCTGTGAAACCACTCACGCCCGCTCGACGCGCCCTGACGGGCGCGACCGATTCGTTCGCAGGTTCCGAGGCCGCGGCTACGCCGTCAGCCGCCGGATCAGGCTCGACGTGTCGTCGCGCCCGCCGCCGGCGGCCTGCAGCTCGGCGTAGAACTGGTCGACGAGCGCCGTCACCGGCAACTGCGCGCCGTTGCGCCGCGCCTCGTCGAGCACGAGGCCGAGGTCCTTGCGCATCCAGTCGACGGCAAAGCCGAAGTCGAACCGGCCTTCGAGCATCGTGGGCCCGCGCTGCTCGAGCTGCCAGCTCTGCGCCGCGCCCTGGGCGATGACGTCGAGCACGAGCGGCATGTCCAGCCCGGCGCGGCGGCCGAAGGCCAGCGCCTCGGCCAGGCCCTGCAGCAGGCCGGCGATGCAGGTCTGGTTCACCATCTTGGCGAGTTGCCCGGCGCCGCTGGCACCGATGCGCGTCACCGCGCGTGCGTAGTTCATGGCCAGCGGCTTCATGGCGTCGAAGGGCGCGGCGTCGCCGCCGCACATCACGGTAAGCGCACCGTTGACGGCGCCCGCCTGGCCGCCCGAGACCGGTGCGTCGACGAAGTGCAGGCCGCGCTCGCGCGCCGCGGCGTGCAGCTCGCGCGCCAGCGCCGCCGACGCGGTGGTGTGGTCGACGAAGATCGCGCCGGCCGCCATGCCGGCGTAGGCGCCCTCGGGCCCGAGCACCACGCTGCGCGCGTCGTCGTCGTTGCCGACGCAGGCGAACACGACCTCGGCGCCGGCCGCGGCGGCGCGCGGCGTGGCCGCGCCGGCGCCCCCGTGTTCGCCCACCCAGGCTGCGGCCCTGGCCGCGCTGCGGTTGTAGACCGTGACGGCGTGGCCGGCGCGCGCCAGATGGCCGGCCATCGGGTGGCCCATCACGCCCAGGCCGAGGAAGGCGACGCGGCGCGCGGGAGCGCTTTCGTAGCTGCGGGGGCTGTTCATCGCCGGCATGGTGCCACGGTGCAGGCGCGCCGGCCGCGTGCAGCCGCGCATCCAGCAGCGCAAGACGGCGGCTCGGGAGGGCAGCGCGAGCGCGCTGCCCGCCTGCCCCTCGGACGCTCAGACGATCTTCATCGCCTCGGTGCCCGCCGCCAGGTCGGGGTTGCGCGCGCGCGCGCTCTGCAGCTTGATCGTCAGGCGCAGGTCGTTCACCGAGTCGGCGTTGCGCAGCGCATCCTCGTAGCTGATCAGGCGCTGCTCGTACAGATCGAACAGCGCCTGGTCGAAGGTCTGCATGCCGAGCTCGCGGCTGCGCTTCATCAAGTCCTTGATCTCGGCGACCTCGCCCTTGAAGATGAGGTCGCCCACGAGCGGCGTGTTGAGCATGATCTCGACCGCCGCGATGCGCCCGCGACCCTGTTCGCGCGGCATCAGGCGCTGGCTGACCAGCGCCTTCAGGTTGAGCGAGAGGTCCATCAGCAGTTGCTGGCGCCGCTCTTCGGGGAAGAAGTTGATGATGCGGTCCAGCGCCTGGTTGGCGCTGTTGGCGTGCAGCGTGGCCATGCACAGGTGGCCGGTCTCGGCGAAGGCGACGGCGTTCTCCATCGTCTCGCGGTCGCGGATCTCGCCCATCAGGATCACGTCGGGCGCCTGGCGCAGCGTGTTCTTGAGCGCGATCTCCCAGCCGTCGGTGTCGATGCCGATCTCGCGCTGCGTGACGATGCAGTTCTTGTGCGGGTGCACGAACTCGACCGGATCCTCGACCGTGATGATGTGGCCGAAGCTGTGCTCGTTGCGCCAGTCGACCATCGCCGCCAGCGACGTGGTCTTGCCCGAGCCGGTGGCGCCGACGAAGATGACCAGGCCGCGCTTGGTCATCGCCACGTCCTCGAGGATCTTCGGCAGCCCGAGGCCCTTGATCGTCGGCAGCGTCTGCGGGATGGTGCGGAACACGAGCCCGACATGGCCCTGCTGCATGAAGGCGTTGACGCGAAAACGGCCCACGCCCTGCGGGCTGACGGCGAAGTTGCACTCCTTGGTGCGCTCGAACTCGGCCGCCTGCTTGTCGTTCATCACCGCGCGCGCCAGCGCCACCGTGTGCAGACCCGTGAGCGGCTGCGGGCTCACCTTGGTGATCTTGCCGTCGACCTTGATCGCCGGCGGGAAGTCGGCGGTGAGGAACAGATCCGAGCCGTTGCGCGAGACGAGCAGGCGCAGCAGGTCGTTGACGAACTTGGAGGCCTGGTCGCGTTCCATCGTGCGGGTCCCTCGCTCGGTCAGCCGGGGAAGTTTTCGGGGATCTTGGCCTTGGCGCGCGCCTCGGCCGGACTGACCACGTTGCGGCGCACGAGGTCGGCCAGGTTCTGGTCGAGCGTCTGCATGCCCAGGCTCTGCCCGGTCTGGATGCTCGAGTACATCTGCGCGATCTTGTTCTCGCGGATCAGGTTCTTGATCGCGCTCGTGCCGATCATGATCTCGTGCGCGGCGACGCGCCCCGAGCCGTCCTTCAGCTTGCACAGCGTCTGCGAGATCACCGCCACCAGCGACTCGGAGAGCATGGCGCGCACCATCTCCTTCTCGGCCGCAGGAAAGACGTCGACCACGCGGTCGACGGTCTTGGCCGCGCTCGACGTGTGCAGTGTGCCGAACACGAGGTGGCCGGTCTCGGCAGCGGTGAGCGCGAGGCGGATGGTCTCGAGGTCGCGCATCTCGCCCACCAGGATCGCGTCGGGGTCCTCGCGCAGCGCCGAGCGCAGCGCGTTCGAGAAGCTCAGCGTGTGCGGCCCGACCTCACGCTGGTTGATGAGGCACTTCTTGCTCTCGTGCACGAACTCGATCGGGTCTTCCACCGTCAGCACGTGGCCGTACTCGCTCTCGTTGAGGTGGTTGACCATCGCCGCCAGCGTCGTGCTCTTGCCGCTGCCGGTGGGGCCGGTGACGAGCACCAGCCCGCGCGGCTTGAGCGCGAGCTCGGCGAACACCTTGGGCGTGCCGAGCTGCTCGAGCGTGAGGATCTTGCTCGGGATCGTGCGGAACACGGCGCCCGCGCCGCGGTTCTGGTTGAACGCGTTGACGCGAAAGCGCGCCAGCCCCTGGATCTCGAAGCTGAAGTCGCACTCGAGCGTGTCCTCGTAGTGCTTGCGCTGCGCGTCGTTCATGATGTCGTACACCATGGCGTGGACCGTCTTGTGGTCCAGCGCTTCGACGTTGATGCGCCGCACGTCGCCGTGCACCCGGATCATCGGCGGCAATCCGGCCGACAGGTGCAGGTCGGAGGCCTTGTTCTTGACCGAGAAGGCCAGCAGTTGGGTGATGTCCATGCGGATCCGGTGTGATGCGCCGCGGCCGCATCGCGGCGAACCGCCCGGAAGACCCGGCGAGAGCCCTCCGGACCACAGCGCGGCAGCCGCGCGCTGCCTCGCGCCCCGATTAAGCTCGGGGCATTATGGGCAGCATCGGAAGCAACCTGCAAGAAGTGAAGCGGCGCCTCGCCGCGGCCTGCGTCGAGGCGGGCCGCGACGCCAACATCTTCACGCGCGTGCCCGCCGCCGCGGCCGCCGCGCACGGCGTCACGCTGCTCGCGGTGAGCAAGACCTTCTATGCCGATGCGGTGCGCGAGGCGCACGCGGTGGGCCAGCAGGCCTTCGGCGAGAGCCACGTGCAGGAGGCGCTGGGCAAGATCGAGGCGTTGTCCGACCTGCGCGCGACGCTCGAGTGGCATCTGATCGGGCCGCTGCAGAGCAACAAGACGCGGCCCGTCGCCGAGCACTTCGCCTGGGTGCATACGGTCGACCGCCTCAGGACCGCCCAGCGCCTGGCCGAGCAGCGCCCGGCACGCCTGCCACCGCTGCAGCTGTGCCTGCAGGTCAACGTCAGCGGCGAGGCGAGCAAGAGCGGCGTCGCGCCGGCCGAACTGCCGGCGCTGGCGCGCGCGGTCGCCGCGCTGCCCGCGGCGCGCGTGCGACTGCGCGGCCTGATGGCGATTCCGGCACCGGCCGCGGATCGCGACGCGCAGCGCGCGCCGCACCGCGAGCTCGCCGCGCTGCTGGCGGCACTGCGCCGCGACGGACTGGCGCTGGACACGCTGTCGATGGGCATGAGCGACGACCTCGAGGCCGCGGTGCTCGAAGGCGCCACCATCGTGCGCGTGGGCAGCGCGATCTTCGGCCGCCGGCCGCGCGCCTGAGAACATCGCCGCCCCGGCGCCGGGACGGCCGCGCCGCGCAGCCGCGTCAGTTCAGGTACATGCCCAGATAGCGCCGGCCGCGGCTCACCGCCTCGGCGTCGGGGCAGATCGCGAACCACTCGACGAGTTTCTGGCGTGCCGCCTCGCGCTGCTCGCCCTTGTCGCGCAGCACGACCTCGAGCAGCTGCTCGAAGGCGGCGTCGAAGTCGCCGTCGTGCGCGAGCAGCGCCGCCAGGCCGAAGCGGGCCTCGAAATCCTTCGCGTTGGCGCCGATGCGCGCGCGCAGCTGCACCGGGTCGCCGGCCGGCTTGTGGCGTGCCATCTCGATGCGCTTTTCGAGCGCCGCGTGGCGCTCGGCACGCGCCTCGGGCGCCACGCGGGCGAGCAGTTCGGCGGCGGTATCGAGTTCGCCGCGCGCGATCTGGCGCTCGGCCAGGTCGAGCCGCGTCTCGGCGTGCGCGGGGTCGATGGCCAGCGCCTCTTGCAGCAGTTGCTCGGCCTCGTCGGCGTGCCCTTCGGCGAGCGCGGCGGCGGCGGCCTGGCGCAGCTCGTCCAGCGGCGAGGCCTGCGGCGCGAACTGGTCCAGGTGCTTGTCGAGAAACTGGCGGATCTGCCCCTCGGGCAGCGCGCCGACGAACTGGTCCACCGGGCGCCCGCCGGCGAACAGCACGACGAGCGGGATGCTGCGGATGCGCAGCGCGGCCGACAGGTTGGGCGCCTCGTCGGTGTTGATCTTGGCCAGGACGAAGCGCCCGCCGTAGGCTTGGGCCAGCCGCTCGAGGATGGGGCCGAGCGAGCGGCACGGCCCGCACCACGGCGCCCAGCAGTCGAGCAGCACCGGCACGTCGAGCGAGCGCTCGAGCACCTGCTGCTCGAAGTCGGCCTCGCTCACGTCGATCACGAGTGCGGCGGGCGCGCCGGGGCCGGCCGCTGCGGCTGCGGGGCCGGCCGCGACCGTGGTGGCCGGCGTCGCGGTCGCCGTAGAGGTGGCCGCGGCGTACGGGTCGTGCGCGGCAAAGGGATTGCGGGGTGAGGTACTCATGCGCCGATTCTCGCCCGACTCGTGCGGGGGTGCACCGGCGCGGGCAGCGCCCCGGGCACACCGGCGCGGGCAGCGCCGCGCGTGCACGTCGATACACTGCCGGCATGGACGGCTCGACGATCGCACCGATCGCCTTCATCGGCGGCGGCAACATGGCTTCGGCCTTGATCGGCGGGCTGCGGCGCGCCGGACGGGCGGCGGGCGACATCGTCGTCGTCGAGCCGTCGCCGGCGCAGCGCGAGCGGCTCGCGCGCGAGTTCGGCATCCAGGCGCAGCCGTCGGCCGATGCGCGACTGGCCGCGGCCGTGATGGTCGTGTGGGCGGTCAAGCCGCAAAGCTTCGCCGATGCGGCGTCGCCATGCGCCAGCCACGTCGCACGGGCGCTCCAGGTCTCGGTGATGGCCGGCGTGCGCAGCGAGAACATCGCCGGCGCGCTGCAGCTCGATGCGCGTGCGGCGCGCATCGTGCGCGCGATGCCCAACACGCCGGCGCTGATCGGGCGCGGCATCGCCGGCCTGCATGCGGGGCCCACCGTGTCGGACAGCGAGCGCCGCGCCGTCGAGGCGTTGTTCGCGCCCACCGGCTCGGCGCTGTGGGTGAGCGGCGAAGCCGATCTGGACGCGGTGACGGCACTGTCGGGCTCGGGCCCGGCCTACGTCTTCTACTTCATCGAGGCCATGGTGCAGGCGGGCACCGAGATGGGCCTCGCGGCCGGGCAGTCGCGCCGGCTCGCGCAGGAGACCTTCGCCGGCGCCGCGGCGCTGGCCATGCAGTCGGACGAGACGCCCGCGCAGCTGCGCGAGCGCGTCACGTCCAAGGGCGGAACGACGCACGCCGCGATCACCTCGCTCGAGGGCGACGGCGTCAAGGCGGCCTTCGTTCGCGCGCTGCACGCGGCGCGGCGGCGCGCCGAGGAACTCGGCCGCTGAAGCCGGCGGCCGCGCCGGCGCGGCGCGCGGACGCTGCGGCAGGGCCGCGCTCAGCGCAGCGCCAGGTCGAGCGCGGTGCCGGCGAAGACCGCGAAGCCCACCCAGTGGTTGAGGCGAAAGGCCTTGAAGCAGCCTTCGCGCGTGCGCCTGCGGATGAGGGTGTAGTGCCACAGCGCCTGCGCGGCCGCGGCGCCGATGCCGAGCAGGAACCAGCCGCCCAGGCCCGACAGCCGGCCCAGCAGCGCCCAGCTCGCCAGGTGCACGGCGTAGAAGAGCATCACCGCAGCGACATCGTGGCGCCCCAGCGTGATGGCGCTGGTGCGCATGCCGATCTTCAGGTCGTCGTCGCGGTCGACCATCGCGTACTCGGTGTCGTAGGCCAGGACCCAGAACAGGTTGCTCGCCAGCAGCGCCGCCGCCACAGGCGGCACCGAGGCCAGCGTCCACTCACGCCCGCCCAGCGCCGCCGCGAACGCCATCGGGATGCCGAAGCTGAACGCGATGCCGAGCACCGCCTGCGGCATCGACACCCAGCGCTTGGCCCAGGGGTACAGCAGGGTCACCGCCAGCCCCACGAAGGACAGCACGATGGCGGGCGGATTGGTCGTCAGCACGAGCGCGAAGGCGAGCAGCGACAGCGCCGCGCCGAGCGCGAGCGCCTCGCGCACCGACACCGCACCGCGGGTCACGGGCCGCGCCGCGGTGCGCTTGACGTGGCGGTCGAAGTCGCGGTCGACGACGTCGTTGTAGCAGCAGCCGGCGCTGCGCATGAGGATGGTGCCGAGCACGAACACGGCCAGCAGGTGCCAGCCGGGCCAGCCGTCGGCGGCGATCCACAGCGCGCTCAGCGTCGGCCACAGCAGCAGCAGCCAGCCGGCCGGGCGGTCCCAGCGGACGAGGTCGAAGTACAGCGCCAGGCGCGAACGCGCGCGCTGCGCAGCGGCGGTGGTGGTGGTGGTGGTGGTGGAAGTCACGCCGGGATTATCCGCAGCCACGCGCCGTGGCTGCCGTGGCTGCCGTGGCTGCCGTGGCTGCCGTGGCTGCCGTGGCTGCCGCTACAGCTCGCCGAGCAGCGCGTCGCGCTCGACGCTGCGGCGCATGCGGCGCTCGCGCCGGGTGCTTTCGAGGCATCGGGCCGCTTCGTCCTGCGCAGTGCATTTCGAAGGTCGCGGCGCGTCAGCCTTCGAGCTGCTTCTGGAACACCAGCCCCGCGTGCTCGCGCAGCGCGTGAAAGCGGATCTTCGGCCAGTTCTGCTGCATCGCGCGCAGCTCTCCGGCGTATTCGAGCAGCACGCAGGGCGCGTCGACCGCGTCCAGCGCCACGCGGTGGCTGTTGGCGTCGACGAAACGCTTCAACTCGCGCTCGTCGGCCGCGGCGCCCTCGCCGGTGTCGCTCGTGACCCAGCGCGCGACGTTGTAGCGCGCCGGCAGCACGCGCGCCTTGACGCCGTACTCGTGCTCGAGGCGGTGCGCCACCACCTCGAACTGCAGCTGGCCCACCGCACCCAGCAGCAGCGCGCCGCCGGCCACCGGGCGGAAGACCTGGATCGCGCCCTCTTCGCCGAGCTGCGTGAGGCCGGCGCGCAACTGCTTGGTGCGCAGCGGATCGGCGACTTCGACCGAGCGGAACATCTCGGGCGCGAAGAACGGCAGCCCGGTGAACTGCAGCGCCTCGCCTTCGGTGAGCGTGTCGCCCAGTTGCAGCACGCCGTGGTTGGGGATGCCGATGATGTCGCCCGCGTACGCCTCGTCGAGCAGCTCGCGGCGCTGCGACAGGAAGCTCACGACGCTGTTGGGACGCAGCTCCTTGCCCGAGCGCACGACCTTCAGGCGCATGCCGCGCACGAAGCGGCCGCTGGCCACGCGCAGGAAGGCGATGCGGTCGCGGTGCGCCGGGTCCATGTTGGCCTGGATCTTGAAGACGACGCCGCTGAACCGGTCTTCGCCCGGCTGCACGGTGCGCTGCAGCGCGGGCTTGGGGCCGGGCGGCGGCGCCAGGTCGACCAGCGCGTCGAGCACCTCCTGCACGCCGAAGTTGTTGATCGCCGAGCCGAAAAACATCGGCGTCTGGCGCCCGGCCAGGAACTCGGCCTCGTCGAACGCCGGCACCGCCTCGCGCACCAGCGCCACTTCGTGCGCAGCGTGCTCGTAGTCGATGCCCAAGCGCGCCGCGAGTGCCGGGTTGCCGATGCCCTCGACGATCTCGTCGCCGCCGTCGTTCAGGCGATCCGCGCCGGCCCTGAACACGCGCATGCGATCGCTTCGCAGGTCGAGCACGCCGCCGAAGTTGCGCCCCATGCCCACCGGCCAGGTGAAGGGCACGACGCTCATGCCGAGCTCGCGCTCGATCTCGTCGAACAGGTCGAGCGGGGCCTTCACCTCGCGGTCCATCTTGTTGACGAAGGTGAGGATGGGCGTCGAGCGCGCCCGGCACACCTGCAGCAGCCGGCGCGTCTGCGGCTCGACGCCGTTGGCCGCGTCGATCACCATCAGCGCCGCGTCGACCGCGGTCAGCACGCGGTAGGTGTCCTCGCTGAAGTCCTGGTGGCCGGGCGTGTCGAGCAGGTTGACGACGCAGTCGCGGTACTCCATCTGCATCACCGAGGAGGCGACCGAGATGCCGCGCTGCTTCTCGATCTCCATCCAGTCGCTGGTGGCGTGGCGGCTGGCCTTGCGCGCCTTCACGCTGCCGGCGATCTGGATGGCGCCCGAGAACAGCAGCAGCTTCTCGGTGAGCGTGGTCTTGCCGGCGTCGGGGTGCGAGATGATCGCAAACGTGCGGCGGCGCCTGACCTGCTGTGCAATCCGAACGTCCGACATCGCCTGCGCTTCCCCGCCTGGTGCGCGCTCTCGCAAAGGGCCGCGCACGTCCTACCCTAGATGCCGTCGGGCTGCCCGCGTGTCGGCGGCCCCTCGCGTCCGGTGCCGGGCGATTCTAGGGGGGCACTGCCCGGCAAGCGCTGCGCAGCGCCGGCCGATACCATCGTCGGCACTGCGTCTTCGGCCCGATGTTGTCGCTCCCGCTCGGCCCTGTGGCCCTCCCCGTTGCGCCGGTCGTGCTGCTGCTGGCCGTCTGGGCGGGCGCCTGGGTCGCGTCGCGGCTGTACGTGCGAGCGGCTGCGCCGCACGACGATGGCGCAAGACGGCCGGGCAGCGGCGACGCCGCAGGCCACACGATGCTGCTGGCCGCCGCGCTCGGACTGCTGGCGGCGCGCATCGGCCACCTGGCGGCGAACGCCGCCGCGTACGGCGAGTCGCCGCTGTGGATGCTCGACCTGCGCGACGGCGGCTGGCTGCCGCTCGCGGGGCTGGCCGCGGCCGGCGCATGGCTGCTGTGGCGCGGCTGGCGCACGCCGGCGTTGCGCCGCCCGCTGGCCGGCGGTGCGTCGGCGGCGCTGCTCGTCTGGGTTGCCGCGTCGCTGGCCGCGGGCACGCAGGCCGGGCAGCCGATGCCGGCGACGGCCTTCACGTCCCTCGATGACGGCCGCGCGGTGGATCTGAGGCAGGCAGCGGCCGGCCGCCCGCTGGTCGTCAACCTGTGGGCGAGCTGGTGCGGGCCCTGCCGCTTCGAGATGCCGACGCTGGCCGCGGCGCAGCAGCGCGAGCGCGACATCGGGCTCGTGTTCGTGAACCAGGGCGAGTCGCCCGCCGCCGTGCGCGCGTATCTGTCACGCCAGGGGCTCGCGCTGCGCGCAGTGCTGCTCGATCCGGCCTCGGCGCTCGGGCCCGCCGTGGGCTCGCGCGGACTGCCGACGACGCTGTTCTACGATGCCGACGGCCGGCTCGTCGACGCGCATTTCGGGCTGCTGAACGCGCCCGCGTTGCAGGCGCGGCTCGACGCGTTGCGCAGGACAGCGAAGGCGCACGACGCCGGCTCGGCGCAAGCGAGCCCCCCCGCCCGCGCGACGCCCGCGGCCGCGCCGACACCCTGACGCCCTTTCTTGCTGCAAGCCCGACCGCCATGACCGACCGATCCGCCCTCGCCCTCGTGCACGACGAACTCGACCTGCTCGCCGAGCTGGTGCCGATCGACGGGCGCGAGATCATCGAACTCGGCTGCGGCGCCGCGCGCATGGCGCGCACGCTGCTCGAACGCCATCCGGGCTGCCGCGTCACCGGGCTCGAGGTCGACGCGCGCCAGCACGCGAAGAACCTGGCCTCGCCGCAGCCCGGCCTGCGCTTCGTGGCCGCCGGCGCCGAGGCGATCCCGTTTCCCGATGCGAGCTTCGATGTCGCGCTGATGCTCAAGTCGCTGCACCACGTGCCCATGCCGCTGATGGCGCAGGCGCTGGCCGAGACACGGCGCGTGCTGCGCGCCGGTGGCCTGCTGTACGTCTCCGAGCCCGTGTACGACGGCGCGTTCAACGAGGTGATGCGCCTGTTCAACGACGAGCGCGTCGTGCGCGCGGCCGCGCAGGCGGCGCTCGACGCGGCGCTGGCCGCGCTCGCCTGGGAGCCGGCGGCCGAGCGCCGCTTCGCGATGCCGGTCGACTTCGCCGACTTCGACGACTTCGAGCGGCGCATGATGCACCCGACGTTCGCCGAGCACCGCATCGACGAGGCCAAGCGCGCCGAGGTGCGCGCGGCCTTCGCGCCCCATCTTGGTGCCGCCGGCGCGCATTTCGAGCGGCCGATGCATGTGCGCGTGCTGCGCCGCACGGATTGAGGAGAATCGTCGCTGTCGCCGCCGCGGCGCGTGCCGACGGCGCCGAGCCCGACTCCGGAAGGCGCCCATGTCCTACCTAGACGACCCCCGCGTGCTGTTCGCTGCCGAGCGCACGCTGCTGGCCTGGCAGCGCACGGCCATCGCCCTGATGGGCTTCGGCTTCGTCGTCGAGCGCTTCGGCCTGTTCCTGCGCATGGTGAGCGGGCAGCCGCTGTCGGGCGAGCAGCGCCTGTTCTCGCTCTGGCTGGGCGTGGCGCTGCTCGTCATGGGGGGCATCGCCGTCATCGTCTCGGCGGTGCAGTTCCGCAACGTCATCCGCGAGCTCGGGCACGAGGAGATCCCGCGCGGCTACTGGACCAGCCACGGCGTGTGGCTCAACTTCGCGCTCGGCCTCGTGGCGCTGGCGCTGGCCGTGCACTTCGTGATCGGCAGCTGAGGCACGGCGGCTGCACTCGGCGCCGCAAGCATTCGCTTGCATCTGGCGCGGAACTCGCCACGGCTGCGACGACTCCATCTGCGCTCGCGCGGGAGACGACGCCATGCTCGACGAATTCGAAGACGCCTCGTGGCCGGACCCGCCGTCGCACGGCGACGCCGCACCGGGCCGCAGCGCCGAACGGCTGCCGCGCTTGATCGGCCGCATCTACAAGGCCGGCAGCGCGTCGCTGCGCGCACGGCTGCTGGCGGGGCTGCTCGATCCACTGGGCACGCTCGGGATGGCCGCGATCGCGGCCGGCGCGTTCGCCGTCTTCGTGCAGCGCCGCGGCATCGATGGCATCCGCGTCTCGATCGAGGATGCCGGCCGCTATTCGGGCGACCAGATCGCGGAGCTCGTGCGCTTCGTCTGGCAGGTGAGTCCGGAGTCGCTGCAGGCACTGGCCGGCACGATCGCCGACAACCCGCTCGGCGTCACCGCGCTCAGCGCGTCGGCCGTCGTGCTGCTGATGCAGGCGTTGCAGCGCCCCCGCGTCGCGGGCGACGGCGCCACGGCGGCACCCGTCGAGCCGACGCCGCCGCCCGCGTCCCGATGACGGCACGGCGGCGCGGGCCGCCGCGCGGCGCCGTCGCGTCATCTCGACCCGGCCGTTCGGCCGTTCGGCCTGTCAGCCCGTCAGCCCGTCAGCCCGTCAGCCGCTTGACGCCCGCGAGCGGGCACGCGTAGACGCAGTTGCGCAGCGCGGCGATGGCCTCGTAGCGCGGGAAGGTGCGCCGCCACACGAGCACCACGCGGCGCGTCGGCGCCGGCGGGGCGAACTTGACGTAGCGCACATGCGGCTGCGGCTCCTTGGGCACCGACAGCTGCGGCACCACGGTCACGCCCATGCCCGAGGCGACCATGTACTTGATGGTCTCGAGCGAGCTGCCCTCGAAGCTCTTGCGGATGCCCTCGGCATCGCTCGAGAAGTGCGCGTACTCGGGGCAGACCTCGAGCACGTGGTCGCGAAAGCAGTGCCCGGTGCCCAGCAGCAGCATCGTCTCGTTCTTGAGCTCCTCGGCGCTGACGCTCTTGCGCCTGGCCAGCGCGTGCTGCGCCGGCACCGCGGCCATGAAGGGCTCGTCGTACAGCGGCGCCACGGCCAGGCCGGCGTCGGGGAACGGTTCGGCCAGGATCGCGCAGTCGAGCTCGCCGGTGCGCAGCATCTCGAGCAGCCGCGTCGTGAAGTTCTCCTGCAGCATGAGCGGCATCTGCGGCACGCGCTCGATCGCCTGGCGCACGAGGTCGGGCAGCAGGTACGGGCCGATCGTGTAGATGATGCCCAGGCGCAGCGGGCCGGCCACCGGATCCTTGCCGAGCTTGGCGATCTCCTTGATCGCCGCCGCCTGTTCCAGCACCTGCTGCGCCTGGCGCACGATCTGCTCGCCCAGCGGCGTGACCGCGACCTCGGCCGTGCCGCGCTCGAACAGCTTCACGTCGAGCTCCTCCTCGAGCTTCTTGATCGCCACGCTGAGCGTGGGCTGCGAGACGAAGCAGGCCTCGGCGGCGCGCCCGAAGTGCTTCTCGCGCGCGACCGCGACGACGTACTTGAGCTCGGTGAGCGTCATGCGCCGGTCAGGCCGCGGTCATGTCGTCATGCCGTGGCGGCGCGTGCCGCGGCACGGCGCGCGCGCCAGGCACCGGCCAGCGCCAGCACGCCGGGCAGGCCGATCATCAGCCAGACGATGAGCGAGAAGTTGGCCTGCACCCAGGGCAGGTTGCCGAACAGGTAGCCGGCAAGCACGACGCTCGCCACCCACAGGCCGCCGCCGGTGACGTCGTACAGCGTGAAGCGGCGCCGCGTCATCGCCGCCACGCCGGCGACGAAGGGCGCGAAGGTGCGCAGGAACGGCATGAAGCGCGCCGCCATCAGCGTGATGCCGCCGTAGCGTTCGTAGAACGCGTGCGCCTGCTCGAAGGCGCGGCGGTTGAACCAGCGGCTGTGTTCCCACTGCCACACGCGCGGGCCGACGGCGCGGCCGATCGTGTAGTTGGTCTGGTTGCCCGCCACCGCGGCCAGCCAGAGCAGCCCGATCGACGGCGCCAGCTGCATGAGCCCGACGCCGCACAGCGCGCCGACGACGAACAGCAGCGAGTCGCCGGGCAGGAACGGCATCACGACGAGGCCGGTCTCGACGAAGATGATCGCGAACAGCAGCGCATACACCCAGACCCCGTGCGCGAGCACGAACTCGCGCAGGTGGCGATCGACGTGCAGCACGAAGTCGACGAGCGGCAGCAGGGCATCCATGGCGCGATTCTCAGGCCTTCATGAATTCGGCGCCTCCGCCCAGCCAGCGCTGCACATGGGCCGCGGCCGCGTCGGGGTGCTCGCGCAGCAGGCGCGGCGCGAGCGCGCGCGCCGCGTCGAGCAGCGCGGCGTCGGCGTCGATGTCGGCAAAGCGCAGCAGCGCCTGGCCGCTCTGGCGCGCACCCATGAATTCGCCCGGGCCGCGCAGGGCGAGATCGCGACGCGCGATCTCGAAGCCGTCGCTGGTCTGCACCATCGCGCGCAGGCGCTCCTTGGCCGCAGGCGACAGCGGCGCGGCGTACAGCAGCACGCACACGCTGGCCGCCGCGCCGCGACCGACGCGGCCGCGCAGCTGGTGCAGCTGGGCGAGGCCGAAACGCTCGGCGTGCTCGATCACCATCAGGCTGGCCTGCGGCACGTCGACGCCGACCTCGATCACGGTGGTGGCCACCAGCACGCGCAGCTCGCCGCGCGTGAAGCGCGCCATCACCGCCGCCTTGTCGGCCGCCGCCATGCGCCCGTGCAGCAGTCCGACCGCGGTGGCGGGCAGCGCGGCGGCCAGCTCGGCGTGCGTCGCGGTGGCGTTCTGCAGGTCGACGTGTTCGCTCTGTTCGACCAGCGGGCAGACCCAGTAGACCTGCCGCTCGGCGCCGGCGGCGAGTTCGTCGCGGATGCGCGCCACGACCTGCGCGCGCCGCTCCTCGCCGAACAGGCGCGTCGCCACCGGCGTGCGCCCCGGCGGCAGCGCGTCGATGGTGCTCACGTCGAGGTCGGCAAAGTAGCTCATCGCCAGCGTGCGCGGGATCGGCGTCGCGCTCATCATCAGCAGGTGCGGCTCGAGCGGCGCGCCCTCGAGCTTGTCGCGCAGCGCCAGGCGCTGCGCGACGCCGAAGCGGTGCTGCTCGTCGACCACCGCGAGGCCCAGCCGCGCGAACACGACGTCGCGCTGGATCACGGCATGCGTGCCGACCACCAGCGCGGCGCCGCCGCTGGCGATCTGTTCGAGCGCGCGGGTGCGCGCACGCCCCTTGCGGCTGCCGCTCAACCACGCCACCTGCACGCCGAGCGGCTGCAGCCAGTCGACCAGCTTGCGCAGATGCTGCTCGGCCAGGATCTCGGTGGGCGCCATGAGCGCGCATTGCCAGCCGGCGTCGATGGCCCGCGCGGCGGCCAGCGCCGCCACCACCGTCTTGCCGGCACCGACGTCGCCTTGCAGCAGGCGGTGCATCGGCTGCGCGCGCGCCAGGTCGTGTTCGATCTCGGCGGCAACGCGCTGCTGTGCCGCCGTCAGCCGGAACGGCAGCGCCGCCTGCAGCGCCGCGTGCAGCGCGCCGGGGCGCGGCGCGAGCGCCGGCGCGCGCAACGCGGCACGCACCGCCTGCGCCTGGGCCTGCGCGAGCTGCTGCGCCAGCAGTTCATCGAACTTCAGGCGCTGCCACGCCGGGTGGCTGCGCCCCTCGAGCGCGTCGAGCGGCGTGCCGGGTGCCGGGTGGTGCAAGAGCTGCAGCGCCTCGCGCAGCGACGGCCACGCGGCGGCCACCGGCGGCAGCAGTGCAGGCGGCCACAGCTCGGCCAGCGGCGCGCGCGCCAGCGCACTGTCGACCGCCTTGCGCAGATAGGCCTGCGGCAGCCGCGCGCTCGTCGGGTACACCGGCGTGAGCGTCGCGGGCAGCGGCGCGTCGGGCGTCACCACGCGCACGGCCGGGTGCACCATCTCGCGGCCGAGCAGGCCGGCGCGCACGTCGCCCAGCACGCGCAGCCGGCGGCCGGCCGCCATCTGCTGCGGCTGCGAGGCGTGGAAGTTCACGAAGCGCAGCCGCAGCTGCGCGCCCGCGTCGGCCATGCACACGACGAGCTGGCTGCGGCTGCCGCGCGTGTCGATGTGCACATCGCGCACCACGCCCTGCACCTGCGCGCGCTGGCCGTCGCGCAGCGCGGCGATCGGCACCAGGCGTGTCTCGTCCTCGTAGCGCAGCGGCAGGTGCAGCGCGAGGTCGATGTCGCGCACGAGGCCGAGCTTGCGCAGCGCACGCGCCGGCGCCGACAGCGCCGGCCTGGCCTGCGGCGCCGCCGCCGCGGCGTCGCGCGCGGGGA
>JAFECX010000054.1 GCA_018241895.1 Pseudomonadota bacterium
AAGGCGGCAGCGGGGGCCTTTACGGCTAGAATCGCCCGCGGTTCGCAGAGCAACACCCCTCATGCAAAGCGGACCGACTGCGCTCTGTAAGTACGTCGTGCCGACGTGGTGAAACTGGTAGACACGCTATCTTGAGGGGGTAGTGGCGAAAGCTGTGCGAGTTCGAGTCTCGCCGTCGGCACCAAGGCCGTGATGCGGGCAGTACGTGAAGCGCAAACAGGGCGCGCCCAGGGGCACGGTGGCACCAGGCGCGTTTTTTTGCGGCCGCATGCGGCCTGACGGGACGCTGACGCGAACGAAGAGTAGACGCGATGGACCTGCAACCCTACGTGCCCGTGATCCTCTTCATCCTCGTCGGTGCGGTGGTCGGCGTGGCGCCCCAGGTGATCGGCTTCGTCTTCGGGCCCAACCGCCCCGACGCGGCGAAGAACAGCCCCTACGAATGCGGCTTCGAGGCCTTCGAGGACGCGCGCATGAAGTTCGGCGTGCGCTACTACCTCGTCGCCATCCTGTTCATCCTGTTCGACCTCGAGATCGCCTTCCTCTTCCCGTGGGCGGTGTCGCTGCGCGACATCGGCGCGTCAGGCTTCTGGGCGATGATGATCTTCCTCGCCATCCTCGTCGTGGGCTTCGCCTACGAATGGAAGAAGGGCGCCCTGAACTGGGAGTAGGCGCGCGCAAGGCAAGCGGAGCAGCAAGACATGGGCATCGAAGGCGTTCTGAAGGAAGGTTTCGTCACCACCTCGATCGACAAGCTGATCAACTGGTCGAAGACCGGATCGCTGTGGCCGATGACCTTCGGCCTGGCCTGCTGTGCGGTCGAGATGATGCATGCCGCCGCGGCGCGCTACGACATCGACCGCTTCGGCATGCTGTTTCGCCCCAGCCCGCGCCAGAGCGATCTGATGATCGTCGCCGGCACGCTGTGCAACAAGATGGCGCCGGCGCTGCGCAAGGTCTACGACCAGATGGCCGAGCCGCGCTGGGTGCTGAGCATGGGCTCGTGCGCCAACGGCGGTGGCTACTACCACTACAGCTACTCGGTCGTGCGCGGCTGCGACCGCATCGTGCCGGTGGACGTCTACGTGCCGGGCTGCCCGCCGACGGCCGAGGCGCTGCTGTACGGCATCTTGCAATTGCAGACCAAGATCCGGCGCGAGAACACCATCGCCCGCTGAACACCGAACGTGCGCTGAACGCCAGATGACACAGAAGCTCGACACGCTCGAAGCCGCGCTGCACGCCGGCCTCGCAGACCGCATCAAGAGCCTCGTGCGCGCGCGCGGCGAACTCACGCTCGTCGTCGCGGCGGCGGACTACGAGGCGGTGGCCCGACGCCTGCACGAAGACAAGGCGTTCGCGTTCGAGCAGCTGATCGACCTGTGCGGCGTCGACTACGCGAGCTACCGCGACCGGCCCTGGGAGGGGCCGCGCTACGCGGTCGTGCTGCACCTGCTGTCGCTCGAGCACAACTGGCGCCTGCGGCTGCGCACCTTCGCGGCCGACGACGAACTGCCGTGCGTCGCCTCGGTGACGCCGATCTGGAACGCCGCCAACTGGTTCGAGCGCGAGGCCTTCGATCTGTACGGCATCGTCTTCGAGGGTCACGTCGACCTGCGCCGCATCCTCACCGACTACGGCTTCATCGGCCACCCGATGCGCAAGGACTTCCCGGTGAGCGGCCACGTCGAGATGCGCTACGACCCCGATCAGCGGCGCGTCGTCTATCAGCCGGTGACGATCGAGCCGCGCGAGAACGTGCCGCGCATCGTGCGCGAGGACGATTACGGCGGTCTGCACTGAGCAGCGAGCGAAGCGACATCCTCCCCATGGCCGAGATCAAGAACTACACGCTCAACTTCGGGCCGCAGCATCCGGCGGCGCACGGCGTGCTGCGGCTCGTGCTCGAGCTCGACGGCGAGGTGATCCAGCGCGCCGATCCGCACATCGGGCTGCTGCACCGCGCGACCGAGAAGCTGGCCGAGACGCGCACCTACCTGCAGGCACTGCCCTACATGGACCGCCTCGACTACGTGTCGATGATGTGCAACGAGCACGCCTACTGCCTGGCGGCGGAAAGGCTGCTCGGCATCGAGGTGCCGATGCGCGCGCAGTACATCCGCGTCATGTTCGCCGAGCTCACGCGGCTGCTCAACCACCTGCTGTGGCTGGGCACGCACGGCATGGACTGCGGTGCGATGAACATGATCATCTACTGCTTTCGCGAGCGCGAGGACATCCTCGACATGTACGAGGCGGTGTCGGGCGCGCGCATGCACGCGGCGTACTTCCGCCCGGGCGGCGTGTACCGCGACCTGCCCGACTCGATGGCCAAGTACCGGCCGAGCCGCATCCACAGCGAGCGCGCGGTGCGCGAGCTCAACAAGAACCGCGAAGGCTCGCTGCTCGACTTCGTCGAGGACTTCTGCAAGCGCTTTCCGGCCAACGTCGACGACTACGAGACGCTGCTCACCGACAACCGGATCTGGAAGCAGCGCACCGTCGGCATCGGCGTCGTCGGCCCCGAGCGCGCCATCAACCTCGGCTTCACGGGGCCGATGCTGCGCGGCAGCGGCGTCGCCTGGGACCTGCGCAAGACG
Source organism: Pseudomonadota bacterium (assembly GCA_018241895.1). Classification (GTDB taxonomy): domain Bacteria; phylum Pseudomonadota; class Gammaproteobacteria; order Burkholderiales; family Burkholderiaceae_C; genus Rubrivivax. The sequence continues at coordinate 2,601 of JAFECX010000054.1, forward strand.
CAGCCCTACGAGGTCTACGAGAAGATGGACTTCGACGTGCCGGTGGGCAGCCACGGCGACACCTACGACCGCTATCTGGTGCGCATCGAGGAGATGCGCCAGGCCAACCGCATCGTGCTGCAGTGCGTCGACTGGCTGCGCAAGAATCCGGGCCCGGTGATCACCGACAACCGCAAGGTCGCGCCGCCCAGGCGCGTCGACATGAAGACCGGCATGGAGGACCTGATCCACCACTTCAAGCTCTTCACCGAAGGCATGCACATGCCCGAGGGCGAGGCCTATGCCGCGGTCGAGCACCCGAAGGGCGAGTTCGGCATCTACTTCGTCAGCGACGGCGCCAACAAGCCCTACCGCATGAAGATCCGCGCGCCGGGCTTCGCGCACCTGGCCGGCTTCGACGAACTGACGCGCGGCCACATGATCTCGGACGCGGTGGCGATCATCGGCACGCTGGACATCGTGTTCGGGGAGATCGACCGGTGAGCTTCGAACTGACGCCCCAGATGCGCGCGCGCTTCGAGCGCGAGGTGGCCAAGTATCCCGAAGGCCGCCAGGCCTCGGCCGTGATGGCCTGCCTGGCCATCGTGCAGCAGGCCGAGGGCTGGGTGAGCGAGGAGGCCGAGCACGCCGTCGCCGCCTATCTCGGCATGCCGCCGATCGCGGTGCAGGAGGTGACGACCTTCTACAACATGTACAACCGGCAACCGGTCGGCAGGTACAAGCTCAACGTCTGCACCAACCTGCCGTGCGCGCTGCGCGGCAGCACCGAGGCCTTCGAGCACCTGCGCGCCAAGCTCGGCGTCGAGCCCTACGGTACCAGCGCCGACGGCAACTTCACGCTGCAGCCCTGCGAATGCCTGGGCGCCTGCGCCGACGCGCCGGTGATGCTGGTCAACGACCGCGAGATGCTGAGCCACATGTCCGCCGAGCGGCTCGACGAGCTGATCGACACGCTGAAGGCGGCACGCTGATCATGGTGGATCTGTCCAAGTTCAAGGCCACGGGCCGCGCGAGCTGCTTCCACGGCCGCCATATCGCGCCGCAGATCTATGCCGGCCTGGACGGCACGAACTGGCGCCTCGCCGACTACGTGGCGCGCGGCGGCTACGCGGCGCTCAGGAAGGTGCTCGGCAAGGACGGCGGCGCCGGCATGACGCCGGAGGCGGTGATCGCCGAGATCAAGCTGAGCGGCTTGCGCGGGCGTGGCGGCGCGGGCTTCCCGACCGGCCTCAAGTGGACCTTCATGCCGCGCCCGGCGCCCGTCAAGTACCTGGTGTGCAACTCCGACGAGGGCGAGCCGGGCACCTGCAAGGACCGCGACCTGCTGCGCTTCAACCCGCACCTGGTGATCGAGGGCATGGCCATCGCCGCCTATGCGACCAACGTGCGCACGGCCTACAACTACATCCACGGCGAGATCTTCGAGGTCTACGAGCGCTTCGAGGAGGCGCTCGACGAGGCGCGCGCCGCGGGCTGCCTCGGCGAGCACATCCTCGGCTCGGACTTCGCCTTCCAGCTGCACGCGCACCACGGCATGGGCGCCTACATCTGCGGCGAGGAGACCGGCCTGCTCGAGTCGCTCGAGGGCAAGAAGGGCCAGCCGCGCTTCAAGCCGCCGTTCCCGGCCAGCGTGGGCCTGTACAACAAGCCGACGACGGTCAACAACACCGAGACCTTCGCGGCCGTGCCGTGGATCGTCAACCACGGCGGCCAGGCGTACCTGGATGTCGGCAAGCCCAACAACGGCGGCACCAAGATCTTCTCGGTCGTGGGCGACGTCAACGCGCCGGGCAACTTCGAGATTCCGCTCGGCACGCCGTTCGCCACGCTGCTCGAGCTGGCCGGCGGCGTGCGCGGCGGCGCGCTCAAGGCGGTGATCCCGGGCGGCTCGTCGGCGCCGGTGCTGCCCGGCGCGACGATGATGGACCTGACGATGGACTACGACGCCATCGCCAAGGCCGGCTCGATGCTGGGCTCGGGCGCCGTGATCGTCATGAACGACACGCGCTGCATGGTCAAGAGCCTGATGCGGCTGTCGTACTTCTACCAGCACGAGAGCTGCGGCCAGTGCACGCCGTGCCGCGAGGGCACCGGGTGGCTGTGGCGCATCGTGCAGCGCATCGAGCACGGCAAGGGTCGCCAGGAGGACCTCGACCTGCTCGACTCGGTCGCCGGCAACATCATCGGGCGCACGATCTGCGCCCTCGGCGACGCCGCGGCGATGCCGGTGCAGGGCATGCTCAGGCACTTCCGCGACGAGTTCGCCTGGCACGTCGAACACAAGACCTGCAAGGTCGCGCAGTACGTCTGAAGCTCATGGCCGAAATCGAACTCGACGGCAAGAAGGTCAGCGCGCCCGACGGCGCCATGGTGATCCAGGCGGCCTTTGCGGCAGGGGTCTACATCCCGCACTTCTGCTACCACAAGAAGCTGTCGATCGCGGCCAACTGCCGCATGTGCCTGGTCGACATCGAGAAGATGCCCAAGCCGATGCCGGCCTGCGCCACGCCGGTGGCCAACGGCATGATCGTGCGCACCAAGAGCGCGAAGGCGGTCTCGGCGCAGAAGTCGGTGATGGAGTTCCTGCTCATCAACCACCCGCTCGACTGCCCGATCTGCGACCAGGGCGGCGAGTGCCAGCTGCAGGACCTGTCGGTCGGCTACGGCTGGGGCGCGAGCCGCTTCCCCGAGGAAAAGCGCGTCGTGCTGCGCAAGGACGTGAGCCCGATCGTGGGCATGGAGGAGATGACGCGCTGCATCCACTGCACGCGCTGCATCCGCTTCGGCATCGAGGTCGGCGGCGTGATGGAGCTCGGCATGATCAACCGCGGCGAGCGCAGCGAGATCACCACCGTGCACGGCGGCACGCTCGACAGCGAGCTCTCGGGCAACGTGATCGACATCTGCCCGGTCGGCGCGCTCACCAGCAAGCCGTTCCGCTACACGGCGCGCACCTGGGAGCTGGCGCGGCGCAGGAGCGTGAGCCCGCACGACAGCGTCGGCGCCAACCTCGTCGTGCAGAGCAAGGCCGACAAGGTGCTGCGCGTCGTGCCGTTCGACAACGAAGAGGTCAACGAGTGCTGGATTGCCGACCGTGACCGCTTCTCCTACGAGGCGCTCAACTCCGAGCGCCGCCTGACGCGGCCGATGATCAAGCAAGGCGGCCAGTGGCAGGCGGTCGACTGGAGCACCGCGCTCGAGTACGTCGCCGACGGCCTGCGGCGCGTGCAGGCCGAGTTCGGCCCCGGCGCGGTGCACGAGATCGGCGCGCTCGGCCACCCGACCTCGAGCGTCGAGGAGCTGCATCTGCTGGCCAAGCTCGTGCGTGGCCTGGGCAGCGAGAGCGTCGACCACCGGCTGCGCCATGCCGACTTCGACAACCGCGCGCCCGGGGGCTGCGCGCGCTGGCTCGGCACCTCGATCGCGGCGCTGTCACAGCTCGATCGTGCCTTCGTCGTCGGCTCGTTCCTGCGCAAGGACCATCCGCTGCTCGCGCAGCGGCTGCGCCAGGCCGTGCGCGCGGGCGCGCAGTTGTCGAGCCTGCACGCGGTGCACGACGACTGGGCGATGCCGTTGGCGCACAGGCTCGCCGTCGTGCCTTCGCGATGGGTGGCCGCGCTGGCCGAAGTGGCGGCGGCGGTGGCGAAGGCGCAGGGCGTGGAGCCGCCGCTCGCGGCCGCGAGCGGCGCCGAGGCCGAGGCGGTCGCGGCCTCGCTGCTCGGTGGCGAGCGCAAGGCGGTGCTGCTGGGCAACGCGGCGGCGCAGCATCCCGAGGCCGGCGCGCTGCTCGCGCTAGCCAACTGGATCGCGCAGCACACCGGCGCCAGCTGCGGCTATCTGGGCGAGAGCGGCAACAGCGTCGGCGCCCAGCTCGTCGACGCCGTGCCGGGTCCGGGCGGCCTGCACGCCGGGCAGATGCTCGCGCAGCCGATGAAGGCGCTGCTGCTGCTCAATGTCGAGCCGGTGCTCGACGCCGCCGATGCAGCCGCGGCGAAGAAGGCGCTGGCCGGCGCCGGCCTCGTCGTCGCGCTCAGCGCGTTCAGGGACACCGCTGCCGACGTCGCCGACGTGATGCTGCCGGTGGCGCCCTTCACCGAGACCGGCGGCGCCTTCGTCAACGCCGAAGGCCGGCTGCAGAGCTTCCAGGGCGTCGTCAAGCCGCTGGGCGAGACACGCCCGGCGTGGAAGGTGCTGCGCGTGCTCGGCAACCTGCTCGAGCTGCCCGGCTTCGCGCACGAGAGCGTGGAAGACGTGCGCACCGAGGCGCTGGGCGATGCGGCAACGCTGGCCGCGCGCCTGTCCAACGCGAGCGCTGTGCGGCCGAGCGCCACGGCGGCGCTCACGGCGGGCTCGGCGACGCGCTGCGAGCGCATCGCCGACGTGCCGATCTACGCCAGCGATGCCATCGTGCGCCGGGCGCCGTCGCTGCAGCTCACCGCCGATGCGCGCGCCCCGGTCGTCGGCGTGCCGGCGCCGCTGTGGGCTGCGCTGCACCTGAGCGGCAAGGTGCTGGTCAGCGACGGCGAGACCACGGTGGTGCTGCCGGCGCGCCTCGATCCGCAGCTGGCCGAGGGTGCGGTGCGCATTGCGGCCGGCCACCCCGACACGGCGATGCTGGGTGCGATGTTCGGCACCGTCACGCTCGAGAAGGTCTGAATCGCGATGTTCGAGCCCCTGCATCAAGCCGCCAACGCCGCGCTCGGCCCGTCGCTGTGGCTCGTGGTGTGGAGCGTGATCAAGATCCTCGCCGTGGCCGTGCCGCTGCTGGTGTGCGTCGCCTACCTGACGCTGTGGGAACGCAAGGGCATCGGCTGGACCCAGGTCCGCCCCGGCCCCAACCGCGTCGGGCCCTACGGGCTGCTCACGCCCTTTGCCGATGCGTTCAAACTCGTCTTCAAGGAGATCGTGCGCCCGACCGCGGCCAACAAACCGCTGTTCTTCCTCGGCCCCGTGATGGCCATCATGCCGGCGCTGGCGGCGTGGGTCGTGATCCCGTTCGGCCCCGACGTGGCGCTGGCCAACATCAACGCCGGGCTGCTGCTGCTGCTGGCGATCACGTCGCTCGAGGTCTACGGCGTCATCATCGCCGGCTGGGCGAGCAACTCGAAGTACGCCTTCCTCGGCGCCCTGCGCGCGAGCGCGCAGATGGTGAGCTACGAGATCGCGCTCGGCTTCGCGATCGTCGTCGTGCTGATGGTCACCGGCAGCCTGAACATGACCGCGATCGTGATGGGCCAGGCCAAGGGCTCGTTCGCTACGCTCGGCATCGGCTTCCTGTCGTGGAACTGGCTGCCGCTGCTGCCGATCTGCATCGTCTACTTCGTCTCCGGCCTGGCCGAGACGAACCGGCACCCGTTCGACGTCGTCGAAGGCGAGAGCGAGATCGTCGCCGGCCACATGGTCGAGTACTCGGGCATGGCGTTCGCCATGTTCTTCCTCGCCGAGTACGCGAACATGATCCTGATCAGCACGCTGACGGTCATCTTCTTCTTCGGCGGCTGGCTCGCGCCGTTCGATTTCCTCGCCTTCGTCCCGGGCTGGATCTGGCTCGCGGCGAAGACCTTCGTCGTCGTCACGATGTTCCTGTGGGTGCGCTCGACGTTCCCGCGCTATCGCTACGACCAGATCATGCGCCTGGGCTGGAAGGTGTTCATTCCGGTGACGCTGATCTGGCTCGTCGTCGTCGGGCTGTGGATGCAGAGCCCGCTCAACATCTGGAGGTGATGCACGTGGCCACGCTCTCCGCGATCAAGGACGTGCTGTCGAGTTTCATGCTCGCCGAGCTCATCAAGGGCATGGCGGTCACCGGGCGCCACTTCCTCAAGCCGCACATCACGATCGAGTACCCGGAGGAGAAGACGCCGCTGTCGCCGCGCTTTCGCGGCCTGCACGCGCTGCGCCGCTACGAAAACGGCGAGGAGCGCTGCATCGCCTGCAAGCTGTGCGAGGCGGTGTGCCCGGCGCTGGCGATCACGATCGAGAGCGCGCAGCGCGCCGACGGCACGCGCCGCACGACGCGCTACGACATCGACTTCGCCAAGTGCATCTACTGCGGCTTCTGCGAGGAGAGCTGCCCGGTCGACTCGATCGTCGAGACGCACTTCTTCGAGTACCACGGCGAGAAGCGCGGCGACCTGTACTTCACGAAGGACATGCTGCTGGCGGTGGGCGACCGCTACGAGAAGGAAATCGCCGAGCGCCGCGCCGCCGACGCGCCCTACCGCTGACGCGGCCGACCGCCGAGCGCACCCCTGCCATGGATTCCACGACCGTCCTGTTCTACGTCTTCGCGGCCGTGCTGCTGTTCGCGGCCGCGCGCGTCGTCACCGCGCGCAACACCGTGCACGCGGTGCTGTTCCTGGTGCTCGCCTTCTTCAACGCGGCCTGCGTGTGGATGCTGCTGAAGGCCGAGTTCCTCGCGATCCTGCTCGTGCTCGTCTACGTCGGCGCGGTGATGGTGCTGTTCCTGTTCGTCGTCATGATGCTCGACATCGAAATCGACAGCGCGGGTGAGGGCTTGTGGCGGCACCTGCCGCTGGCCGGCGTCGTCGGTGCGGTGATCGCGGTCGAGATGGCCCTCGTGCTGATGCGCGGCTTCCAGATCGACAGCGCGCCGGCGGCAGCGGCCAAGGCGCTGGAGCTGGGCAACACGCACCTGCTCGGCGTCGAGGTCTACGGCAGGTACCTGTATCCGCTGCAGGTCGCGGCGGCGCTGCTGCTGGTGGCCATGATCTCGGCGATCGTGCTGTCGCTGCGCAGCCGCAAGGACGCGCACTTCGTCGATCCGGGCGCGCAGGTGCGCGTGACGAAGGCCGAGCGGCTGCGCATCGTCAAGCTGCCGCCGACGGTGGAGACGCCTTCGACGCGCTCGGCGGCACCGGGGGAGGGCGCGTGATGGCTGCACTCACGCTCGGCCACTACCTCGCGCTCGGCGGCATCCTGTTCGCGATCGCGGTGGTGGGCATCTTCCTCAACCGCCGCAACCTGATCGTGCTGCTGATGGCGATCGAGCTGATGCTGCTGGCGGTCAACACGAACTTCGTCGCCTTCTCGCACTACCTGGGCGACATGGCCGGCCAGGTGTTCGTGTTCTTCATCCTCACGGTGGCGGCGGCGGAGGCGGCGATCGGCCTGGCGATCCTGGTCGTGCTGTTCCGCAACCGTGCGTCGATCAACGTCGAGGAACTCGACGATCTGAAGGGCTGAAGCCGATGGCCGCTTCGATTTCGCAGGGTCTGCTGCTCACGGTGCCGCTGGCGCCGCTGGCCGGCGCGCTGGTCGCCGGGCTCGGCGGCGGCTGGGTCGGACGGCGCGGCGCGCACACCGTGACCATCCTCGGCCTGCTGATCTCGTTCGTCTGCTCGGCCATCGTGCTGGCGCAGGTCGCCGACGGCGCGCGCTTCGAGGGCACGATCTACCGCTGGATGACGGTCGGCGATCTCGTCATGGAGGTCGGCTTTCTCGTCGACGGCCTGACGGCGATGATGATGGCGGTGGTGAGCTTCGTCAGCCTGATGGTGCACATCTACACCATCGGCTACATGGCGGACGATCCGGGCTACCAGCGCTTCTTCTCGTTCATCAGCCTGTTCACGTTCTCGATGCTGATGCTCGTGATGAGCAACAACTTCCTGCAGCTGTTCTTCGGCTGGGAAGCGGTGGGCCTGGTGAGCTATCTGCTGATCGGCTTCTGGTTCAAGCGCGAGAGCGCGGTCTTCGCCGGCCTCAAGGCCTTCCTCGTCAACCGCGTCGGCGACTTCGGCTTCATCCTCGGCATCGCGCTGCTGCTGGCCTACACCGGGTCGCTGAACTACGGCCAGGTCTTCGCCAAGGCGCCCGAGCTGGCCACGATCGTCTTCCCGTACGACACCTGGGGCGGCGACTGGATGCTGATCACGGTGATCTGCGTCTGCCTGTTCGTCGGCGCGATGGGCAAGAGCGCGCAGTTCCCGCTGCACGTCTGGCTGCCCGACTCGATGGAAGGTCCGACACCGATCTCGGCGCTGATCCACGCCGCGACGATGGTCACGGCCGGCATCTTCATGGTCGCGCGCATGAGCCCGCTGTTCGAGCTGTCGGACACCGCGCTCAACCTCGTGCTCGTGCTGGGCGCGATCACGGCCTTCTTCATGGGCCTGCTGGGCATCGTGCAGAACGACATCAAGCGCGTGATCGCCTACTCGACGCTCAGCCAGCTCGGCTACATGACGGTGGCGCTGGGCGTCTCGGCCTACTCGGTGGGCGTGTTCCACCTGATGACGCATGCGTTCTTCAAGGCGCTGCTGTTCCTGGGCGCCGGCAGCGTGATCATCGCGATGCACCACGACCAGGACATGCGCAACATGGGCGGCCTGCGCAAGGCGATGCCGCTGACCTGGCTCACGATGCTGGCCGGCTCGCTGGCGCTCGTCGCCACGCCGCTCACCTCGGGCTTCTACAGCAAGGACAGCATCATCGAGGCGGTGCACTCGAGCCGGCTGCCGGGCGCCGGCTTCGCGGTCTTCGCCGTGACGGCAGGGGTGTTCGTCACCGCCTTCTATACCTTCCGCATGTACTTCCTCGTCTTCCACGGCGAGGAACGCTTCCGCCACAAGCCGTTCCCGCCGGCCGACGACCATGGCCACGACGCGCACCAGGCACCCAAGGAGTCACCCTGGGTCGTGACGGCGCCGCTCGTGCTGCTGGCGCTGCCATCGCTCGTGATCGGCTTCGTGACGATGCAGCCGCTGCTGTTCGGCAGCTTCTTCGCCGATTCGATCGTCGTCGACGCGCAGGCGCACCCGGCGATGACCGACCTCGCCCGTTCCTTCCACGGTGCGGCGGCGATGGCGCTGCATGCCTTCACGACGCTGCCGTTCTGGCTCGCGCTTGCCGGTGCCGTCGCCGCCTGGTGGTGCTACCTGGTGCAGCCGGAGATTCCGGCGGCGTTCGCGCGCCTCTTTCGCCCCGTCTACGTGCTGCTCGTCAACAAGTACTACCTGGACTGGTTCAACGAGCAGGTGCTGGCCGCCGGTGCGCGCCTCGTCGGCACCGGGTTGTGGAAGGGCGGCGACCAGGCCGTGATCGACGGCACCATCAACGGCACGGCACGCGGCATCGGCGGCCTGGCTGGCGTCATGAGCACCTGGCAGACCGGGCGCCTGTACCAGTATGCGCTCGTCATGCTGCTCGGCGCCTTCGGGCTGCTGAGCTGGAAGTTGTGGCCGTTCCTGAGCGGCCTGCTGCCGTAGCCCCGAGAACCGAACAAGAGAACCGCGTCGATGGGACTGCTGAGCCTCGCCATCTGGTTGCCGATCGCCTTCGGCACGCTGTTGCTGTTCGTCGGCCGCGACGACCGCATCGACCTCGTGCGCTGGCTCTCGCTCGTCGGCTCGCTGGTCTCGTTCGCGGTCACGATCCCGCTCGTCACCGGCTTCGACGGCGGCACCGCCGCGATGCAGTTCGTCGAGAACACGCCCTGGGTCGACCGCTTCAACCTCAAATACCACCTCGGCATCGACGGCCTGTCGCTGTGGTTCGTGCCGCTCACCGCCTTCATCACGGTGATCGTCGTCATCGCCGGTTGGGACGTGATGCGCGACCGCGTGGCGCAGTACTACAGCGCGTTCCTCATCCTCTCGGGGTTGATGATCGGCGTCTTCGCCGCGCTCGACGGCATGCTGTTCTACGTGTTCTTCGAGTCCACGCTGATCCCGATGTACCTGATCATCGGCGTCTGGGGCGGACCGCGGCGCGTCTACGCGGCGTTCAAGTTCTTCCTCTACACGCTGCTCGGCTCGCTGCTGATGCTGGTGGCGGTGGTGTACCTGTACTTCAAGAGCGGCGGCAGCTTCGACGTCGCGACCTGGCACAGGCTGCCGCTGCCGATGAACGCGCAGGCGCTGCTGTTCTTCGCCTTCTTTGCCGCCTTCGCGGTCAAGGTGCCGATGTGGCCGGTGCACACCTGGCTGCCCGATGCGCACGTCGAGGCGCCCACCGGCGGCTCGGTGGTGCTGGCGGCGATCATGCTCAAGCTCGGCGCCTACGGCTTCGTGCGCTACTCGATGCCGATCGCCCCCGACGCCAGCCACGCATACGCGTGGCTGCTGGTGGCCTTCAGCCTCGTCGCTATCACCTACATCGGCCTCGTCGCGCTGGTGCAAAAGGACATGAAGAAGCTCGTCGCCTACAGCTCGGTGGCGCACATGGGCTTCGTGACGCTGGGCTTCTTCGGCTTCACGGCGCTGGGCGTGGCCGGCGGCGTCGTGCAGATGGTCAGCCACGGCTTCGTCTCGGGCGCGATGTTCCTGTGCATCGGCGTCATCTACGACCGCGTGCACAGCCGCGAGATCGCGGCCTACGGCGGCGTCGTCAACCTGATGCCGCGCTTCGGCGGCTTCGTCGTGCTGTTCGCGATGGCCAACTGCGGCCTGCCCGGCACGTCGGGCTTCGTCGGCGAGTGGATGGTCATCCTGGCCACCGTGAAGGTCAACTTCTGGCTCGGCCTGCTGGCGGCCACGGCGCTGATCTCGGGCGCCGCCTACACGCTGTGGATGATCAAGCGCGTGTACTTCGGCGCGCCCGGCAACGACAAGGTGCGGGCGATGACCGACATCGGCAGCCGCGAGTTCCTGATGCTCGCGCTGCTGGCCGTCGGGGTGTTGTGGATCGGCCTGTATCCCAAACCCCTCACCGATCCGATGGGCGCCTCGGTGGCCGAACTGCTGCGCCACGTCGCCGTCTCCAAACTCCCGTGACGGGCCGCGCGTACCCATGACCGAAATGAACTGGCCCGCCATGCTTCCCGAGATGGGGTTGCTCGCCGCGACCTGCGTCGTGCTGCTGCTCGACCTGTACGCCAGCGGCCGCGAGCGCCGCCTGACCTACTGGCTGACGCAGGCGACGATGGCCGTCTTCGCGTGGCTGCACCTGCAGGGCCTGCTCGACGGCGCCACCGTGTACGCGATGCAGGGCATGGCGGTGGTCGATCCGATGGGCCACCTGCTCGCCTTCTTCGCCGCGCTGGCGCTGATCGTGACGCTGGCCTACGCGCGTCCGACGCTGGCCACGCGCGACATGGACAAGGGCGAGTTCTACACGCTCACGCTGTTCGTGCTGCTGGGCATCGCGGTGATGTGCTCGGCGAACCACTTCATCGTCGTCTACCTCGGGCTCGAGCTGATGAGCCTGTCGCTGTACGCGCTCACGGCGCTGCGCCGCGACCACCGCGTGGCCAGCGAGGCGGCGATGAAGTACTACGTGCTCGGCGCGCTCGCCAGCGGCTTCCTGCTGTACGGCCTGTCGATGATGTACGGCGCCACCGGCACGCTCGAGATCCCGAAGGTCTTCGAGCGCATCGCCGCCGGGCGCATCAACGACGAGGTGCTGGTGTTCGGCCTCGTGTTCGTCGTTGCCGGCCTGGGCTTCAAGCTCGGTGCGGTGCCGTTCCACATGTGGCTGCCCGATGTCTACGAGGGCGCACCGACCTCGGTCACGCTGCTGATCGGCGGCGCACCCGAGTTCGCCGCCTTCGCGATCACGATCCGCTTGCTGGTCGAGGGCATGCTCGGGCTGGCGCCGGACTGGCAGCAGATGTTCGTCGTCATGGCCGTCGGCTCGCTGGTGATCGGCAACGTCGCCGCGATCGCGCAGACCAACCTCAAGCGCATGCTCGCCTACTCGACGATCGCGCAGATCGGCTTCGTCGTGCTCGGCCTCGCCGCCGGCGTCGTGAGCGGCAACACGCTGTCGGCGGGCAATGCCTACAGCTCGGCCATGTTCTACCTCGTGGCCTACGTGCTGACGACGCTGGGCACCTTCGGCCTCATCATGTACCTCTCGAACCACGGCTTCGAGAGCGAGCAGATCGCCGATTTCGCCGGCCTCGCGCGGCGCCACCCGTGGGTCGCCGGGGTGATGACGATCTTCATGTTCTCGCTCATGGGCATGCCGCCGTTCATCGGCTTCTTCGCCAAGCTGGCGGTGATCCAGGCGCTGGTGACGACCAACCTGCCGGGTTACATCACGCTCGCGGTGGTCGCGGTGCTGCTGTCGCTGGTCGGCGTCTTCTACTACCTGCGCGTCGTCAAGGTGATGTGGATCGATCCGCCGGCGCGCGGCAGCGTCGTCGAGCGCTCCTTCGGCGTGTCGACGCTGCTGGCCGCCAACGGCGCCGCGGTGTTGCTGTTCGGCATGTTCTCGGGTGGTCTGCTGGCGATCTGCCGCGACGCGATCGTGCGTGCGCTGACCACCTGAGCCTTGCACGACGGACGCGGCATAGACGACGGCGCTGCGCAGGCGGGCGGCGAAGCGTCGGCAGACGCCCATCTGCGCGAGCAGCGCCTGGGCGGCGAAACGCTGTACGCCGGCGGCTTCGTCGAATTGCACCGCGACCTCGTGCGTCTGCCCGACGGGCAGCAGGCGACGCGCGAGTACATCGTGCACCCCGGTGCGGTGGCCGTGGTGCCGTTGCTCGACGACGGGCGCATCGTGCTCGTGCGCCAGTATCGCTACCCGGTGGCCAAGGTGCTGGTCGAGTTTCCGGCCGGCAAGCGCGATGCGCACGAATCGACGCTGCAGTGTGCAATGCGCGAGCTGCGCGAGGAGACCGGCTACACCGCACTCGAATGGGCCTGGGGCGGCGCGATCCACAACGCCGCCGCCTACTCGAGCGAGAGCATCTGGATCTGGTTCGCACGCGGCCTGCGCGCCGGTGCGGCCGAGCCCGAGCAAGGCGAGTTCGTCGAGACCGTCACGCTGAGCGCCGCCGAACTCGAGGCGTTCGAGCTGCGCGGCGATCTGCCGGACGTGAAGACGCAGATCGGTCTGCACTGGCTGCAGAGCTGGCGTGCCGGACGCCGAGCGCTGACCTGGCTCGCCGCCGAGGATGCGGCCGGGCTATGATGGATGCGTCATGAAGGTGCTCGACCTGCGCTGCGCGCACGGCCATCGCTTCGAGGGCTGGTTCGCCTGCGACGAGGACTTCATGGAGCAGAACGGCCGCGCGCTCGTCGCCTGCCCGATGTGCGCCGACACCACGGTCGCGCGCATGCCGAGTGCGCCGCGGCTGAACCTGTCGGGTGCGCACGAGGCCGAGCCGGCGCGCACGTCGGTGATGCCGCAGCCGTCCGACCTGCAGGCGGCCTGGCTGAAGGCGGCGCGCGAGCTGATGAGCCGTACCGAGGATGTCGGTGAGCGTTTCGCCGAAGAGGCACGGCGCATCCACTATGGCGAGAGCCAGCAGCGCGGCATCCGCGGCCAGGCGAGCGACGAGCAGCGCGAATCGCTGCGCGAGGAGGGCATCGAGACCTTCGCGCTGCCGGTGCCGCGCGGTCTCGACGGCCCGCTGCAGTAGCACGCTGCGGTACTCACGCCTTCACAGCACGCGCCCCGGGTTGAGCAAGCCGCGGGGGTCGAGGGCGGCCTTGACGGCACGCATCATCGACAGCGCCACCGGCGACTTGCGCGCCGCGAGCTCGTCGCGCTTGAGCGTGCCGATGCCGTGCTCGGCCGAGTACGAGCCGCCGTAGGGCACGAGCGCGTCGAAGACGAGCGTGTTCACGGCGTGCTCCTGCTCGACGAGGAAGCGCTTGGCATCGCTGCCCGCGGGCGCCTGCACGTTGTAGTGCAGGTTGCCGTCGCCCAGGTGCCCGAAGTTGACGAGTTGCACGCCTGGCCAGCGCGTCTGCAGCGCGGCGTCGGTGCGGCGCACGTACTCGGGGATCGCCGACACCGGCAGCGAGATGTCGTGCTTGATGTTGAGCCCCTCTTCGGCCTGCGCGAGCGGGATCGATTCGCGCAGCTGCCACAAGGCGCGTGACTGCGCCAGACTCTCGGCCACCGCCGCATCGGCGACGATGCCGGCGTCGAGCGCACGCGCGAGCAGCGCCTCGAAGCGCTCGCGGGCCTGCTGTTCGCCCTCGAGATCGCTCGCCTCGAGCAGCACGGTCCACGGCGCACCGGGCAGCGGGCGCGGCAGCTGGGGGAAGTGACGCGCCACGAGGTCGAGCGCGAAGCGGCCCATGACCTCGAAGCCGGTGAGCCCTGCGCCCAGGCGCGCGCGCGCGAGATCGAGCAGCTTCACGCAGGCTTCGAGCGAGGAGCAGGCCGCCAGCGCCGTCATCACCGCGGCCGGCTGCGGCGCCAGCTTCAGCGTCGCGGCGCTGATCACGCCCAGCGTCCCTTCGCTGCCGATGAAGAGGTCACGCAGGTCGTAGCCCGTGTTGTCCTTGCGCAGCCCGCTCAGCCCGTCCCAGACCTCACCCGCGGCGGTGACGACTTCGAGGCCCAGGCACAGCTCGCGCGCGTTGCCCCAGCGCAGGACCTGCGTGCCGCCGGCGTTGGTGGCCAGGTTGCCGCCGACCGTGCAACTGCCTTCGGAGGCCAGCGACAGCGGCAGCAGCAAGCCGGCGTCGGCGGCCGCCTGCTGCGCCGCCTGCAGCACGCAGCCGGCCTCCACCGTGAGCGTGAGGTTCGCGCGATCGAGCGCGCGCACGCGCTGCATGCGCCCGAGCGACAGCAGCACCTGCCGGCCGCTCGCATCGGGCACCCCGCCGCCCACGAGCCCGGTGTTGCCGCCCTGCGGCACGATGCTCGTGCCTGCGGCGCCGCACAGCCGCACGACCGCGGCCACCTCGGCCGTGCTGCCCGGTCGCACGACGGCCAGCGCCTTGCCGTGCCAACGCCGACGCCAGTCGAGCTCCCACGCCGACAGATCGCCGTCGGTCAGCACGTGGGTCGCGCCGACGATCGTGCGCAGGTCCTCGACGAGCTTCATGTCGGGCCGGCGTCGCAGTGTGCGCCGGTGTCGGCGCAGGTCGGAGTGTCGGCAGGCGGCGTGACGGCAGGCGTGACGGCGCTGCCGGCGCTGCCGGTGCTGCCGGTGCTGCCGCGCAGACGGCGCCGGATGTAGGCGGCCGCCGCTGCGAAGAGGGTGATTCCCAGGGCGACCTCGACCATCGCCAGCGCCGCGGCGATGCCGTGCTCGCTGCCCGCGCGCACCAGGCCCTCGAGCACGTACAGCCAGATCAGCAGCGCGAGCCAGCGGTAGGTGTACAGGCGATGCCGCAGCACGCCGGGCAGGGCGGCGACGAGCGGCAGCACCTTGATCGCAAGCGTGCCGCTGCCGGTGGGCGCGAGTTTCAGCTCCCACGCGAGGCCGAGCGCAACCAGCGCGAGCAGCAGCACGGTGACGGCCGCGCGCAGCCGCTGCACTGCAGCGCCGGCTCCAGCCACGGCGGCTGCGCCGCGTGCGCGGGCGGCCGGCTGCGCAGCGCCTGCGACGGCGTCCAGGTCCATGCTGGCATCATAGCCAGCATGGACCCGACCGAGGTGCACCGCCCGGCGCTCGGCACGCGCGCCGCGCAGTGGTTGGACACCCTGCGCGGCTGGCCCTGGGCCGATACGCTGGCGACGCTGCGCGAGCGCTTCCGTGCCGACCAGCTCGGACTCACGGCCAGCAGCCTGACCTTCACGACGCTGATGGCGCTGGTGCCGCTGCTCACGGTGATGCTGGCGTTGTTCGCGGCGTTCCCGATGTTCGCCACCTTCCAGGAGGCGCTGGAGAAGTATTTCCTGCATGCGCTGGTGCCCGATACGATCGCCAGACCGGTGCTGCGCGCACTCACGCAATTCGCCGGCAAGGCGCGCGCCATCGGCACGGTCGGTCTGCTGGTGCTCGTGACGACGGCGCTGTCGCTGGTGCTGACGATCGACCGCACGCTCAACCACATCTGGCGCGTGCGCAAGCCGCGCCCGCTGGCGCAGCGCGTGCTGATCTACTGGGCCGGGATGACGCTGGGGCCGCTCGCGCTGGGCGTGAGCCTTTCGGTCACCTCGTATGCGATCTCGGCTTCGGGCGGCGTCGTCTCCGCGCTCCCGGGTGGCGTCGGCGCGCTGTTCGCGGTGGCGCAGTTCGCCCTGCTCGCCGCGGCCATGGCGGGCCTGTTCCATTTCGTGCCCAACGCACCGGTGCGCTGGCGCCACGCCTGGGCGGGCGGCGTGTTCGTCGCCGTGGCGTTCGAGATCGCAAAGGACGCGCTCGGCTGGTATCTGCGCGAGATCCCGACCTACTCGGTCATCTACGGCGCCTTCGCGACCGTGCCGGTCCTGCTGTTGTGGGTCTATCTCGGCTGGGTCATCGTGCTGCTGGGCGCCGTCATCGCCGCCTATGCCCCCAGCCTGGCGATGAAGGTGGCGCGCCGGCCCGACACACCCGGCGCGCGCTTCGAGCTTGCTCTCGACGTGCTGGGCGAACTGGCGCGAGGCCGCGCGGACGGCATCGGGGGGCTCACGCTGAGCGCATTGTCCGCACGCCTGCGCACCGATCCGCTGCGCATCGACGGCGTGCTCGAGCGGCTGGCCGCGATCGACTGGGTGGCGCGGCTGGACGAGGACGACGAACCCCGCTTCGCGCTGTTGTGTGATCCCGGGCACACGCCGGCACGTGCGCTCGTCGACGCGCTGCTGCTCGCGCCTGCGGCCCCCGGCACGCCGGCAGCGCGCTTTCGCGAGCGCACCGCTCTGGGCGAGCCGACGCTGGGCGAGCTGCTCGCGAACTGACGACGAGCGGCGCGCTGCAGCGCGGTCGTCGTTCGGCGGCGCTGCTGCCGCCATTCAGCGGCGGCGACGCGGCCGCGCGCCCACCTGCGCTCCTAGGGCGCGCGCATCAGCACCGGCACACCGGCCCTGCGCAGGCAGCCTGACGTCACGCTGCCGAGGAACGCGGACTCGAGCGCGCGTCGCCCGTGCGTCATCATCGCCAGCACGGCGTCCCGGCGCCCGACCGTGAACGCGGAGATCGCGTCGGCCGGCTCACCGTGCAGGACCTCCCAGTTCACGCGCGCGCCGTGCTGGGCCGCGATCTTGTCGGCCATCGAGCGCACATACGAGGACTCGAGCACGTCACTGGTCGCGACGCCGGCGTCGGCCCGGGCCCTGGGGTCGATGACCGAAACGACCAGCACCTCGGCGCCGATCCACTTCGCCAGTGCCGCCGCGTCGGGGATCATCGCCTCGGACAGATCGCTGCCGTCCAGCGGCAGCACGACGCTGCGCACCTTGACCGGGGTGTCGTCGGGCATGCGGCCGGTGGGCCGGTAGACGAGCACGGGTGCACCCCCGCCGCGCACCAGGCTCATGGCGACGCTGCCGAGCATGGCTTCCATGAGGCCCGAGCGCCCGTTCGAAGTCATCGCGATCAGGGTGCGCGGCACGCGGCGTGCCTCCTCGAGGATGGCATCGGCGATGTGACCGGCGGCGACCGCGCAATGGCCGCTCGCCCCGTGCGCGGCGGCCAGATGCTCGGCGTAGCGCGTCGCCTCGTCGCGTTCGGACTCCTTGTCGACCACCCGCAGCAGCGCAAGCGCCGTGCCGTGCACGGCGGCCAGCCCCTCGGCGTAGGGAATCACCTCCTCGGAGAAGTTCGAGCCATCGAGCGGAACCAGGATTCGGTCGTACATGCCACACCTCTGGACGGGGATTTCGCGACGTTCCCGAAGCATAGGGGACTTTGTCCAGCCGCCGCAACACGATCACGGCTGCCGCTGAGCACGCGCAAGGCGGTGTCATCGGTGGCAGACCCTGCGCGCTGCAGCGCCTTGGGGCCCGTCCGCCGGCCGGCCCGCACTGCAGGCGTAGCATCTGCGCACCGGCAGGCCCGGTGCAGGCCGGCAACTTCACACATGGACACGCAACCACGGATCGAGCGCGCGACGCGGTTTCGAGCGCTGCACGACCGGCGCCGCGTGCTGCTGCTGCCCAACGCCTGGGACGCCGGCAGCGCACGCCTGTTCGACAGCCTCGGCTTCGCCGCGCTCGCGACCACCAGCGGCGGCGTGGCGTGGTCGCTCGGCTATGCCGACGGCGAGCAGTTGCCGTTCGCCGAACTGCTGGCCGCCACCGAGCGCATGGTGCGCGTGACGGCGCTGCCGGTGAGCGTGGATTTCGAGGCCGGTTTCGGTGCGACGCCCGAGGCGGTGGCGGCGAACGTGCGCGCAATCATCGCCGCCGGCGCAGCCGGCATCAACCTCGAAGACGGCGTGCGCCACGAGAGCCTGCGCAGCGTCGCCGATGCCGCCGCGCGCATCGCGGCCGCGCGCGAGGCCGCACGCGAGGCCGGCGTGCCGATCGTCGTCAATGCGCGCGTCGACGTCTGGATGGTCGGCGGCGAGGCGAGCGAGGCCGAACGGCTCGACGAGGCGGTGCGTCGCGCGCGCGCCTACCTGGCCGCGGGCGCCGATTGCGTCTATCCGATCGGCCTGGCCGCGGGCGCAACCATCGCCGCGCTGGTCGAGGCCGTCGACGCGCCGCTCAACGTCGGCGCGCGGCGCGGCCTGCCCGATCTCGCCGAGCTCGGCCGCATCGGCGTGGCGCGCGTGAGCACGGCCACGCGCCTGGCCACGATGGCCTACGCCGCCGCGCGCGATGCGGCGCGCGCGCTGCAGGCGGGCGGGCGCTTCGACGGTCTCGAGACGGCGTTCGGCTACCCCGATATGCAGCGCCTGTTCGCGCGCTTTCCTAACCCCGACTGAAAGGACAAGTCATGCAGCAACGGCTGGACTACAAGAGCGCTTCGCCCGACGCCTTCAAGGCCATGCTCGGCGTGGAGACACAGGTGCACCGCAGCGGCCTCGAGGAGTCGCTGCTCGAGCTCGTGAAGACGCGCGCGTCGCAGATCAACGGCTGCGCCTGGTGCCTGGACATGCACACCAAGGACGCGCGGGCACGCGGCGAGACCGAGCAGCGGCTGTACCTGGTCAGTGTGTGGCGCGAGGCCCCTTGCTACAGCGAGCGCGAGCGCGCCGCGCTGGCGTGGACCGAGGCGGTGACGCAGGTCGCGACGCACCAGCATGTGCCCGACGCGGTGTACACCGAGGCGCGGCGCCACTTCGACGAGAAGGCGCTCGTCGACCTGACGCTGGCCGTCATCGCCATCAACGGCTGGAACCGCCTGAACGTCGCCTTCCAGACGCCGGTCGGCGACTACGTCAGCCCGCACGCCAAGGCGCGCTGAGCCGGCGCCGCGCGTCCGCGCACCGTGTGCGCAAGGGTGCGGCGGCGCCGCGCGGCGGCCGCTGCAGGGGGTGCGTCGGATGCCGGGGGGCGGCCTGGATCGCAGGCCGCGCCGGGGCGCCGGCCGTGGTGCACTCGCTGCGAGCGCCCTCAGGCGGCCAGCGCCTTGACCTCGACCAGCAGGGCGCCGGCGTCCGGCCCCATCGCGTCGTCGAGCATCGGGTACATCATCTGCTCTTCCTTCGCGTTGTGCGGCACGAGGATCTCGAGCAGCGCCTGCGAGGCGCGCTGCCACGCGCCGTTGTCGGCCGCCGTGACGGCAGCGCGCATCTCGTCGATCACGGGGCGCATCCAAACGTGCTCCTCGCGCATCTGCACGCTCGGGCCGGCCTCGCGCATGCCCGTGCGCTCTTCGAAGGCGGGAAAGAGGATGCGTTCCTCCATCTCGATGTGCTGCTCGAGCCGCTGCAGGAAGCGCGCGCCGTCGCGCGCCATCGCCGCGCCGTCGCCGGCCGCCGCCGCGGTGGACGCGCGCTCGGCGATGCCGTCGATGTCGACGTGATCGTGCTGCATGTAGGTGCTGATGGACTCCATCGGCGTGGTGCTCCTCGTGTTGGCCTGCGTCGGGCGGCGCTGTGCGCGGCCGCTGGCGTGCTCCGGACCCGCGCCGCTCAGGCCGCCGGCGCCGCGGCCGACTCGCCCGCGTGCACATGCGGCTGCGCGCCCGCTGCGTCGGCATCGGCGTGCGATGCATCGGCGCCCGCTGCGTAGCGCTTGCGCGTCATCGCCATCGCCGACCAGCGGCGCTTGGTCTGCTTCTCGCTGTCGCCTTGCTGCGCGGCGGTGGGCGGGATCGGCTTGCCCTCGGCGAGCAGCTTCTCGACGCGTCGCAGGCCGAGGTAGGCCGCACCGTAGGCGCCGTTCAACTGGCCCAGACCGTTCGGGGCGACGTTGAACTTCGCGTCCAGCGCACGTTCGAGCGCGGTGATCATCGCCACGTTGCGCGTCATGCCGCCGGTGAGCATGTAGCCCGGCTCGAGGCCGACGCGGCGCATGAGCTGGATCGCACGGCCGCCGAGCGAGGACATCGCACCCATCATGATGTCCTCGGCCGCGATGCCGTTGGACAGGTGGTTGATGACCTCCGACTCGGCGAACACCGCGCACACGCTGCTGATCGGCTTCGGGTTGGTCGAGCGCATCGCGTACGGTCCGATGTCCTCGGTGGTGAGGCCGAGGTAGCGCGCCGTCTTCTCGAGGAAGGCGCCGGTGCCGGCGGCGCACTTGTCGTTGAGCCGGAACGCCTTCACGCGGCCCTGTTCGTCGACCTTGATGGCCTTGATGTCCTGCCCGCCGATGTCGAGGATCGTGCGCGTGTCGGGGAACAGGTGCACCGCGGCCTGCGCGTGCGCCGTGAGTTCGGTGATCTGCGCGTGCCGGAACGGCACCGTGTAGCGGCCGTAGCCGGTGGCGCCGACATAGGTGATGTCGCCGCGCTCGAGGCCGCAGTTCTGCAGCAGATCGTCGAACACGGCCTCGGCCGCCTGCGCCAGCTTGAAGCCGGTGCGGCGCACCGCGGTGCCGACGACCTTGCGCTCGCCGTTCAGGCAGATCGCCTTCGTGTAGGTCGATCCGATGTCGATGCCAACCACGTTGACCATGTCCGTTCTCCTAGGCGAGGGCTGCGGCCGCTTCGGTGGCCGTTGCGAATGCGTGCTCGCGCGCCACCAGCGCGGCGCCGAGCGCGCCGCAGAAATGGGCATCGGGGCTGACGTTGATCTTCATGCCCACCGCCTCCTCGATCAGCTTGACCATCGCCACGTTGCGGCTCACGCCGCCGGTGAAGGTGACCTCGGCGTTGATGCCCACGCGCCGTGCCAGCGACACGCAGCGGCTCGTGATCGCCTGGTGCACGCCCATCAGCACGTCCTCGGGCAGGATGCCCTTGGCCAGGTGGCTGATGATCTCGGACTCGGCGAACACGGTGCAGGTGGTGGTGATGCGCACCGGGTTGCGCGAACGCAGCGCCAGCGCCCCGAGCTCGCCCAGCGGCATCTCGAGCGCATACGAGGCCGCGCCCAGGAAGCGCCCGGTGCCGGCCGCGCACTTGTCGTTCATCGTGAAGTCGGCCACCTGGCCGTCGGGCTTGACGGCGATCGCCTTCGTGTCCTGGCCGCCGATGTCGATCACCGTGCGCGTGCCGGGGAACAGCGCCACCGCGCCGCGCGCGTGGCAGCTGATCTCGGTCACCTGCTCGTGGCCGAACGAGACGTTGTAGCGCCCGTAGCCGGTGCCGGCCACGCGCACCACCTGGTCCTCGCCGATGCCGGCGTCGGCCAGCGCGGCCTTGAACGCCTGCTCGGCGATCGTGACCATGCTCGTTTCCATGTCGAGCAGCGCACGGCCGACGACCTTGCCGTTCTCGTCGATGACGACCGCCTTGGTCTGTGTCGAGCCGACGTCGACTCCGCCTGTGTATCTCATGGGTGGCTCCCGCTCTGGGTGGTTGCATGCCGGCCGCCGGGCTGCTGCGGCGTGCCGCCGCGCTGCTGCAGCGACTCGAAGAAGGCGTCGACCCGGTTCTTGATCTGCGCGTCGGACCAGTAGCGCGGATCGATCAGGTCGGACTCGATGTACAGGCTCGGCATGCTCAGCTTCTTGTTCAGGAAGTTGCGCGTGTCGGCCATGCCCGAGGAGACGAAGCGGCAGCTCTTGATGCCGTGGAAGACGACGCCGTCGACGTCGTAGTCGTGCAGCTGCTGCTCGAGCCGCTCGTGCGAGAAGAACTGGTTCGACAGGCCCCGCTGCGCCGCCAGCGCCGTGATCTCGGCCAGGCTCTCGAGCGGGCGCGACGTGTCGTAGACCAGGTCGCCGGCGTCCATGCCGCCGGCGGCGAAGGTGAGGTAGTCGGAGTAGGCGAACACGCCGCCCCAGCTCTCGAACAGCTCGACCAGCCGGCGCATCGACACGTAGCACGGCGTGCCCGAGAACAGCAGCCGGAACTTCTCCTGCGCCACCCGGCCTTCGCCGCGCGCGACCTTGGCGCGCAGCGTCTCCTCGAGCCGGCGCATGAACTCGACGCCTTCCTCGGTGCCGCGGTAGACGTTCATGATGCCGATGTACGTCAGGCCGTCGAGCATCGCGTTGTACGGCGCCGGGCAGGTGCGGTTGAGCGCCATCACGGCGTTCCAGTGCGCGACCATGCGGTTGACGCGGTCCTCGACCTCGGCCAGGCGATCCATGTCGAAGCGCTTGCCGGTGATCTTCTCGCAGCGCTCGATGAGGTCGCGGAACTGCGCCTCGACCCACTGCGCGTCGCTCATGTGCTGGGCGTCGCCGCGGCGCACCTGCCAGTTGGGTCCGCGCTGGCCGGGCAGGTCGAGCACGAAGGTGGGCGTCTTGAGCATGCGCTCCCAGATCTCGCCCCACTTGATGAACGTGGCGCACATGTTCGACGCGATCGCGATGTCGGCCGTCGGGATCGTGCCCGAAGGGTGCTTCTGTTCGCGCAGGATGAGGCCGACGTCGGCCTTCACGTACGAGCACACGTCGGGCGAGTAGCCGTAATCCTCGGAGGCGCGCAGGTAGTCCTCCGAGACCTTGCGCACGCCGGTCTGCAGCGAGTTGATCTCGGGGAAGACGAGCTGGAAGTCGAAGGTGCGCAGGATCTCGATCGCGTTGCCCATCACGAACACGTTGGCCACGTGCTCGCCGCGCGGGCGCGCCTGCTCGAGCCCGGCGTACCAGGCCTTCATCAGCTTCTGCCCCTCGAGGTGGGCGTTGAACTCGTCCGTGGGCGCGGCGGCGGCCGCGGTGGTGGCGACGGTGTCGGTGCTCATGGCGGGTCTCCGTTCAGGCGATCGCGAACAGAAGGGATTCGGCGAAGGTCTCGAGCTGCATCGCCATCTGCTCGAACGAGGTCATCTTCTCCTCGAACTCGAGCACCAGGTACTGCACGCCGACCTCGTCGAGGTGCTTGGACCAGGCGACCTGCTCGTCGAGGCCGGGCTCGCAGAACTTGGCCGCGGTGAGGATGGCGGCATCGGCGCGCGCGCCGTGCAGCATGTCCATCAGGTAGCCTTCCTTGGTCTTGCGCTCGTCGTGCTGCACCGGGCTGGCGGCGGAGCGGTCGAGGAAGGCCTCGGCCAGCGCGCGCACCGGGTCGCCCGTCTCGTCGACGTCCTCGGTCATCCAGCGCAGGCCGATCAGGATGTCGTCGTCGACGACGTAGCAGGTGTCGTCGAGCGCCTCGAGCATCTCGAGCGGCGGCTGCTCGCAGAAGCCGCCGACGAAGACCACGCGCGGCTTGTCCTGCGCGACGCGGTCGCGCGCGCGGATCAGCGGCAGCGCGGCCTCGAGCAGAGCGTTGTGCTCTTCGCAGGGCATGCGCGTGCGGGCGCGCAGCAGCAGATAGCCTTCGGTGCAGCCGAGCTTCCACGGCTCGTCGCGGCGGATCGCCATCAGCTCGCGCAGCAGCTGGCGGTTGCGGTTGTAGATGCGGATGCTGCGGCTGAGCGCGGCGTCTTCGACGGCGTGGCCGACCTTCTTCTCGAACTCGCCGCGCAGGCGCTGGTACTCGGCGGCGACGAAGCGCGCGGCACCCGGCGAGTTCGGGTTCTGCGGCAGGTACAGGATCTGGCTCAGCTGCTCGGGGAAGTTGCGCCCCCAGATGCCCGACAGGTGCTTGGCGGCGTCGCAGATCGGGTGCGTGACGAAGCCCGAGAGCGTCGACAGCGACCCGTTGAGGCCCATCTCGGTGGTGGAGCGGCAGATCGAGCAGATGAACGAGCCCATGTGCGCGTCGGCCGCCTTCATCTCGAGCTTGTTGCCGCCGCCCAGCAGGTTCACCGGCAGCAGGCCGGCGGCGTGCGCGATCTCCTCCGGGAAGTAGACGGGAAAGTGGCCCAGCGTGCCGACGAACCCGGCCGGCAGCTCGGCGTCGGTGGGCACCGGCGCCTGGCGCAGGTCGTTGCAGTGTTCGAAGATGGCGCCCAGTTCGGCTTCGCGCTCGGCCTGGCTCGGTTGACTCATCGCGGGCTCCTCGGTGCGAATTACGGTATTACGGTACCGCAATACCGATTTGGCTCCAGAGTCTCCATGATCGCCTTGATCTGTGTCAAGAAGCCGCCGAACGGGTGGGCCGAGGGCCGGACGGGGTCGGACGGAGCGCGGTGCCGACATCCGTGCCGGCGTTCGGTCGCGCGCTGCGGCGCCGCGCCGACCGGCGCGGGCCCCCTGCCACGCGCGCGCCGGCGCGGCGCACGCGCCGCCCATCATGCGACCTGCGGCGCCCGAGTGCAATGGAGGGCCGCGAGACCCTGTCGCCCGTGCCTCTTCCTCGGCGGCGACCGCGCGGCCCGGGCGCCGTGGGCTGCGCGCGGCGTTCGATCTGGCGCCGGGTGGCCGAGATCAGGCAGCCGATGCGGCGCTGGCACCTTCGTGCGACGCGCTGCGCAACTGGAAGCGCGCGACCGAGGTCACCAGGCCGGCGGCCTGGCTGCGCAGCGTCTCGGCTGCGGCGGCGGCCTGTTCGACCAGCGCGGCATTGTGCTGCGTCGCCTGGTCGATGCCGCCGATGGTCTCGTGCACCTGCGAGATGCCCTGCGCCTGCTCGGCGGTCGCGGCATGGATGCGCGCGACGCGCTGCTCGACGCTGGTGATCGCCTCGACGACCCGGCCCATGGTCCGGCCGGCATCGGCGACATGCTGGCTGCCGTCCTCGACCTGCGCCGCCGAGGCGGCGATCAGGCTGCGGATCTCGCGCGCCGCCACCGAGCTGCGGTCGGCCAGCGTGCGCACCTCGGCCGCGACGACGGCGAAGCCGCGGCCGAGCTCGCCCGCGCGCGCCGCCTCGACCGACGCGTTGAGCGCCAGGATGTTGGTCTGGAACGCGATCGCGTCGATCACGCCGACGATCTCCGAGATGCGCCGTGCGTGCGTCTGGATCGAGTCCATCGCCGTGGCCACGCGCTGCATCGCCTGCTGGCCCTCGCCGGCCACGGCCGAGGCGTCGGTGGCCAGCGTGCGTGCCTCGTTCGCGTTGTCCGCGCTCTGGCGGCAGGTGGCGCTCAGCAGGTCGACCGAGGCGACCGTCTGCTGCAGATTGGCCGCCTGCGCCTCGGTGCGTGCCGACAGGTCCTGGTTGCCGCTGGCGATCTCGTTGGAGGCGCCGGCAATGTGTTCGGCGGCGCCGCGGATGTCGCCGACGATCGCCGACAGGCTGGTCGTCACCGAGCCCAAGGCCGTGAGCATGCGGGCCGTGGCGTCGCTGCCCTCCACCTCGACGCTGACGCTCAGGTCGCCGTCGGCGACGGCGCGCGCCACCGCTTCGGCGCGCGAGATCGGGCGCGCGATGCTGCGCACCGCGAGCCAGGTGGCTGCGATGCCGAGGGCCAGCGCGCACGTGAGCGCGATCCACAGCGTGCGGCGTGCCAGCGTGGCGTGGGCCAGCGCGCTGCCGAAGTCCTCGCTGCTGGCGCGGCGCGTGCTCGAGACGATCGTGTCGAGCCGCTCGCTCAGGCCCTTGAAGTCGTCCTCCATGGTCGTCATGACGAACGCCGCCGAGGCCAGCCCGGCGCTCTTCATGTCGATCGACTCGAGCGCGCTGCGCGCGAACTTGTCGTAGATCGGCAGCAGGGCGGCGAAGGCGCGCCTGCCCTCGTCGTCGAGTGCCGGGTTGGCCGCCTGGGCCGCGATCGACTCGCGCACCGCCTTGGCGTGGCGTGCGGCGGCGGCATCGACCGCCGCCACCACGTCGGCCTTGAACGAGGCGCCCTCCCACGCGATGCTGCGCAGCACCATGGTGTTCAGGCCTTCGACGCCGGCCTTGATCTGCCGTGCCGTCTCGTAGGCGGGCAGGCGCACCTGCTCGACCTGCGTCATGGCGGACTCGGTGCGCGCCAGGCTCAGGTGCACGACGACGGCGACGGCGCACAGGCACAGCAGCGTGACCGCGGGCGCGATCGCGATCTTGGTGCCCAGCGCAAGGCGCCCGAGCAGGGAGTGGATGTTCATGGCTGGAGCGGACGAGTCGCGATGCCGGGCGCCCTGACGGTTCAGCGGTAGATGCCGACGCCGAGGTAGCCGTCGACGCTGGGCACGGCCACGACGTAGGTCGCCTTGGCGGCCGGCTTCTTGGTCTCGGGATGGATCCAGCTGTACTCGACCCAGCCCGACCCGGCGCTGCGCGCCAGCTTGCCCATCTCGACGATGAAGGGCTTGCCGTCCTGGTCCTTCAGGCCCGACATGTCCTTGCCGACCAGCTTGACGTTCGCGCCGTGCGCCAGCGTCATGCCGTCGAAGCGGTTGACGAAGACGTACAGGTCCTTCTTGTGCCATTCGGCATTGCCCGCGTCGGTGAAGTCCTTCCAGGCCTGATCGGCGCCGACTTGCTTGACGTGCGTGACGGCGGCCTTGGCCGTCGCCATGGCCTCGTCCTTGCTGCCGCGCGTGTCCTGCGCGCCGGCGCCCAGGCTGACGGTGAGCAGGGCGATCGAGAGGAGGGAGGTCAGGGGCTTCATGGGATGGCCTTTCGAGCGGATGGATGCACGTGGTGCGGGATGCGGTTGCCCCGCGATTTCGGCAGCCGCGATGCCGACTTGAGCGCTCCTGGCCGGCGCCGGCGCAACGGCTCGCGCCGTGGCGCGCGTCCGGCGACCTTGCAGCTTCGCTCGGCCGCCGCCCGGCGCGCGCGGACACCGCCGCCGGCGCGCGGTCGGCGCCGGGCGTGGGACGGAGGGCGGCTCAGCCCGCCGACAGGCGGCGCACCAGCCCCTGCACCGCCAGGCGGTAGCCGTCGACGCCGAAGCCGACGACGATGCCGGCCGCCATCGCCGACAGGTACGAACGGTGGCGAAACGGCTCGCGTGCGTGCACGTTCGAGATGTGGACCTCGACGAAGGGCAGCGCGGTGGCGGCGAGCGCGTCGCGGATGGCGATGCTGGTGTGCGTGTAGGCGCCCGCGTTGATGACGATGCCGGCCACGCCCTCGGTGTGCGCGGCATGGATGCGCTCGACGATCGCGCCCTCGTGGTTGCTCTGCCAGGGCGCGAGTTCGGCGCCCATGCGCGCGGCCTCCGCGGCGGCCGCGCGCTCGACCTCGGCCAGCGTGGCGTGGCCGTAGGTGGCCGGCTCGCGCAGGCCCAGCAGGTTGAGGTTGGGGCCGTTGATCAGCAGCAGCTTCATGGCGATGTCATCCTGCGCCAGGCCCGCCCGCCCCGGCGCCGCGGGCGTCGGCGTCGCCGTCATTGTGGCGGACAGGCGCGCGCATGCCGCATCCGGGCGCGACGGCTCAGAACCTGTGAATGAACCGGTCGCGCCCGAGCGGCGCGACAGGACGGCTCCGATCAAGGCGCAAAGCGCAGCCATAGCGCGCGCTATGGCGAGCATTTGCAACGCCGAGCGGGGGCGTCAGGGCGCGTCGAGCGGGCGTGAGTGGTTCGTTCACAGGTTCTCATGCCAGCGGCACGGCGAGCCGCTCGATCACCGGTGCGGTCGCCGGCCGCACGCCGCGCCACCAGGCGAAGGCCTCGGCCGCCTGCTCGACCAGCATGCCCACGCCGTCGGCCAGCCGCGTGGCACCGGCCTGCCGGGCCAGGCGCAGGAACGGCGTCAGCCCCTTGCCGTAGACCATCTCGTAGGCGCTGGCGCCGGGCGCGAACACCGAGGCCGCGATCGGCGGCAGCTCGCCGTGCAGGCTGGCCGAGGTGCCGTCGATGACGATGTCGAAGCGCTCGTCGCCCAGATCGCCGTAGCCGCACCAGCGCGCCCGCGGCTCGTGGCCGAGTTCGCCGACGACCTGCCGCGCCTTGGCGACGTCACGGTTGACGACGACCAGCACGGCCGGCCGCTCGGCCAGCAGCGGGCGCAGCGCGCCGCGCGCGGCGCCGCCCGCGCCCAGCAGCAGCACGCGCACACCGGCCAGCGGCGTGCCGAGGTTGTGCGTGAGGTCGCGCACCAGCGCCAGGCCATCGAAGTTCTCGGCCTCGATCTCGCCGGCGGCGAATCGCAACGCGTTGGCCGCACCCGCGGCGCGCGCTGCCGGCTGCGGCCGCGTCGCCAGCTGCAGCGCCTGCACCTTGAAGGGCACGGTGACGTTCAGCCCGCGGCCGCCCGCGGCGCGAAAACCCTCCACGGTCGCGGCGAAGCCGTCGAGCGCGCACTCGATCTTTGTGTACTCGATGTCCTGCCCGGTCGCCGCGGCGAACAGGCCGTGGATGAGCGGCGACAGGCTGTGTGCCACCGGATGGCCGACGACGGCGTAGCGCTCGCTCATGACGCCTGCGCCGCGGTCGTGGCGGCGTCGGCGAGCGCTGCGCGCAGCGCCGCCAGCAGCGCATCGGGTGCTTCGGCCATCAGGCTGTGGCCGCCGGCGAGCAGCGTCACGCGTGCGTGCAACGCCGCGGCGATGTCGCGCGCGGCCTTCGGGCTCGTCATCCGGTCGTCGCGCCCCAGCACCACGTGGGCCGGGCAGCGCACGCGCGCCGCGGCCTCGAGCCCGCCGGCGTAGCGGTCGCACAGGCGCAAGTCGTGTTCGAGCAGGTTGGCGCCGACGCCCGCTTCGAGCCCGCTCGCGCCGGCCAGCGTGCGCCGCATCAGCGCGCGCTGGCTGCCGTGCAGCCACATGCCCGGCCCGGGGAACGAGGGCTTGCACGCGAGCGACGACAGGCTGAACGCGTTGACCATGTCGATCGCCGCCAGCGGGCGCGCGCGCGCGGTGTCCAGCAGCGCCGCGCCGACCTTCATCGGGTAGGCGGTGCCGATCATGACCAGCTGCGTGATGCGCCCGGGCGCCTGCGCCGCCGCTTCGAGCGCGATCAGCGAGCCCAGGCTGTGGCCGACGACGGCAGCGCGGGCGACGCCGGCCGCGTCGAGCAGCGCGAGCAGCCACTGGGCCGCCGCCTGCACGCTCGGCGCCGGCGCGCCGGTGCTGCGGCCGTGGCCGGGCAGGTCGAGCGCCAGCACGGCGTGGCCGTGGTGCGCGAACCAGCGCGCGAGCAGCGTCCACACGCTGTGGTCGTTGAGTGCGCCGTGCACGAAGACGATGCAAGGCAGCGTGGCGTCGAACGGCTTGCCGCCGCTGTAGGCGTAGGCCTCGCGGCCCGCCACGGTGAACATCATGGCGGCCTCACTGCGCCTTGCGCGCGGCGTCGAGCGCGCGCTTCAGGTCGTCGATCAGGTCGTCGGCGTCCTCGAGGCCGATCGACAGGCGGATCGTCCCCGCAGCGATGCCGGCGGCCGCCAGCGCCGCGTCGTCCATGCGCGCGTGCGTCGTGCTCGCCGGGTGGGTGACGAGCGAGCGGCAGTCGCCGACGTTGGTGAGGTGGCTGAAGATCCTGAGCGCCTCGATGAACGCCTGCCCCTGCGGGCGGCTGCCCGCGACGTCGAAGGCGAACACGCTGCCCGCGCCGCGCGGCAGCAGCTTCGCGGCCAGCGCGTGGCTCGGGTGGCTCGCGAGCTCGGGGTAGCCGACGCGCGCCACCATCGGCTGCGCGGCGAGGAAGGCGACCACCTTGCGCGTGTTCTCGACATGCCGCGCCATGCGCAGCGGCAGCGTCTCGAGGCCCTGCAGGATCAGCCACGCCGTGTGCGCGCTCATGCAGGCGCCGAAGTCGCGCAGGCCCTCGCGGCGCGCGCGTAGCAAGAAGGCGGCGACGCTGCTCTCCTCGCTGAACACCATGCCCTGCAGTCGCTCGTACGGTGCCGTGAGCTCGGGGAAGCGCCCCGATGCGTCCCAGTCGAACGTGCCGCCGTCGACCAGCACGCCGCCGAGCACCGTGCCGTGGCCCGAGAGGAACTTGGTGGCGCTGTGAAAGACGAGATCGGCGCCGTGCTCGAAGGGCTTCATCAGCCAGGGCGTCGTGAACGTGCTGTCGACGAGCAGCGGCACGCGTGCCGCGTGCGCGATCGCGCTCAAGGTGGGGATGTCCAGCACCTCGAGGCCCGGGTTGCCGAGCGTCTCGCCGAACAGCAGCCGCGTCTCGGGCCGGATGGCGGCGCGCCAGCCGTCGATGTCGTCGGGCCTGACGAAGCTCGTGCGGATGCCGAAGCGCGGCAGCGTGTAGGCGAGCAGGTTGTGGCTGCCGCCGTACAGCGCGGTGCTGGCGACGATGTGGCTGCCGGCGCCGGCGAGCGTGGCGATCGCCAGGTGCAGCGCGGCGTGGCCGCTGGCGGTGGCGATGGCGCCCACGCCGCCCTCGAGCGCAGCGACGCGTTCCTCGAGCACGGCGTTCGTCGGGTTGCTGACGCGCGAGTAGACGTGCCCCGAGCGCGCCATGTCGAACAGGCTCGCGGCGTGCTCGCTGCTCTGGTAGACGAAGCTGGTGCTGAGGTAGATCGGCAGCGCGCGCGCGCCGGTGGCCGGGTCGGGCGCCGCGCCGGCGTGGATCGTGAGGGTGTCGAAGCCGGGGTCGGCGGCACCGGGCATGGCGCATTCCTGTCGGGGTCGGGCAGCCATTGTGGGCCAATGCCGGTGCGCCCTCGGGGGCTTCGTAGAATGGCCGCCGGGACGCCCACCGCGGCCCACCGCTGCGCACCGCTGCCCCATGTCCGGCTCCACCTTCGGCGTCCTGTTTCGCGTCACGAACTTCGGCGAGAGCCATGGCCCGGCCGTCGGCTGCGTGATCGACGGCTGCCCGCCGGGCATGGCGCTGGCCGAGGCCGACATCCAGCCCGAGCTCGACCGCCGCCGCCCCGGCACCAGTCGCCACGTCACGCAGCGCAACGAGCCCGACGCGGTCGAGATCGTCTCCGGCGTCTACGAGGGCCTGACCACCGGCACGCCGATCTGCCTGCTGATCCGCAACCAGGATGCGCGCAGCAAGGACTACGCGAACCTACTCGACACCTTCCGCCCCGGCCATGCCGACTACGCGTACTGGCGCAAGTACGGCGTGCGCGATCCGCGCGGCGGCGGGCGCAGTTCGGCGCGCCTGACGGCGCCGATGGTGGCCGCCGGTGCGGTGGCGAGGAAGTGGCTGCGCGAGCGCCACGGCACCACGTTCACCGGCTGGATGAGCGCGCTGGGCGAGATCGAGATCCCGTTCGAGGGCACCGAGCACATCGCGCACAACCCCTTCTTCGCGGCGAATGCGTCGCTCATCGAACGGCTCGAGGCGCACATGGACACCCTGCGCCGTGCCGGCGACTCGTGCGGCGCGCGCATCGAGGTGCAGGCGCGCCAGGTGCCGGCGGGCCTGGGCGAGCCGCTGTTCGACAAGCTCGACGCCGACATCGCCTACGCGATGATGGGCATCAACGCCGTCAAGGCGGTCGAGATCGGCTCGGGCTTCGGCGCCGTGCGCGAGCGCGGCAGCGAGCATGGCGACGAGCTGACGCCTGCGGGCTTCGCGAGCAACCACGCCGGCGGCACGCTCGGCGGCATCAGCACCGGACAGGATCTGGTGGTGCGCATCGCCGTCAAGCCGACGAGCTCGATCCGCCTGCCGCGCCGCTCGATCGACCGTGCCGGCCGCGCCACGGTGGTCCAGACGCTGGGCCGTCACGATCCGTGTGTGGGCATCCGCGCAACGCCCGTCGCCGAGGCCATGCTCGCGCTGGTGGTGATGGATCATGCGCTGCGCCACCGCGCGCAGTGCGGCGACGTGGCGCTGCCGCTGCCGCCGATCCCGGGGGCCGCCCCGGGTACCTGATCGGCCCCCGATCGACGCCCGGTCGACACCCGGTCGGCACTCTATCGGCACCCTATCGGCACCCGCCCGATACCCGAGCGACGCACGTCGATGAGCGATCCCGCGCCGGCGCCCGCGGCTGCCGTCCGGCCCTCCGGGCTGAAGCGCTTCGCGGCGCTGGCGTTCACCTACTTCGCGGTCATCGGGCTGTTCAACCCGTACGCGCCGCTGTGGTTCCAGTCGCTGGGTCTGTCGACGATCGTGATCGGCGGCATCGCGTCGCTGCAAAGCTGGACGCGCATCCTCGCGCCCTATGGCTGGAGCTGGGCCGGCGACGCGAGCGGGCGCCGCGTCGAGCTGATCCGCCTGGCGGCGCTGGGCTGCGTGCTCAGCGCGCTCGGCCTGCTCGGCGTGCGCGAGGCCGTGGCGGTGTCGCTGGTGACGATGCTGCTGTACCTGTCCAACGCCGGCGTCGTGCCGCTGTACGAAGCGTCGCTGGCCCACCTGCTGGGCAGCAGCGGCACGATGGACCTGGCGCGTTACGGGCGCGTGCGCATGTGGGGCTCGGTCGGCTTCATCGCCTCGGTGACGCTGTTCGGCGCGCTGCTCGACCTGGCGGGCATCGGCGTCTTCCCCTGGTTCGCCGCGGCGATGAACCTGCTGATGCTCGTGGCGGCGCTGCGGCTGCCGCGCCTGCGCGAGGACGTGCAGGCCGGCGCCAAGGGGCCGGCCGTGCTGCAGCGGCTCAGGGATCCGGAGGTGGCCTGGATCTTCGCGTCGATCTTCTTCACCGTGCTCGCGCACAGCGGGCTGTACGCGTTCTTCTCGCTCTACCTGGTCGCGCTGGGCTACGACAAGTCGGCCGTGGGGGCCTTGTGGGCGCTGGCGGCGGCGGTGGAGATCGGCTTTTTCTGGACGCAGGGGCGCTGGCACGCGCTGCTCGCGCCCGAGCGCTGGCTGCAGGTGGTGGCGGTGGCGACCACGCTGCGCTTTGCGGCCATCGCCGCCGGCGGCCGTTGGCCGCTGGTGCTCGTCGCGGCGCAGCTGTCGCATGCCGTGACCTTTGCCGCGCACCACGCGGCATGCATCGCGCTCGTGCACAAGCACTTCCCGGGTCAACTGCGCGGCCGCGGCCAGGCGCTGTACACGATCCTCGGCTACGGCATCTCGGGCCTGCTGGGTGGCGTGGGCGGCGGCTGGATCATCGAGCACCTGGGCTTCGCCGCGCTGTTCTGGATTGCGGCGGCGACGGGCCTGGTCGCGCTCGGCTGCAGCCGGCGCGTGCTCGCCTGCCAGGCGCGAACGGCAGGCGTGCGCTGAGAGTCTGTCAGGCCCGCCGGTCGCGCTACATCCCGGCGGCGGGCGGCCGATAAGGGGTGGCGGGTCGCCCTCGTCACGGGCGCCACGCCCTGCCTTGGCCTCCGACGCTCCTGCCTCCGTCATCGATTTCGTTGCCGCCGGCGCTCACGCGGGTGCGGGTGCGAGTGCGGCTGCGAGTGCGGGTGCGGGGGCGGGTGCGAGTGCGAGTGCGGGTGCGGGTGCGGGTGCGAGTGCGGGTGCGGGTGCGGGTGCGAGCACGCCGCGGCGCCGCCGTTCGGCGCCGCCCGACACGCGGCTGGTGCGCATCGTCTTCCATGCGATGTGGTGCGTGCTGCTGCTCGCGAGCCTGGCCTGCGGCGCGCTCGTCATGGCGCTCGAGCGCCAGCAGCGCGCCGACCAGGCGATCGGC
>JAFECX010000055.1 GCA_018241895.1 Pseudomonadota bacterium
GTCTTGCGCGCCGGCGCCTGCGCGGCATCCGCGTCGGATGCCGCGTCCTTGCGCGTGCGCGCGCCGCGCGCCGCGCGGTGCTCGAACTCGACGAACTCGTCGTAGATGAGCGGCGTCTCCTCGCCCACCTTGCCCTTCTGGCCGACACCGCGCACGAGGCAGCCCTTCTCGCGGATGCGCGCCACCAGCGGCGCGAAATCGGAGTCCGACGACGCGATCACGACCACGTCCGGGTGCTCGGCGATGACGAGGTCGAGCGCATCGACGGCCAGCGCGATGTCGGTCGAGTTCTTGCCCGTCGCCAGATTGACCATCGGCCGGATCGACAGCCGCTTGAACAGGCGCTGGTGCTTGACGGCGTTCTCGGCCGTGCCGTAGGCCCGGCGCACGTGCAGCGCGCCGTACTCGGCGTGCAGGCGCGAGACGGCCTGCTCGATGACGTCGGTGGAGACGTTGTCGGCGTCGATCAGCAGCAGGACGCGCGGGGTGGCACTCATGCGAGCGTCCAGGCGAGGGTCTCGCCGCCGCGCAGCGGCTTGACGAGGGCGTCGCCGAAGGGCAGCGACTCGGGCAGCGTGCGCGCACGGCGCTCGAGCGTCACGGTGCCGCGGTTGCGCGGCAGGCCGTAGAAGTCGGGGCCGTGAAAGCTCGCGAACGCCTCCAGCCGATCGAGGGCACCGGCGGCATCGAAGGCCTCGGCGTACAGCTCGAGCGCGGCCGGCGCGGTGAAGCAGCCCGCGCCGCACACGCTGGCCTCCTTCAGCACGGCGGCGTGCGGCGCGCTGTCGGTGCCGAGGAAGAACTTCGCGCTGCCCGACGTGGCGGCGCGCACCAGGGCCAGGCGATGCACCTCGCGCTTGAGCACCGGCAGGCAGTAGTAGTGCGGCCGCAGCCCGCCGGCGAACAGCGCGTTGCGGCTGTACAGCAGATGGTGCGCCGTGATGGTCGCCGCCGTGTGCTCGCCGCCGGCGGCCACGTATGCGGCCGCCTCCTTCGTCGTGATGTGCTCGAACACCACCTTCAGCGCCGGGAAGTCGCTCCTGAGCGGCTGCAGCACGCGCTCGATGAACACGGCCTCGCGATCGAAGATGTCGACCGCCGGATCGGTGACCTCGCCGTGCACCAGCAGCCGCAGCCCCTCGCGCTGCATCGCCTCGAGCGCGGCATGGGTGCGGCGCAGGTCGGTGACGCCGGCGTCGCTGTG
Source organism: Pseudomonadota bacterium (assembly GCA_018241895.1). Classification (GTDB taxonomy): domain Bacteria; phylum Pseudomonadota; class Gammaproteobacteria; order Burkholderiales; family Burkholderiaceae_C; genus Rubrivivax. The sequence continues at coordinate 1,205 of JAFECX010000055.1, forward strand.
CGTGGTCGCACCGGCCGGGTAGAGCTTGAACGCCACGATGCCCGCCTCGCGTGCGCGGCGCACTTCGTCGGGCGTCGTGTCGTCGGTGAGGTACAGCGTCATCAGCGGCATGAACTCGCTGCCGGCACCCGTGTGCGGCCGTGCGGCGAGGATGCGTTCGCGGTAGGCGAGTGCCAGCGCCGTCGTCGTGACCGGCGGCCTCAGGTTGGGCATCACGATCGCACGCGCGAACTGGCGCGCCGTGTACGGCAGCACCGCCGCCAGCGCCGCGCCGTCGCGCAGGTGCAGGTGCCAGTCGTCGGGGCGGCTCAGCGTGAGCGTGGCGGTCTCGGGCATGCGGGGCATTCTCGCATCCGGCGCTGCGCGTCGAGCCGCCGGCGCCGGCGCGATGGCGCCGCACGCGTCGCCGCGCACTAGCATCGCGAGCTGCGTCGATCCCCGGAGCTCATCCATGCCCATGCTGCGCGCACCTGCTGCCGCCTCTGCCCTGCTGATCCTGTGGCCCCTGGTGCTCGCCGGTACCGCGCGGGCCGACAGCTCGGTCTCGTCGGCGGCATCCCACAGCGCCTCGACGTCGGTGGGCAGCGTGTCCAATTCGCTCCAGCATTCGAGCGACGGCTCGTCGCGCCACGACGACGTCGCCGCCGGCGAGTACCGCATCGTCGACATCGCGGCGGCTCCCGCGCACGGCACGAGCAGCGACGGCGCCGGACGCACCGCCGTGATGCGGCTGCACCTGCAGGCCGTGGCCGGCAGCGGCGCCGAGGGCGAGTTCTTCCTCTACGTGCCGCAGGACGCGCTGACGCAGGCCGGGCTCGTCGCCGGCCGGGTGGTCAGTGCGCGCACTCGCCCCTACGGCGTCGAGTTCGCGCACGGCCAAGCGCGCGAGGCGTTCTTCCTGCTGCTGGCGGACGACTGGTTCCGCGAGCTGCGCACGCAGGCCGTGCGCGGCTGAGCACCGCGGCCACGCCGCCGATGGCGCGCGTCGCGCGGCAAAGGCGAGGCGCAGCGCGCCGGCCGAGGCGCGCCGTGCCGGCACGATCGGGGCGAGAGGGGCGAGACGGGCGAGCCGCACGAGTCATGCGAAGCAGGGGCATCTCGGCACCGACGCGGCGCGCCAGGGTCGCAGCGCTCGCATGGCTCGTGCTGTGCGCACTGCTGCCCGTGCCGGCCGCCGCGAGCTGGGCCTTCTGCGACGCGAAGGCGGCACCGAGCGCCGCGGACAAGGACCGGCTGCTGCGCTTTGCCGCCATCGTCAAGGGTGAGCTCGAACGCTCGGGGGCACACGTGGCGCTCGTCGCCCGCTCGGGACTCGACCTGAGCCGCGTCGCGCAGCGCTACTCGCACGCCGGCATCGCGCTGCGCGCCAGCCCCGAGACGCCCTGGGCCGTGCGCCAGCTGTACTACGCCTGCGACGAGCAGGTGCCGCGCCTGTACGACCAGGGCATGTCGGCCTTCCTGATGGGCACCGACGATGCGCGCATCGGCTACATCTCGCTCGTCCTGCTGCCCGAGGCACCGGCCGCGGCGCTCGAACGCGCGGCGCTGGACAACCGGCTCGCGCTGCGCCTGCTGGGCGCCGAGTACAGCGCGAATGCCTATGCCTTCAGCCCGCGCTACCAGAACTGCAACCAGTGGGTGGCCGAGCTGCTGGCCGCGGCCTGGGGCGAGCCGGACCGCGGCGCCGACGACACGCGCGCCGCGCGCAGCGCTGCGCAGCGCTGGCTGCACGCGCAGGGCTACGAGCCGACGCGCCTCGAGCTGGGCTGGTGGCTGATGCGCGCCGCCACCTTCGTGCCGTGGGTGCACAGCGACGACCATCCGGCCGAGGACGTGCTCGGCGGCGTGTTTCGCGTCAGCATGCCGACGTCGCTGGAGGCATTCGCGCGCCGGCAGGCGCCGGCCGCGGCGCGCGTCGAGTTGTGCCATGCCGGCGAGCGCGTCGTGATCCGCCGCGGCTGGACGCCGATCGCCGACGGCTGCCAGCCCGAGGCGGACGACGAGGTCGTGCCGCTGCCCTGAGTGCCGCGCGCGCGGCCGGCTCAGAACCTGCGAGTGAATCGGTCGCGCCCGAGCGGCGCGACAGGACGCCCTCGCTCGAGGCGCAAAGCGCAGCCCTTTCGCGCGATAGGGCGAGCATTTGCAACGCCGAGCGGGGGCGTCAGGGCGCGTCGAGCGGGCGTGAGTGGTTTGTTGACAGGTTCTCAGCGCGCGACGGCCGAGATCCGCGACGAGTCCGCCGCGGGCGCCGCCGCCGGCGCCGCATCGCCCTCGCCATCGCCGTCGCCGCTTTGCTGCAGCCGCCACATCTGCGCATAGTGACCACCGCGCGCCAGCAGCTCGGCGTGCGGCCCGCGCTCGACGACACGGCCGGCCTCGAGCACGACGATCTCGTGTGCGTCGACCACCGTCGACAGCCGGTGCGCGATCACCAGCGCCGTCTTGCCCTGGGCCGCGCTTCTGAGCTCGGTCTGGATCGCGCGCTCGTTGGCGCTGTCCAGCGCCGACGTCGCCTCGTCGAAGATCAGGATCGGCGGGTTCTTCAGCAAGGTGCGCGCGATCGCCACGCGCTGCTTCTCGCCGCCCGAGAGCTTCAGGCCGCGCTCGCCGACCATCGTGTCGTAGCCGGCCGGCGTGCCGACGACGAAGTCGTGGATGTGTGCCGCACGCGCGGCCGCCTCGACCTCGTCGCCACCGGCACCCGGCCGCCCGTAGGCGATGTTGTAGCGGATCGTGTCGTTGAACAGCACCGTGTCCTGCGGCACGATGCCGATGGCCGCGCGCACGCTGGCCTGCGTCACGTCGCGCAGGTCCTGGCCGTCGATCGTGATGCGCCCGCCCGTCACGTCGTAGAAGCGGAACAGCAGCCGCGCCAGCGTGCTCTTGCCGGCGCCCGAGGGGCCGACCACCGCCAGCGTGCGGCCGGCCGGGATCTCGAAGCTCACGCCGTGCAGGATCGGCCGCGCCGGGTCGTAGGCGAAGCGCACGTCCTCGAAGCGCACCACGCCCGCGCGCACCTCGAGCGCGGGTGCGCCGGGCCGGTCGTCGACCTCGCGCCGGCGCTCGAGCAGGCCGAACATGCGGTCCAGGTCGGTGAGCGACTGCTTGATCTCGCGGTACACCATGCCCAGGAAGTTGAGCGGGATGTACAGCTGGATCATGAAGCCGTTGATCATCACCAGGTCGCCCAGCGTCAGCCGCCCCGCCACCACGCCCTCGGTGGCGCGATAGAGCATCGCCACCAGCGCCGAGGCGATGACGAGCTGCTGCCCGGTGTTGAGCAGCGACAGCGTGCTCTGGCTCTTGAGCGCGGCGCGGCGCAGCCGCTCGAGGCTGTGGTCGTAGCGGCGCGCCTCGAAGGCCTCGTTGCCGAAGTACTTGACGGTCTCGTAGTTGAGCAGCGAGTCGACCGCGTGCGTGTGCGCCACCGAGTCGTACTCGTTCATCTCGCGCCGGAACTTGGTGCGCCACTCGGTGACCGAGAACGTGAACGCGAGGTACAGCACGAGCGCGCCCGCCGTGATCCAGGCGAAGACGGCGTCGAACTTCACGGCCAGGATCGCCAGCACCATCGACACCTCGACGAGGGTGGGGACGATGCTGTAGATCGAGTAGCTCACCAGCGAGTGCACGGCGCGCGTGCCGCGCTCGATGTCGCGCGTCATGCCGCCGGTCTGGCGCTCGAGGTGAAAGCGCAGGCTGAGCGCGTGCAGGTGGCGGAAGACTTCGAGGCTCACGCTGCGCGCCGCGCCCTCGGTGGCCTTGGCGAAGACGAGTTCGCGCAGCTCGGTGAACAGGGTCGTGCTCAGGCGCAGCAGCCCGTAGGCGACGAGCAGGCCCGTCGGCACCACCAGCACCGCCGCCACCAGGCCCTCGGGCGTGCCGGGCTTGATCGCGAGCGCATCGACGAGTTCCTTGAGCAGCACCGGCACGCCGACGTTGGCGACCTTGGCGCCGATCAGGAAGACGAGCGCCGCAGCCACGCGCCAGCGGTAGCGCCACAGGTACGGCAGCAGCCTGGCGAGCGTCGCCCAATCCGAACGCGAACGCGAGCGCTGCGCATCGGCGGCAGCGTCGGCCGCCGGCGCGCTCGCCACGGGCGGCTGATGTCTCACGCCGGCGCCCGGGACGCGGCCGCACCCGCTGCGGCGTCGGGCCGTGGGCGACGGCGCTGCACGATCGCGGGCGGGCTGGGCATGGGGTGATTGTCGCCGTCGCCCGTGCCGGCCGCCGGTCGTGGCGAGCGCGCGCCGGCCGGCGCCGTTAGCATCACGGCATGAACACCGACGCCGATGCTCCCGGCGCGCGTTACCGCAAGCTCGCGCCGATGAAGCTCGACGGCGAGCGCGAACTCGTGCTGCGCGTGATGCCGTTGCCCGCCGACCTCAACGCCAACGGCGACATCTTCGGCGGCTGGATCATGGCGCAGGTCGACCTCGCCGGCGCCGTGCTGCCCAGCCGCATCGCCAAGGGCCGCATCGCCACGGTGGCCGTCAACCAGTTCGTCTTCAAGCAGGCGGTCTCGATGGGCGACCTGCTGAGCTTCTACGCCAAGGTGGTGCGCGTGGGCCGCACGTCGGTGACGGTGCACGTGGAGGTCTACGCCGAGCGCGACCCGGCCGATCCGCATATCGTGCGCGTGACCGAGGCCTCGCTCACCTACGTGGCGATCGACAAGGACGGCCAGCCGCGGCCGCTGCCGCGCGAGCCCGCGTAAGCTGCAGCGCGGGCAGCGCACCGCACGACGGCGCGCCGCAGCGCGTTCAGTCGACGAAGAAATCGAGCACGAAGTCCTTCGTGCCCGGCGTCACCGAATAGCGCTCCAAGTCGGTGACGCCGTGCGCGGCCAGCACCTCGTCGTCGACGAAGAAGTTGCCGCTCGTCGTGCGCGGGTCGCTGGTGAGGACGAACCAGGCGGCATCGGCCAGGATCTCGGGCCTGCGGCAGCGCCCGACGTCGACGCCCGGGATCATCTGCAGCGCCGCCGTGGCGATGGCCGTGCGCGGCCACAGGCTGTTGACGCCGATGCCGTGCGGCCGCAACTCGCCGGCATGCCCGAGCGTGCACTGGCTCATGCCGTACTTGGACATCGTGTAGGCCACGTGCGGCGCGAACCAGTGCTCCTTCATCGCCAGCGGCGGGCTCATGTTGAGCACGTGCGGCCGGCGCCCGGCCGCCGCGCTCCTGATCAGCTCGGGCAGGCAGGCCTGCGTGCAGCAGTAGGTGCCGCGCACGTTGACGCCGAACATCAGGTCGAAGCGCTTCATCGGCGTGGCCGGCGTCGGCGTCAGGCTGATCGCACTGGCGTTGTTGACGAGGATGTCGATGGCGCCGAAGCGCGCCACCGCCGCCTGCACCGCCGCGGCGACGGCCGCCTCGTCGCGGATGTCGGTGGGCACCGCCAGCGCCTGCCCGCCCGCGGCCACGATCTCCTCGGCCGCGCTCGCGAGCGTGCCCGGCAGCCTGGGGTTGGGTTCGGTGGTCTTGGCCACCAGCACGATGTTGGCGCCGTCGGCTGCCGCGCGGCGCGCGATCGCCAGGCCGATGCCGCGGCTCGCGCCGGTGACGAAGAGCGTGCGGCCGGCGAGGGAAGGCGTCATGTCGGGGCTCCTGGTGGGTCGTTACACGCCGAGTGTCGTGTTCAGAACTTGCCGAAGTCGGGCGCGCGCTTCTGGAAGAAGGCGCTGAAGGCCTCGATCGCCTCGGGGCTGCGCAGGCGCGCGGCGAACCGCTCGCCCTCGGCGCGGATGGTGGCGACGATGCGTTCGCGCTGGCCCGCGCACATGAGGCGCTTGGCCTCGCGCACTGCGCCGGGCGGCAGCGTGTTGAAGCGCTCGGCGATGCGCCGTGCGTGCCTGAGAACCTCGGCCGCGGGCAGCACCGCATTGGCGATGCCGCACTCCACCGCCTGCTCGGGCGTGAAGGGGTCGCCCAGCAGCAGCCGCTCGGCCGCGCGGCGCGCACCCATCAGCTGCGGCACCAGCAGGCTGGACGCGAACTCGGGCACCAGACCCAGGCTCACGAACGGCATCGCCAGGCGCGCTTCGTCGCTGACGTAGACGAAGTCACAGTGCAGCAGCAGCGTCGCGCCGATGCCGATCGCAGCGCCCGTGACCGCCGCCACCACCGGCTTGTCGCACTCGAGTAGCGCGCGCATGAAGCGCATCACCGGCGAGTCCATCGCATCGCTGCCGTCGCCGGGGCGGCGCTGCACGAAGTCCTCGATGTCGTTGCCGCTCGTGAAGATGCCCGGCTGGCCGGCGAGGAGGACCGCGCGCACGGCGTCGTCCTCGCGCGCCGCGTTCAGCGCGTCGGCCATCGCCTGGTACATCTCGAGCGTGAGCGCGTTCTTCTTCTCGGGGCGCGCGATCTCGACGGTGGCGACGCCGTTCAGCGTGGCGGTCCTGATGTGCATCGGTTGTCGTCCTTGCGCTGGCGCTGCGATTACACGCGCTCGAGGATGCCGGCCGCGCCCTGCCCCATGCCGACGCACATCGTCACCATGCCGTACTTCAGCTGCCGGCGGCGCAGCGCGTGCACGACGGTGGCGGCGCGGATGGCGCCGGTGGCGCCCAGCGGGTGGCCGAGCGCGATCGCGCCGCCCATCGGGTTGACGCGCGCCGGGTCGAGCCCGACGCTGCCGATCACCGCCAGTGCCTGCGCCGCGAAGGCTTCGTTCAACTCGATCCAGCCCAGGTCGTCGAGTGCGAGGCCCGCATGGCGCAGCGCCGCCGGTATGGCCTCGATCGGGCCGATGCCCATGATCTCGGGCGGCACGCCGCGCGCCGCGAAGGCGACGAAGCGCGCCAGCGGCGTGAGGCCGAAGGTCTTGACGGCCTTGTCGCTGGCCACGATCAGCGCGCCGGCGCCGTCGCTGGTCTGGCTGCTGTTGCCGGCGGTGACGCTGCCCAAACCGGTCGGCTTGCCGGCCGGATCCCTGGCCGCGGCGAACGCCGGTTTCAGTTTCGCCAGGCCCTCGAGGCTGGTGTCGGGTCGTGCGCCTTCGTCGAGCGTGACGGTGCGCGTCTTCGTGCCGACCTCGCCGCGCGCCAGATCGGGGAAGCGCTCCACCACCTCGATCGGCGTCGTCTCGGCGGCGAACTCGCCCGCCTTCTGCGCCGCCAGCGCCTTCCGGTGCGAGGCGAGCGCGAACGCGTCCTGCGCCTCGCGGCTCACCTTCCACTGCACGGCCACCTTCTCGGCCGTCAGGCCCATGCCGTAGGCGATGCCGACGTTCTCGTCCCTGGCGAAGATGGCCGGGTTGTAGCTCGGCTTGTTGCCGCCCATCGGCACCATGCTCATGCTCTCGGCGCCGCCGGCGACGATCACGTCGGCCTCGCCGACGCGGATGCGGTCGGCGGCCATCGCGAGCGCGGTGAGGCCGCTGGCGCAGAAGCGGTTGACGGTGACGCCGCCCACCGAGTGCGGCAGGCCGGCCAGCACCATCGCCACGCGCGCCATGTTCATGCCCTGCTCGGCCTCGGGGAAGCTGCAGCCGACGATCGCGTCCTCGATAGCCTTGGGGTCGAGCGACGGCACCTGCGCCAGCGCCGACTTCACCGCGGCGACCAGCAGGTCGTCGGGCCGCAGGTGGCGAAACACCCCGCGCGGCGCCTTGCCGATGGGCGTGCGCGTGGCGGCGACGATGTAGGCGTCTTGCACTTGCTTGCTCATGATCTCGTCTCGCTCAGTTGCGTACCGGCTTGCCCGTCTGCAGGAATCCCATGATGCGCTCCTGCGTCTTCGGGTGCGCCAGCAGCGCGGCGAAGTGCCGGCTCTCCTGTTTCATCAGGTATTCCTCACTCACCAGCGAACCGGCGTCGACGTCGCCGCCGGTCACCACGTCGGCGATCAGGCTGGCGATGTGGAAGTCGTGCGCGCTGACGAAGCCGCCGTCGCGCAGGTTGACGAGCTGGCCGCGGATGGTGGCGGCGGCGCTGCGCCCGGCCACCGGGAACAGCGTGCGCGCCGGCGGCCGCCAGCCGCTGGCCGCCATCGCCCGGGCCTGCGTGAGTGCGACGTGCAGCAGCTCGTCCTTGTGCGGCACGACGATGTCGCTGCACAGCAGGTAGCCGAGGCTGCGCGACTCGAGCGCACTGGTGCCGACCTTGGCCATCGCCGCGTTCTGGAACGGGTCGGCGACGAACCTCAGCAGGTCGGCATGGGCGTTGCCTGCGGCCGCCATCTCGGCCGCGCGGCGCGCGAGGTAGGTCAGACCGCCGCCGGCCGGCAGCAGCCCGACGCCCACTTCCACCAGGCCCATGAACGTGTCCATCGCCGCCACGCGCCGCGCGCAGTGCACCGCGAGCTCGCAGCCGCCACCCAGCGCCGCACCGCGCAGCGCGGCCACCACCGGCACCGCCGAGTAGCGCACGCGCAGCAGCGCCGACTGCAGCTGCGAGACCGCCTCGACGACCCCCGCGACGCCGCGCTTCATGAAGATCGGCATCACCTCCTCGAGGTTGGCGCCGGCCGAGAACACGTCGTCGGGCGACCAGATCACGAGGCCCTGCCAGCCGGCCTCGGCGAGGTCGAGCGCCTTCACGAGGCCCTCGCCCACCGTCGGGCCGATGAGGTGCATCTTGGAGGTGATGCTGGCGATCAGCACCTCGCCGTCGAGCGTCCACAGCCGCACGTGGTCGTTCTTCCAGACCTCGGTGCCGCTGGCCAGCGGCTGGACCGCGCCCGCGCCGAGCACGTTCTCGGGGAAATGCTGGCGCTCGTACACGGGCAGCTTGCTGCGCGGCACGTAGGCCTTGCGCGCCGGGCTCCACGAGCCCTCGGGCGTGTGCACGCCCTGTTGCGGCACCGGCCCCTCGAACACCCAGGCCGGCAGCGGCGCCTTCGAAAGCGCCTTGCCGGCGTCGATGTCCTCCTTGACCCACTGCGCCACCTGCGGCCAGCCGGCCTCCTGCCACAGCTCGAAGGGGCCCTGCTTCATGCCGAAGCCCCAGCGCATCGCGAAGTCGACGTCGCGCGCGTTGTCGGCGATGCTCTCGAGGTGCACGGCGGCGTAGTGGAAGCCGTCGCGCAGGATGGCCCACAGGAATGCGGCCTGCGGGTGGCTCGATTCGCGCAGCAGCTTCAGCCGCTCGGCGGCCGGCTTCTTGAGGATGCGATCGACGATCGGCTCGGCCTTGCCGCCGCCCGGCACGTACTCGCCGGTGGCCGGGTCCAGGCGCAGGATGTCCTTGCCCACCTTCTTGAAGAAACCCGCACCGCTCTTCTGGCCGAGCGCGCCCTTTTCGATCAGCGCGGCGAGCGCCGGCGGCATCGCGTACAGCGGGTGGAAGGGGTCGTCGGGCAGCGTGTCGCGCATCGTCTCGATGACGTGCGCCATCGTGTCCAGACCCACCACGTCGGCAGTGCGGAAGGTGGCGCTCGACGCGCGCCCGAGCTTCTTGCCGGTGAGCTCGTCGACGACGTCGTAGGCGAGGCCGAAGTTCCCGGCCTCCCTGATCGTCGCCAGGATGCCGGCGATGCCGATGCGGTTGGCGACGAAGTTGGGCGTGTCCCTGGCGCGCACCACGCTCTTGCCCAGCGTGCTGGTGACGAAGGTCTCGAGCGCGTCGAGCACCTCGGGGCGCGTCGCCGGCGTCGCGATCGCCTCCACCAGCGGCATGTAGCGCGGCGGGTTGAAGAAGTGGATGCCGCAAAAGCGCGGTCGCACCGCCTCGGGCAGCGCCTCGGCGAGCCGGCCGATCGACAGCCCCGAGGTGTTGCTGGCGACGATGGCATGCGGCGCCAGCGCCGGCGCGACCTTGGCGTACAGATCGAGCTTCCAGTCCATGCGCTCGGCGATGGCCTCGATGACGAGGTCGCACTCGCCCAGCCGCGCCAGGTGCTCCTCGTAGTTGGCCTGCTCGATCAGCACCGCGTCGTCGGCGATGCCCAGCGGCGCGGGCTTGAGCTTCTTCAGGTTCTCGACCGCCCGGGCGACGATGCCGTTCTTCGCGCCCTCCTTGGCGGGCAGGTCGAACAAGACGACGGGCACCCTGCAGTTCACCAGGTGGGCGGCGATCTGCGCGCCCATCACGCCGGCGCCGAGCACGGCCGCCTTGCGCACGAGGAAACGGTTCATTGCGGCCTCCGAAAGGAAGGGAGAGCGGGGGTCATTCGACGCGGATCCAGGTCTGGTTGCGGTAGAACGGCCCGATGAAGCCGCGCACCTGCAGCGTCTTGCCGCCGTCTTGCGGCGTCAGACGCACCTTGTAGGTCTTGCCGTTGTTGGGGTCGAGGATGGTGCCGCCGTCCCAGTACGGCTCGTCGGGGTTCTTCTTCACGCCTTCGACGATGGTCATGCCGAGCACCGGCTGGTCCTTGCGCGCGTCGGTGCACTTGTCGCACTTCGTGTCCTGCTTGCTCGGGTCGAGCAGCTTCTCGATCTTCCCGCTGAGCACGCCGTCCGCCTCGGCGATGCGCACGTAGGACTTCTCCTGCTTGGTCTCGTCGTCGATCGTCTTCCACAGGCCCACCGGGGTGGCCTGCGCGAGGGCGGCCGCGGCGGCCAGGGCCAGCGCGGCGGCGAGTGCGTGGCGGGCAAGGGTCTTGTGCATGGCGGTCTGCTCGAAGGGGTTGTGGGGGCAGGCGGACTCTAGAACAGCGCCTCGTCCATTGCCATCAGCGGCGCGACGCCGCTGCGCACCGAGCGCACGAGGCCGGCCGTCTCGGGCAGCAGCTTGGCGAAGTAGAAGCGCGCCGTCGCCAGCTTGGCACGGTAGAACGCATCGCCCGAGTCCTGCTTGCCCAGCGCCACCTGGGCCATGCGGGCCCAGAACCAGGCGAACACGAGGTGGCCGCAGATGCGCAGGTAGTCCACCGCGGCCGCGCCCACCTCGTCGGCGTTGCCCATGGCCTTCATGCCCAGCTCGGTGCTGAGCTTGGTGACCTTGCCGCCGAGGTCGGCCAGCGGGTCGACGAACTCCTGCATCGCCTCGTCGGTGCCGTGCTCCTCGATGAAGTCCTGCACGAGCTTGCCGAACTTCCTCAGCCTGGCGCCGTTGTCGCCCAGCACCTTGCGCCCCAGCAGGTCGAGCGCCTGCACGGCGTTGGTGCCCTCGTAGATCATGTTGATGCGCGCGTCGCGCAGGTACTGCTCCATGCCGTTGTCGCGGATGTAGCCGTGGCCGCCGAAGACCTGCAGGCAGTGGCTGGCGGCGATCCAGCCGTTGTCGGTGAGAAAGGCCTTGACGATGGGGGTCAGCAGCGCGGTGAGGTCTTCGGCGTCGCGGCGCTCGTCTTCGTCGTCGCAGCCCATCGCCTTGTCGATCAGCAGCGCGACGTAGACCGCCAGCGCGCGGCCGCCTTCGGCGTAGGCGCGCGCCGTGAGCAGCATCCTGCGCACGTCGGGGTGCACGATGATCGGGTCGGCGGGCTTGTCGGGCGCCTTGGGGCCGGAGAGCGCACGCATCTGCAGCCGTTCCTTCGCGTACGCGGCCGCGTTCTGGTAGGCGACCTCGGTCAAGCCCAGGCTCTGGTTGCCCACGCCCAGGCGCGCCGCGTTCATCATCACGAACATCGCCGCCAGGCCCTTGTGCGGCTCGCCGACCAGCGTGCCGAGCGCGCCGTCGAGCTGGATCTGGCAGGTGGCCGAGCCGTTGATGCCCATCTTGTGCTCCAGGCCGGTGCACCAGACCGCGTTGCGCTCGCCCGGCTTGCCGTCGGCGCCGACCAGGAACTTGGGCACGACGAACAGGCTGATGCCCTTGCTGCCGGGCGGCGCGTCGGGCAGGCGCGCGAGCACGAGGTGCACGATGTTGGGTGCCATCTCGTGGTCGCCGGCGCTGATGAAGATCTTCTCGCCGGTGATCCTGTAGCTGCCGTCGCCGTGCGGCTCGGCCTTGCTGCGCAGCAGGCCCAGGTCGGTGCCGCAGTGCGGCTCGGTGAGGCACATCGTGCCCATCCATTCGCCGCTCGTGAGCCTGGGCAGGTAGGTCGCCTTCTGCGCGTCGGTGCCGTGCGCGTGCAGGCACTCGTAGGCGCCGTGCGACAGGCCCGGGTACATCGCCCAGGCCTGGTTGGCCGAGTTCAGCATCTCGTACAGGCACTGGTTGAGCACCACCGGCAGGCCCTGGCCGCCGTATTCGGGGTCGACGGCCAGCGCCGGCCAGCCGCCTTCGATGAACTTGTGGTACGCCTCCTTGAAACCCCTGGGCGTGCGCACGGTGCGCGTGGACCGGTCGAGCGCACAGCCCTCGAGGTCGCCCGACGCGTTGAGCGGGAACACCACCTCGGCGGCGAACCTGCCGGCTTCCTCGACGATGGCGTTCATCGTCGCCTCGTCGACGTCGGCGTGGCGCGGGCAGGCCGCGAGCTCGTCGACGACGTGCAGCAGTTCGTGCATCACGAACTGCATGTCGCGCAGCGGGGGCGTGTAGATGGGCATGCGGTTCTCCGGAGTGAGGATGGAAGGCGTCGGCGGACCCGGCTGCGCGGCGTCAGCGCCGTGCAGCGCGCATGGGGCGCGCGTCACGCGCGGCGCGCACGGGCCGGGGACCGCCGTGCCCCGGTGCCTGCGGCAGCGCGGCGTCGGCCCGGTAATGCGCCAGCAGGTGCTCGAAGCCGCGGCGCGCGCGCTCCGGCACGTCCGGATTGCGCAGCAGCCGCGCGTCGTGGTGCAGTGCGAGGATCAGGCCGTGGATCTCGAACAGCATCTGGGCGGTGTCGATGTCGGCGCGCAGGTGGCCCTCGTCGACCGCGATGCGGATCGCACGCTCGAGTGCCGACTGCCAGGCGCGCACCATCGACACCAGCGCGTCGCGCACGGCCCCCGGACGATCGTCGTAGTCGACGGCGCCGCTGATGTAGATGCAGCCCGAGTCGATCTCGACCGAGACGCGGCGCACCCAGCGCTCGAACAGCGCGTGCAGCCGCGGCAGCCCGCGCGGCGCGCGCAGCGCCGGCACGAAAACCTCCTGCTCGAAGCGCGCGTGGTACTCGCGGATGACCGAGATCTGCAGTTCCTCGCGCGAGCCGAAGTGCGCGAACACGCCCGACTTGCTCATCTGCATGATCTCGGCGAGCGCGCCGATCGACAGGCCCTCGAGCCCCATGTGCGCAGCCAGGCCGAGCGCGGCGTCGAGGATCGCGGCATGCGTCTGCCGGCCCTTGGGCACGCCGGGGCGCAGGTCCTGGGGCGCCGCCTTGCCTGCGTCCGTGCCCGTGCCCGTGGCTGACCGCGACGGCCGGCCGGCGCCTTGCGACGTCACGCTTGCGCCTTGCGCTGGCACGCCGGGCGCCTGCGGCCGGCTTGTGCCGGACACGCCGTCATGCGCGGCGCCTTCGTGGCGCGCGACGCCGGTGCGGCGCGCCGCCGCGTCGCGACGCGTGCGGGTCTCAGGAGAGTCGGATGTCGGCACAGCAATGGAACGAACGATCGTTCTATTTTGCACGATCGCCCGGAACCCGGGGCCCGCGGCCGCATTCGACTTCTAGAGCCTTGCACCTAATTCGCGCGCACGGCGCACGGCGCACGGCGCACGGCGCACCGCGCATCGCGCATCGCGCATCGCGCACGGCGCGCCACAACGCAGGCCGGGCCGCTCAGGCGCTCCGCCGCGCCGGCGACCCGGCGTGCGCCGCCGCCCTATTCCCCCTCGTCGTCGCGCCCGGCGTCGGCATCGCGGCCGGCAGCGGCATCGCGCTCGGCGGCGCGCACGGCGGCGTCCAGCGGCGCACGCAGCGCGGCCGCGCCGCGCACGAACTCGTCGGGCGTCACCGGCCGGCTCCACAGCAGGGCCGGCGGCGGCAGCGCCGAAACGTAGAGCTCGGAGAACCAGCGGTCGTGCCGTTGCTGGTTGAGCGCCATCAGGATCGCCGCCCCGACGACGAAGCCGCTCCAGCCGACGATGCGCAGCGCACGCCTGTGCTGCGGCGCGACGAGGCGCGCCTGGCCGATCAGCATCGCCACGATGCACAAGGCGACGGCGCCCGGTGCGACGCGCGACAGCAGCGGCGCCGACGCGAGCGCCGCCGCCCACGGCAGCACGAAGCCCGTCACCTCCGCAGCGAGCAGCCCGCGCGCGGCGACCGCCAGATGCGCCCAGAAGTCGAAGCGATCCTGGAACAGCTTGGACGCCAGCCCCCACAGCACGCACCAGCTACCCAGCGCCACGGGCACGCCGAGCAGCGGCAGCAGCCAGTCGGAGACGCGGCTGCCCGGGTCGATCTGGATCGCGAAGGCCGCCAGCATCCAGCCCCACAGCAGCGCCGCGATGACGAGCGTCATCGTGCGGCGCGGCGCGCGCGCCAACGCCCGCTCGGGCGCCAGCGCTTCGCCGGCCAGGCGCAGCCGCAGGCGCGTCGCGCCGACGACGAAGTCTTCGTCGCCGCCGGGCGCCATGGCGCGCTCGCCGGGCGCCAGGCGTCGCCGCGCAAGCGCCACGCCGTTGACGCTGGGCAGCGCCAGCAGCTCGGCGCCGGCCGGCGCACCGTCGCTGTCGAGCCGCGCCTCGATGCGCAGGTGGTGCGGCGCGACGTGCGGGTCGTCGAGCACGACGTCGTTGTCGATGGCGCGGCCGATGCGCAGCGGCCAGGCCGTGACCGGCACGGCGACGCGCACGCGGCCGTCGCGCCCGAGCACCTCGACGAGGGCGAGTCGCGGCGCGGCGTTCATGCGCTCCCCTTGGCCCCGAGCGCCGTCCCCCCGCGGGGGAATGAGTGCCTTCGCAGCGACCGTGCAGCGTTCATCGCACGTCCGCACGCGCGCCGCTGGCCCGCACCGCAGGCGGCGCCGGCAGCGCACTCGGCAGCGCACTCGGCAGCGCACTCGGCAGCGCACTCGGCAGCGCACTCGGCAGCGCACTCGGCAGCGCACTCGGCAGCGCACTCGGCGGCGCACTCGGCGGCGCACTCGGCAGCGCACTCGGCGGCATCGCGGACTGCGCTGCGGGCCGCGCCGACGCCACGCGCGCGACGCCGAAGCCGGCGAGGTAGTGCGCCGCCAGGCGCTGGGCGTTCTCGAACGACACGCCGTAGCCGTCGAAGCGCCCCAGCACGCCCATGTCGCTCGCGTCCAGCGTCGCCACCAGCAGCGCGAGGTCGAACAGCCCGGGCAGCTTCTTGTACTCGCGCAGGCACAGCACCGCGCGCAGCACGAGGCCGTCGCCCTGCACGTCGTCCTCGCGGCATTGCGGCGGCGTCTGCTGGCGCCCGCCGTCGAAGCTCTCGTTGCGAAAGCTCTTCGAATAGCGCTCGGCAAAGCGCAGCCAGCCGAGGCGGCGGCCGTCGTAGGCCTCGTGGCGCACGACCAGAAAGCCGCTCAGCAGGCCGCCGTTGACGAAGACGCGGCTGTCCATCGCGCACTGCGAGCGCTCGAACTGCAGGCCGCGTGCCTCGGGCGGCGTGCTCGAACCCCAGCAGCGCATGAAGCGCTCCTGCGGCACCGGCACGCGATAGCGCGCATGGCCCGAGGCGCGCCAGGGCAGCGCGACGAAGGCGTCGACCAGCGCCTCCTGGTGCGCGCCGAGTTGCGCCGCCAGACGCGGGTACATCGACTCGACCACCGGCTGCGCATCGCGGCTGCGCGCGAGCAGCGCCTGCGCGAACACGGCCGGCACCAGGAAGCTCACCTGCTCGCCGTCGCGGCGCGTGGCGACGTTGACGCCGATCACGCGCGCCGCGTCGTCGAGCGCCGGGCCGCCGCTCATGCCCGCCGACAGCGAGCCGCCGAAGAAGATCGTCGGCAGGAAGCTGCGCTCGGCCAGGCCGTTGTAGGCGCCGCTCACGACCGCGAAGCCGACGTCGAGCGGGTTGCCCAGCGCGTAGATGCGTTCACCGCGCTGCAGCGGATCGTCCGCGCTGCGAAAGGCGAGCGCACCACGCCCGGCCAGCGCACCGGGCTCGGCCACGCGCAGCAGCGCCAGGTCGTGCACGACGTCGACGTCGAGCAGTTGCAGCGCCCCCTGGCGCCCGTCGGCGGTGGCGAACACCAGCCGGTACTGCGCCGGGCGCAGCGCGTACTGGCTCACGACGTGATAGTTGGTGACGAGATGCCCTTCTTCGCTCACGAGGAAGCCCGAGCCGACCGAGGTCTGGCTGTCCTGCCCCTCGAGCAGCGTGCGCACCTGCACCAGCCGCTCGCGGGCGCGCGCGTAGGCACGCTGGGTGGCGTCACCCGCCGCCGCGTCCGTGCGGCCGTGCGCCGCATCCGCGGGCGCTGCGATCGATTCCACCGGTGCGGTCGGCACCGCCCGCGCAGTCGGCGCAGTCGTCGGCGCAGTCGGCGCAGGAAGCGGCGATGGCGTCGTCGGGGCCGCGGAAAGAGGCGGCGATGGCGGCGCAGCCCGCAGCACGGTCGGCGGCGCAGGAACGGGCGCCGGTCCGGCGGCCCACGCCACACCGGCGCACGCCAGCATGGCTGCGCCGGCGGCCCGGCGCAGCCAGCGACGCATCGACTCGCACGGCATCGGAGCATTGTGGCCGAACGCCGTCATGCGGCACGGTGCGGCGCGCCGCTGGCCGAAGTGCGCCGCGCCGCACGGTGCATGCCGGCGCGCCAGCCGCTCGCCACCGCGTCGTCACGCTGCCGACCTGCGCGCACCGTTCTTGCTATGCTCTTCGGTCGGAGAAGCCTGAATGGACGTGCTGCAACTCGACGTCTCCGGGCGCCCGCAGGCCTGGATCTCGGCAAAGGACGCCGCGGTGCTCTACGCGAGCGACGGCGTCGCCTGGACCCTGGGCACCAGCTGCCAGGTGCTGCGCGGCGGCATCCAGCGCAGCACGGGGCGGCAGTCGACGATCGCGGTGCACCCGATCATCGCCGTGCGCGGCAGCGTGCCCAGCCGCGCCTGGCGCATCGAGCCGGCGCTCACCAACCCGAAGCTGTTCACCCGCGACCGCCACCTGTGCGCGTACTGTGGCGACGTCTTCCACTTCGACGAACTCACGCGCGAGCACATCCGGCCCGTTTCGCGCGGCGGGCGCGACGTGTGGATGAACTGCATCACCGCCTGCCGCCACTGCAACGGCCGCAAGGGCAACCGCACGCCGGAGGAGGCGCGCATGACGCTGCTCTATCTGCCCTACGTGCCGAGCCTGCACGAGGACATGATCCTGCGCGGGCGGCGCATCCTGGCCGACCAGATGGACTTCCTGCTCGCGTCGGTGCCGCGCAACTCGCGGCTGCACGGCTGATCCAACGAGGGCGGCGCACCGCATCCACAGCGCCGCACCGAGCCAGGAGCCCCCGATGACCCGCCTTCCCCTCGCCTTCGCCGCGGCACTGTGCGCCGCCACGCTCGCCGCGTGCAGCACCAGCAGCCCCGACGTGGTCGCGCGCAGCGACGCGCAGCGCCTGTCGAGCGTGACGGACGCGGTGGTGCTGTCGACCCGGCCGGTGGTCGTCGACGGCACCCAGTCGGGCATCGGCGCGACCAGCGGCGCGGTGGTCGGCGGCGTCGCCGGTTCGTCGGTCGGCGGCAGCCGCGAAGCGATCGCCGTCGGCGTCATCGGCGCGGTCGTCGGCGGCGTGGTCGGCAACCTGAGCGAGCGCCTGGCCACGCGCGAGGACGCGCTCGAGATCCTCGTGCAGCTGCGCAACGGCGAGCGTCGCGCCATCGTGCAGGCCAAGGGCAGCGAGACCTTCGCACCCGGCGATCCGGTGCTGCTGGTCAGCAGCGGCGGGCGCGTACGCGTCATGAAGGCGAGCGGCACCCCGCCCGCTCCCGGCGCGCCGGCCGTGCCGGCGGCGCAGGCAGATCGACCGGGTTGAGACGCCCGCCGGCGGCACCTGCAGCAGGTGCTGCGCGCCGGCAGTGGAGCAGCACGCAGGAGTCCGCAATTGCTCGACGCGCGCAGATGGCTACGCATCCTGGCCTGGGCGGTGGCGGCCGTGCTCTTGCTGTGGGGCGCAGCGTGGCTCGCGGTGCCGCCGCTGGTGCAAAGCCAGCTGCAGAAGATCGCGAGTCGCGAACTGGGCCGCGCCGTCACCGTCGGCGCAGTCGAGTTCAGGCCCTGGAGCCTCGAGCTCACGCTGAACGATCTCGCCGTGGCCACGGCCGACGGCAAGGGCCGCCAATTCCATCTGCAGCGCCTGTACCTCAACGCGAGCAGCGAATCGCTTTGGCGGCTCGCGCCCGTGCTCGACGCGCTCGAGCTCGATGCGCCGCGCCTCGAGCTGGCACGGCTGGGCGACGGCCGCTACGACGTCGACGACGTCGTGGCGCGGCTGAACCGGCCGGCGGCGACGCCCCCGGGCCAGCCGCTGCGCTTCGCGCTGTTCAACGTGACGGTGCGCGACGGCCGCGTCGACTTCGACGACCGCGTCGTCGGCCGGATGCAGCAGCTGCGCGATCTCGGCGTGGCCGTGCCCTTCCTCAGCAACCTCGAGTCACGGCGCGACGTCGTGGTGCGGCCGCAGCTGGCGTTCACGCTCAACGGCAGCCGCTTCGACTCGACGGCCGAGGGCACGCCGTTCGCCGCCGAGCACAAGATGGCGGCGCAGATTGCGTTCGCCGGTCTGGATCTCGCACCGTACCTGGGCTACCTGCCCGCCACGCTGCCGCTGCGGCTGCGCTCGGGCCTCGTCGACGCCCGGCTCGAGTTCGCGTTCGAGCAGACACCCGCCGCCACGCTCAGGCTGAGCGGCTCGCTGCGCGCGAGCCGGGTGCAGGTGGACGACACGAAGTCCGCCGAGCTGCTGCGCCTGGAGCGCCTCGACGTCGCCGTGGCCGATCTGCAGCCGCTGGCGCGCACGGTCACGCTGGCATCGGTCGAGCTGACGAACCCGACGCTGAGCGTGCGGCGGGATGCCGAAGGCCGCATCGACCTCATCGCGGCGCGCGCAGCGGCGCCGGCGCAGACTCCCGCGACCGCCGGCGCAGCATCCCGCCCGGCGGGCGCGGCGCACACGGCAAACGCCGCGAACGCCGCAAGCACCGCCAACGCCGCAAGCGCCGCAGGCGGCACGGGAAGCGCGCACCGCACGGCAGGCACGAATGACACCTCAGGCGACTGGAAGATCGCGATCGCGAAGGTCGCCCTGCGCGGTGCAGCGCTGCAGTGGGCCGACCAGAGCACGACGCCGCCGGCACGGCTCGCGCTGCGCCAGATCACGCTCGACGCCAGCGACATCGCGCTGCCGTTCGCGAGGCCGCTGCAGTTCAGCGGCGCGGCGGTGCTGGATGCCACCGGCACGGGCGCGGCAGCGAGCGCGCAGGCCGCCCCCACGTTCGAATTCCGTGGTTCGGCCACCGACCGGCAGGCGCAGATCGGCATCGATGCGCGCGCGATCCCGCTGGCCGCCGCTGCACCCTACCTGGCCGCAGTCATCGAACCGCGGCTCGACGGCCGCCTCTCGGTGCAGGCCGACGTCGACTGGACGGCCACCGCGACCGGCCCGGGGGCGAAGCCGTCGGGCAGCGGGCTGCGCATCGGCGTCAAGACGGCGACGCTGGACGACGTGACGCTGCGCGCGGCAACGTCGAGCACCGCGGCGCCCACGCCTGCGGCCGCAAGAACGGCGGCACGAGCGATGGTGCGAACGGCCGCACGAACGGCCGCACGAACGGCCGCACGAACGGCCGCACGAACGGCCGCACGAACGGCCGCACGAACTGCCGCGCGAACGACGCCACGGGCGAACACGCAAGCGGCGGCGCACAGCGGCGCACGACCCGGGGCCCCTCCGTCCGCCGGCGGCGCCGGCCCGGCCGGCCCGGCCGGCCACAAGGGGGGCGACGCACTGGCCGAGGTGAGGCGCATCGAGATCACCGATGCACACGCCGACCTGGCACGGCGCACCGTCGAGGTCGGCCGGGTGGCCATGGAACGGCCTTACGCGCTCGTCGAGCGCGACGCCGACGGGCACTGGATGGTCGAGCGCTGGCTCGTCGGCGGCGACAGCCGGCACGAGAGCAAGCCCGGCGCCCCAGCCACAGCCACAGCCACAGCCACAGCCACAGCCACAGCCACAGCCGCAGCCGCAGCCGCAGCCGCAGCCGCAGCCGCAGCCGCAGCCGCAGCCGGGCACGATGCCGCAGCATGGCACGTGGCGCTGCGCGAGCTGACGTTGCTGCAGGGCACTGCCGCCTACCGCGACGCGGCGGCACCGTATCCCGTGGCCTTGCAGCTCTCGGCCTTGACGGTCGAGCTGAAACACTTCGACTCCGCGGGCGGCAAGCCCTTTGCGCTGTCCGCATCGGCCAGGCTCGGCAGCCCGGCAAGCGCGCCTGGTGCGCTCGAGTTCCGCGGCGACGTCGCACTCGCGCCGCTCACGGTGGCGGGGCAGGTGCAGGTGCAGCGGCTGCCCCTGCAGTCCTTCGCGCCCTACGTGCGCGATCGGCTCAACGTCGAACTGGCGCGCGCCGACGGCAGCTTGCGCGGCCGCGTTCGGTTCCGCGACGGTGCCGACGGGGCCAGCGTCGCGGTCGATGGCGACGTCAGCGTCGACGACCTGCGCGCGAACAGTCTGCCCGAAGCCTCCCCTGCGGCGACCACCGCGGCCGCGCCGGCGTCGGCCGGAACTCGCGTGCCGGCAGCGCCCGTGGCATCGACGGCGGCTGCGGCGCCGTCTGCAACGGTGGCGGGCGCGGCCGCACCGGCGGCGGCCGGCAGCGCAACCGCCGGCGTCGGCAGCGGACGCACGTCACTGTTGCGCTGGAAGAGCCTGGGGCTGCGTGGCGTCTCGCTGCGCATGCGCCCGCACGATGCGCTTCGGCTCGATGTCGCGCAGACGGCACTCAGCGACTTCTACGCGCGCATCGTCATCGCCCCCGACGGGCGCATCAACCTGCAGGACCTGATCGTGTCGCCGCCGGCGTCGAGCAACGGGCCGCGCGCAGCGGCAGCGCCCGGTGCACCGGCGCCGATCGTCAACCTCGGCCCGATCGCGCTCGTCAACGGCGACGTGAGCTTCAGCGACCACTTCATCAAGCCCAACTACTCGGCCGACCTGTCGAAACTCACCGGACAGCTGGGCGCCGTCTCGAGCGTCGCGCCGCCGGGCGGGGTGCAGATGGCCGCACTCGAGCTGCGCGGCCGCGCCCAGGGCACCGCGGCGCTCGAGATCCACGGCCGGCTCAACCCGCTGGCCAGGCCGCTGGCGCTGGACATCACCGGCAGCATGCGCGACCTGGACCTGCCGCCGCTGTCGCCTTATGCGCTCAAGTACGCCGGTCACGGCATCGAGCGCGGCAAGATGAGCGCCGACGTGCACTACAGCATCGAGCCCGACGGGCACCTGAGCGCGGACAACCACCTGACCCTCAACCAGCTCGAGTTCGGCGAACCGCCCCCTGGCGCCACGCAGAGCCTGCCGGTCAAGCTCGCGGTGGCGCTGCTGGCCGACGCCGACGGCGTGATCCGCCTCGACATCCCGATCAGCGGCTCGCTCGACGATCCGCAGTTCAGCCTCGGCCCGATCATCGCCAAGGCGGTCCTGGGCATCGTCGCCAAGGCCCTCACGGCGCCGTTCGCGCTGCTGGCGCACGTGCTGGGCGGCAGCGCCGAGGACCTGGGCAACGTGCCCTTTGCCAGCGGCAGCGCCGTGCTCGACGATGCAGCGCGCGCCGGACTGGACAAGGTGGCCAAGGCCCTGCTGGCGCGGCCCGCACTCGATCTGACCGTGACCGGTGCCGTCGATCCCGAGGCCGAGCGCGACGGCTACCGGCGCGAGCGCTTGGCCGCGATGCTGCGCGCCGAAAAGCGCCGCGAAATGCGCGCCGGTGCCGCTGCCGCAGCGCTGGCTGCGGCTTCGACGGCGACAGCGCCATCGACGGCTCCTGCGGGCGGCGCCTCGGCGGCGGCTCTCGTGCCGGAGGGCGCCGCCTCGGCGCCCGCCGGCGCCGCGGCCGCGCGGCCGCCGGTCGCGGTGAGCGATGCCGAGTACCCGGCGCTGCTGCACCAGGTTTACCTGCGCGCGGACATCCCGAAGCCGCGCGACGCTCGCGGTACCGTGAAGGACCTCGCGCCGGCCGAGATGGAGTCGTTGCTGCTCGCCGCCATTGCGCTGCCCGACGACGCCATGCGCCAGCTCGCGCTGGCGCGCAGCACGGCCGTGCGCGACGACCTGGTTGCGCACGGGGTGGCGGCGTCGCGCCTGTTCCTCGGGGCGCCGCAGATCGTCGGCGCCGGCACCAAGCCGGCGGCCTGGAAGCCGCACGCCAGCCTGCAGATGCAGGCCCGATAGCGCGACGGCGCGCGCGCCGCGTCGCGGCCCGGCTTCGTCAGAGCGCGATCGCCTCGCCGCGGGCCGGCATGTGCACCCGGGAGCCGGGCAGCGCGGCGGCGAACTGCGCCATCACCTGCTCGTCGCCGTGCACGAGGATGGTCCGCCCGGGCCGGATCGCCGCGTGCCAGGCCAGCAGCTCGCGGCGGTCGGCGTGCGCCGAGAAGCCGTTGATCGTGTGCAGTCGCGCGCGCACCGGGATCTCCTCGCCGAACAGCCGCACCGTGCGCGCGCCGTCGATGAGGATGCGCGCCAGCGTGCCCGCCGCCGCGTAGCCGACGAAGACCACGCTGCATTCCTCGCGCCCCAGGTTGTGGCGCAGGTGATGGCGCACGCGCCCGCCGGTGCACATGCCCGAGCCGGCCATGATGACCGCGCCGCCGCGCAGCCGGTTCAGCGCCATCGACTCGCCGGCCTCGCGCGTGAAGCGCAGGCCCGGCAGCGAGAAGGGATCGCCGCCGCCGGCGAACAGCGCGAGCTGCTCGCTCGCGTAGCACTCGGGATGGCGGCGGAACACCTCGGTGGCCGAGATGGCCATCGGTGAATCGAGAAAGACCGGCAGCGCGCGCGGCAGGCGGCCGCTTTCGACGCCGGCGCGCAGGTAGTACAGGATCTCCTGCGCGCGCTCGAGCGCGAAGGTGGGGATGACCACATTGCCGCCGCGCGCCAACGTGTCGGCAATCGCGCCGTACAACTCCTGCACCGACGGCGCCAGCGGCTTGTGCAGACGGTCACCGTAGGTGGTCTCCATCACCACCGCGTCGGCGTGCGGCGGTGGCTGCGGCTCGCGCAGGATCGGCCGGCCGCTGTTGCCCAGGTCGCCGGAGAAGATCACCGAACCCGCGCCGTGCTGCTCGATGCGCACGCTCGCCGAGCCGAGGATGTGGCCGGCGTCGTGGAAGGCGGCCTCCAGGCCGCGGGCGAGCGTGAGCGGCTCGCCGTAGCGTGCGCTGCGACCGAAGCGGTCCATCGCCGCGAGGGCGTCGAGCATCGTGTACAGCGGCCGCGCCGCCGACTCGCCGCGGCGCACGGCATGGCGCTGCCGCCGCTCGGCCTCCTCCTCCTGCAGATGCGCCGCGTCGAGCAGCACCAGCCGCGCCAGCTCGCGCGTGGCCGCGGTGGCGACGATCTCGCCGGCAAAACCGCGCTCGACCAGCAGCGGGATGCGTCCGCAATGGTCGAGGTGCGCGTGCGTGAGCAGCAGCAGGTCGATCGAGGCCGGATCGAAGCCGAAGTCCCCGGCGTTCTCCGCATCCAGCTCGCGGCTGCCCTGGTACATGCCGCAGTCGATCAGGATGCGCTTGCCGGCGGCCTCGAGCAGGTGGCACGAGCCGGTCACCTCGCGGTCGGCGCCGTGAAAGGAGATCTTCATGCCTGCGCCCCCGGCGCCTGCGCGTCGTGCGGCCCGGCCAGCGCGCTGCCGTTGCGGCGATGCCATTCGAGGATGCCGTGCCACGCCTCCTGGGCCGTCTCGGCGTACCAGAACAGATCGCGGTCCTCCTCGTCGATGCTGCCGGCTTCGAGCAGGAAGTCGACATCGAGCACGCGGCGCCAGTAGTGCTCGCCGACGAGCACGACGGGAATCGGCGCGCTCTTGCGCGTCTGGATCAGCGTCAGCGCACCGAACAGCTCGTCGAGCGTGCCGTAGCCGCCGGGCAGCGCGACGATCGCCGCCGCGCGTTTCATGAAATGCAGCTTGCGCATCGCGAAGTAATGGAACCGCAGGCACAGGCCCGGCGTGACGTACGGGTTCGGATACTGCTCGTGCGGCAGCGCGATGTTGAGTCCGACGGTGGCCGCACCGGCCTCGCTGGCGCCGCGGTTGGCCGATTCCATCGCACCCGGGCCGCCGCCGGTGAGCACGGCCAGCCGCGGGATGCCGGCCGCGGCGACCAGCCGCCCGAGCTCGCGCCCGACCTCGTAGTAGCGCGACAGCGCCCGGCGCCGCTCGGCGCGCGCCAGCGCGGCGGCCAGCGCCGCATCGTCGGGTTGCCGGGCCGCCGCCTCGCGCGCGGCAGCCAGCTCGCGGTGCGCCGTCGCCCCCTCGCGCAGCCGCGTGCTGCCGAACACGATCACGGTGCGCTCGATGCCGTGGGCACGCAGCACGAGCTCGGCCTTCAGGTAGTCGATCTGCAGGCGCACGCCGCGCGCGTCGTCCTCGTGCAGGAACGCCGGATCGGCGTCGGCCTCGCGGTACGCGGGATGCTCCATGATCGCGCGCAGGCGGCGCTCGGCCTGCGGCTCCTCCGCCTGCGCCTTGGGGCGCTGCCAGGGCAGCGCGGTCCTGCGCCTGGGCGGCGCCGGTGGCGGGCACGGCGGCGGGTCGCTGGGTGGAAGGCTCGGCGGCTGTTGTGGCTGCACGGCATCGGCTCTGGTCGGCGCGACGGCGCCGTCGCGCGAAGGTGGAATGGATCGACGTCGTGGCGCACCCGGCTCGCCGGTCGCGTCGACCACATTGCCGAGGCCTGTGCGCTGCCCGGTCATGTCGCGCACGCAGCAACGTCGGCGCCCTCCGCAGGCCACACCACACTGCGACGCCCCTGCGTCTTGCATCGGCAAAGGCTTCGGTAGGCCGTGTTGGGATCGAACCAACGACCAAGGGATTATGAGTCCCCTGCTCTGACCACTGAGCTAACGGCCCGTCGCGCTGGAGCGCAGGATTCTAGGGACGGGGCGCCTCGATCCGCTGCCGTGGTCGGAGCCACCGTCGCGCAGGCCTGGCGCCGGTTCGCACGGCAGGCGCCGCGCCGCCGTGCACGGCCGCTCCCGGTGCCGTGGCACCCGCCCTGCCGGTGGGGCGCCGCCGCCGCAGCGCGCGGCGTTGCGGACGGCGCATGGCTCTGGAGGGCGCACCCCGCCACTATGATCGACGGTTCCTCGGCACATCACGCCCGCCTTGCCTGTCAACATCCTGCTGCTCACGCTGCAGTTGCTGCTGCTGCTGACGACGATTCCGCTGGTGGCCGCATCGGTCACGATCTCGCGTGCGCGCAAGCGCTGGCACAAGGGGTTCAAGCTGGCGGCGCTGGTCATCGCCGTCCTGGCTGTCGTGTTGGCCGTGCTCGCCAATTCGGAGTGGACGGCCGACAGGGGCTGGCTGGCGACCTTCCTGCCGCTGGCGCTCAACCTCGCTGCGTGCGCCTGGGTGCTCCTGCGCAGCCGGACGTCGGCGCGCCTGCGGCGGCGCGGCTATGGTGGTCGCCAGTAGCTGCGCGCCCCGGTTCACCTGATCGACAGCGCGTGGCCCACCAGCCGCGCCGTGATGTCGACGAGCTGGATCATGCGTTCGTAGCGCATGCGCGTCGGGCCGATCACGCCCAGCGTGCCCACGACCTCGCCGTCGACCTCGTACGGCGCCGTCACCACCGACAGCTGCTCGAAGGGCACGACCTGGCTCTCGCCGCCGATGTAGATGCGCACGCCCTCGGCGCGGCTGCTCACGTCGAGCAGCCGCATGAGCTGGGTCTTCTGCTCGAAGACGTCGAACAGCCTGCGCAGGCTGCCCATGTCGTTGCCGAACTCCTGCACGCCGAGCAGGTTGCGCTCGCCGCTGACCACGACATGGTCGCTGCTCTGGGCGATGGCCTCGCTGCCGGCCTCGACGGCGGCCTGCATGAGCGCGGCGATCTCGCCGCGCAGCGCGTCGATCTCGCGCTTGAGCCGCTCGCGCACTTCCTCGATCGTCAGGCCCGCGTAGTGCGCGTTGAGGTAGTTGGTGGCCTCCTGCAGTTCGGCGGCGCCGTAGTCGTGCGCGGTGAAGATGACGCGGTTCTGCACGTCGCCGTCGGGCGCCACCAGGATCACCAGCACGCGCCGCTCGCCCAGGCGCAGGAACTCGATGTGGTGGAACACGCCCGCCTTGCGCGGCGCGCTCACCACGCCGACGTAGCTGCTCAGGCTCGACAGCAGCGACGCGGCCTGCGCGATCACGCGTTGCGGCTGGTCGGGGTGCAGCTGCTCGCGCGCCGCCGCCAGCTCCGCGCTCGCCGCCTCGGGCTCGAGCGCGCGCACCGTGAGCATGGTGTCGACGAACAGGCGATAGCCACGCGCCGTCGGCACGCGCCCGGCGCTGGTGTGCGGGCTGGCGATGAGGCCGAGCTCCTCGAGGTCGGCCATCACGTTGCGGATCGTCGCCGGCGACAGGTCCAGCCCGGAGGCGCGCGACAGCGTGCGCGAGCCCACCGGCTGGCCGTCGGCGATGTAGCGCTCGACCAGCGTCTTGAGCAGCGTGCGCGAGCGCTCGTCCATCGTCGTCGGGCCCGGGTTGTCGATGCCGGATTTCATTGTACGAACGCGCCGCCTGCCGCGGGCCGCACAGGGTCGGTCGCAGCGAAGCTGCAGGGGCCCTATGGTCTAATGCGCCGCATGTCGGCACGCTTCACGCACGCGGCCATCGTGGGCAAGCCCGAGGCGCGTGGACTCGGCCCGGTGCTGGAGGAGATCGCGCGCTTTCTGGCCGCGCAGCGCCTCGAGGTGTCGTTCGAGCGCGCCACCGCCGAGGCCACCGGGGTCGCCGGCTTCGGCGCGCTCGACGTCGACGAACTCGGCCGGCACTGCGACCTCGCGGTGGTGGTCGGCGGCGACGGCACGATGCTCGGCATCGCGCGCGAGCTGGCGCGCCACCACGTGCCGCTGATCGGCATCAACCAGGGGCGCCTGGGCTTCATCACCGACATCGCGGCCGGCCAGGTGACCGAGGCGCTGGGCCCGATCGTCGCCGGCGACTTCGAAAGCGAGCACCGCTCGATCCTCGAAGGCGACGTCTGGCACGACGGCAAGTGCATCCACGAGGGGCTTGCGGTGAACGACGTGGTGGTGCGCACCGGCGCCACCGCCGGCATGGTCGAGCTGCGCGTCGACGTCGACGGCGACCTGGTCGCCAACATGCGCGCCGACGGCCTGATCGTGGCCACGCCCACCGGCTCCACCGCCTACGCGCTGTCGGCCGGCGGGCCGATCGTGCACCCGGCGATCGGCGGGCTGGTGATGGTGCCGATCGCCTCGCACACGCTGTCCAACCGCCCGATCGTGCTGCCCGATCACGGCGAGGTGCACATCGGCATCGTCGCCGGCAAGGGCGTGTCGGCCAACTTCGACATGCACCACCTCGAGACGCTGGGCATCGGCGACCAGGTGCGCGTGCGCCGCTCGGCGCACCAGCTGCGCTTCCTGCACCCGCGCGGCTGGAGCTACTACGCCACGCTGCGGCGCAAGCTGCGCTGGTACGAGGGCGTGGTCTAGGCAGGCCGCATGCTGCGCCGCCTGAGCCTGCGCGACGTGGCCATCGTCGCCGAACTCGAGGTCGAGTTCGGGCCCGGATTCACCGCGCTCACCGGCGAGACCGGCGCCGGCAAGTCGATCCTGATCGACGCGCTGCAGCTTGCGCTGGGCGGCCGCGCGGACGCGACGCTGGTGCGTGAAGGCGCGACGCGTGCCGAGGTGAGTGCCGAGTTCGACCCGCCGGCCGCACTCGGCCCCTGGCTCGAAGAGCAGGGCTACAGCGGCGGCGACGACGGCGCGCTGCTGCTGCGCCGCGCCGTCGACGCGCAGGGCAAGAGCCGCGCCTGGATCAACGGCAGCCCGGCGACGGTGGCGCAGTTGCGCGCGGCGGCCGACGCGCTCGTCGACATCCACGGCCAGCACGCCTGGCAGAGCCTCACCCGGGCGCCGGCGGTGCGCGCACTGCTCGATGCGCAGGCCGGACTCGATGCGCGCAGCGCGCCGCTGGCCGACATGGATGCCGCCTGGCGCGGCTGGCGCCAGGCCGCCGCCGCGCTCGCCGATGCGCGCGCGCGACGCGACACGCTCGAGCGCGAGCGCGAGCGCCTGGCGTGGCAGATCGGCGAGCTCGACAAGCTGAGCCCCGGCGCCGACGAGTGGGAGCCGTTGAACGCCGAGCATTCGCGCCTGGCCCACGGTCAGGCACTGCTGGACGGCGCGCGCGCCGCGCTGGCGGCGCTGGCAGACGACGAAGGCAACGCCGGCAGCGCGCTGGCGCGTGCCGCCGACGCGCTGGCCGGCGTCGTCGGCTACGACCCCGAACTGCGCAACGTCACCGAAGTCATCGCCGCCGCGCAGGCGCAGATCGACGATGCCGCGCACACGCTCGGCAGCTACCTCGCCCGCAGCGAGCCCGACCCCGAGCGCCTGGCCGAGCTCGATGCGCGGATCGCGGCGTGGCTGGGCCTGGCCCGGCGCTACCGCCGCACGCCGGCTGAGCTGCCGCATTTCCTTGCACAGTGCAAGGCCGAGCGGCACGCGCTCGACGCCGCCGCCGACCTCGAGGGCCTCGAGCGCACGGTCGCCGAAGCCCAGCGCGCATGGCGCGATGCCGCCGCACAGGTCTCGCGCGCACGCCGGGGCACCGTCGCGCCGCTGGCCGACGCCGTGAGCGCGGCGATGCAGCAGCTCGGCATGGCCGGCGGCCGCTTCGAGGTGGCGCTGCTGCCGCAGGCCGAGCCGCAGCCCTTCGGCCTCGAGAGCGTGGAACTGCGCGTCGCCGGCCACGCCGGCAGCACGCCGCGGCCGCTGGCCAAGGTGGCCTCGGGCGGCGAGCTGTCGCGCCTGGCGCTGGCGATCGCAGTGACGACGTCGCAGCCGGTCGCGACGACCACGCCGGCCGCAAGGACCGCAGGGGGCACCGAGGGCGCACCGGCCGCACCGGCTGCCCAGCCGGTCCCCACGCTCGTCTTCGACGAGATCGACGCCGGCATCGGCGGCCAGGTCGCCGACCACGTCGGCCGAATGATGAAGCAGCTCGGCGCCCACGCCCAGGTGCTCGCCGTCACGCACCTGGCGCAGGTGGCGGCCTGCGCCGATCGCCACTACGTGGTCGCCAAGTCGCTCGAGGGGCGGCAGACGCTGGCGCGCGTCGCCGCGGTGGAAGGCGAGACGCGCGTGGCCGAGATCGCGCGCATGCTCGGCGGCGAGCGGCTTTCCGGCACCGCACACGCCGAGGCGCTGCTCGCCTCGGGCGTGCGCGTGGGCGCGGCACGGGCGGGGAGGCGGCGATGAGCGAATGGATGCCGCTGCACGAGCCGGGCCGCCAGGAGGTGGTGCTGATCACCGGCATCTCGGGCTCGGGCAAGTCGGTCGCACTGCACGCGCTCGAGGACGCGGGCTTCTTCTGCGTCGACAACCTGCCGCCCGAGCTGCTGCGCGATTTCGTCCGCCTCGAGCACAACCGCCACACGCACCGCGTCGCGGTCGCGGTGGACGTGCGCAGCGCGGGCTCGCTGCCGCAGATCGTGCCGCTGATCGCGGCGCTGCGTGCCGAAGCCATGAGCGTGCGCACGCTGTTCCTCGACGCCAGCAACGACGCGCTGCTGCGGCGCTTCTCGGAGACGCGGCGTCCGCACCCGCTGGGCGCCGTGCACGCGGGCTCGGACGCCACGCGCGCCCTCGTCGAGGCGATCGAGCTGGAACGCGCGCTGATGGCCGAGCTGCGCGAGGTCTCCACCGTCATCGACACCAGCGCACTGCGTCCGGCCCTGCTGCGCGACTGGGTGCGCCAGCTCGTCGGCGCGCGCGAATCGGCGCTCACGCTGGTGTTCGAGTCCTTCGCCTACAAGCAGGGCGTGCCGCTGGACGCCGACTACGTCTTCGACATGCGCGCGCTGCCCAACCCGCACTACGTGCGCGAGCTGCGCCCGCTGAGCGGGCGCGACGCGCCGGTGGCCGCCTACCTCGAGCAGCAGCCCGAGGTGCTCGAGATGCTGGCGCAGATCCACGACTTCCTCGCCCGCTGGCTCTCGGCGTTCGAGCAGGGCCATCGCAGCTACCTCACGGTGGCGCTGGGCTGCACCGGCGGCCAGCACCGTTCGGTGTATGCGGCCGAGTCGCTGGCGCGGCGCTTCGCGGGCCAGCGCGTGACGCTGGTGCGCCACCGCGAGCTGGACGCGCGCGCGTGAGCGCAACGTCGATGCGCGACGGCGCCCGCGGCCGGCCGGCGCTGCCCGAGCCGCTGGCGCTGTTTCCGCTGCACACGGTGCTGTTTCCGGGCGCTCGGCTGCGCCTCGAGGTGTTCGAGGCACGCTACCTCGATCTGGTGGGCGAGTGCCTGCGGCAGCGCGCGCCGTTCGGTGTGGTCTGCCTGCGCGAGGGGCACGAGGTCGGCAGCGGCGGGCCGCCGGTGCAGTTCGAGGAGATCGGCGTGCTCGCGCACATCGACGAGGTGGACGCCGAACAGGCCGGCATCGTGCACCTGCGCTGCACCGGCGGCCGGCGCTTTCGGCGCCTGGGTGCGGCCGAACAGCGCGCCGGCGGCCTGTGGGTCTGCCGCGCCGAAGCCCTCGCCGACGATCCGCCGCATGCGCCCGGCGCGTCGCTGATGCCCACGGTGCGCGCATTGGCCGAGGCCATCCGCAAGCTGCGCGAGCAGGCCCGGCTGCCGTTCGTGCCGCCGTTCCGCCTCGACGACGCCGGCTGGGTGGCCAACCGCTGGTGCGAACTGCTGCCGGTGCCGCTGGCGGCCAAGCAGAGGCTGATGCAGCTCGAGGACCCGCTGCTGCGCCTGTCGATCGTCGACGGCTACCTGCGCGACAAGAAGGTCGTCGTCGGTTGAACCGTGGCGCGGCGTGCGGGCGTCGGCAGGGACGACGTCTGCAGCCAGCGCCGCACCGGCGCCGGCAGCCCGAGTGACAGGGCCGCGTCGTGCGTGAACCAGCGGCCGGTGCCGAGCGCGCGCAGATCCGGCGGCGGGCTGCGCGCCGGCAGTTGCCAGCGCAGCGGCTGCAGCGTCCAGTCGAAATGCGTCAGTGCGTGCTCGAGCGGCTCGAGCCAGTGCCCGTTGCCGGGCCAGCCGCGCACGACGTCCTCGAGCGCGGCCGCGGTGGCGAATTCGGGCAGGCTCCACAGCCCTGCCCACACGCCCTGCTCGGGCCGTCGCGCCAGCCAGCAGCGCCCGCCTCGCGTCAGCCACAGGAGCGCGTGGCTGCGGCGCGAGCGCGCGCTGCGGCGCAACTTCACCGGGTACGCCAGCGGCCTGCCCTTGCGGTACGCGACGCAGACCTCGGCCAGCGGGCAGGCGGCGCAGTGCGGCGCACGCGCCAGGCAGACGGTGGCGCCCAGATCCATCAGGCCCTGGGTGTAGACATCGACCTCGCGCGCCGGCAGCAGCGTCTGGGCCAGTTGCCACAGCGCACGCTCGCCGTCGGCGCGCGCCAGGTCGCGCTCGAAGCCGAGCACACGCGCCAGCACGCGCCTGACGTTGCCGTCGAGCACGGCCGCGCGCTCGCCGAAGCAGAACGCGGCGATCGCCGCCGCGGTCGAGCGGCCGATGCCCGGCAGTCGCGCCAGCGCCTGCGCGCTGCGCGGGAATTCACCGCCGTGCTCGGCCACCACGACCTGCGCGCAGCGCTGCAGGTTGCGCGCGCGGCTGTAGTAGCCCAGGCCGCTCCACAGCGCCAGCACGTCGTCGAAGGGCGCGGCCGCCAGGGCGCGGACGTCGGCAAAGCGCGCGACGAAGCGCGGGTAGTACGCGAGCACGGTGGCCACCTGCGTCTGCTGCAGCATCACCTCGCTCAGCCAGACCCGGTACGCGTCGCGCGTGCCCTGCCAGGGCAGATCGTGGCGGCCCGAGTGGCCTTGCCAGCGCACGACGCGCTGCGCCAGGTCGGGCGGCAGCGTCGTCACGGCGCAAGGGTGGACAGGAGGCGCACACCGCGATGATGCCTTGCCTGCGGCTGCGGGCCGGCGCGGGGACACACAGTCGCGCACTGTGCGGCGCACGCCTCGTTGCGGCGCCGGCCGCACGCCGCGCGCGGCGCGCGCCGGGCCTCAGGCCACCTGCCGATGCGCAGCCGGTTCGGGCACGATCACCGCCGCCGTCTCGGTATGCAGGCGCCGCGTTCCCGCGACCGCGTCGTCGGCCAAC
>JAFECX010000056.1 GCA_018241895.1 Pseudomonadota bacterium
ATGGCTGAGGCCGCGGCCGGCGCCGGCCCGCTGAAGGTCTGGCTCGAGCGCGACGGCGCGCTGCTCAGGCTGCGCCTGGCGCGGCCGAAGGCCAACCTGTGCGACGCCGAGATGATCGGCGCGCTGCAGACCGCGCTCGACGCGCATCGCGCGGCGCGCGGCCTGCGCGGCGTGCTGCTCGACCACGAGGGCCCGCACTTCAGCTTCGGCGCCAGCGTCGAGGAGCACCTGGCCGAGCGCTGCGCCGCCATGCTCGCCAGCCTGCACGCGCTGGTGCTGGCGCTGGCCGACTTCCCGGTGCCGGTGCTGGTGGCCGTGCGCGGCCAGTGCCTGGGCGGCGGGCTCGAGATCGCGCTCGCCGGCGGGCCGATCTTCGCCGCGCCCGACGCCGCCTTCGGCCAGCCCGAGATCAAGCTGGGCGTCTTCGCCCCGGCCGCGAGCTGCTTGCTGCCGTGGCGCCTCGACGCCGTCGCCGCCGAGGAGCTGCTGTGGTCCGGGCGCAGCGTCGACGCCGCCGAGGCCAAGGTGATCGGCCTCGTGCAGCAGATCGCCGACGACCCCGAGGCCGCCGCGCTCGCCTATTTCGACCAGCACCTGGCGCCGCGCAGCGCGGCGTCGCTGGCCTGCGCCGTCGCCGCCGTGCGTGCGCCGCGCGTGCGCCGGCTGCGTCGGCGCCTGGCCGAGGTCGAGCGCCTCTATCTCGAGCGCCTGATGTCCACCCACGACGCGAACGAGGGCCTGGCCGCCTTCATCGCCAAACGACCACCCGCCTGGGAGCACCGATGAGCACGACCCCATTGCCAGACAAGACGCCCGAAGTGCTGAAGATCGTGCAGCGCTGCGAGGCGCTGTTCGAGGATCTGCACTTCAACGCCGTGCGCGAGTGGAAGGCCGCCGCGCCGGGCCGCAAGGCGATCGGCTACATGCCGGTGTACGTGCCGCGCGAGATCATCCACGCCGCCGGCATGCTGCCGGTGGGCATCCTGGGCGGCGGCGACCAGATCGAGGTCATCCAGGGCGACGCCTACTACCAGAGCTACATCTGCCGCATCCCGCGCTCGACGCTCGAGCTCGGGCTCACCGGGCGCCTGGACTGCCTGGACGGCATGCTGTTCCCGAGCATCTGCGACGTCATCCGCAACCTGTCGGGCGTCTGGCAGATCCTGTTCCCCGAGAAGTACACGCGCTACGTCGACGTGCCGCAGAACTACCAGGACGACGTCGGGGGCCTGTTCTACGCGCAGGAGATGCAGCACCTGCGCGACGACCTCGGCCGCCTGCGCGGCACGCCGATCACCGACGCCGAACTGAACGCCTCGATCGCCGTCTACAACGCCAACGCCGCCGCGCTGCGCGACCTGTACGCGTACCGCGCCGCCAAGCCGTGGCAGGCGCCGACCTCCGAGGTCTACCTGCTGCAGCGCGCCGGCATGGTGCTGCCGGTGGAAGAGCACACCCGGCTCGTGCGCGAGTACCTGGCCGCGGCCGAGGCCTTCCAGCGGCCCAGGCGCGACAACGCGCGCGTCGTGCTCACCGGCAGCTTCTGCGAGCAGCCGCCGCTCGGGCTCATCAAGTCGATCGAGATGGCCGGCTGCTACGTCGTCGACGACGACTTCGTGCTCGTCGGCCGCTGGCTGCAGGACGACGTGCCGAGCGACGGCGATCCGCTGGTCGAACTGTCCAAGGCCTTCCTGCACCGCTCGGCGTCGACCGCCGCCAAGTACGACGACAAGCGCGAGGAAAAGGGCATGTTCCTGCTAAAGCAGGTGCAGAAGCGCGGCGCCGAGGGCGTGGTCTTCGCCGCCGCCTCGTTCTGCGACCCGGCGCTGCTCGAGCGCCCGATGCTGCAGGACGTGCTCGCCAAGCACGGTGTGCCGTACACGGCCTTCAAGTTCGCCGAGAACACGGGCCAGATGGCGCCGATCCGCGAACAGGCCGGCACCTTCGCCGATTCCATCAAGCTCTGGAGCGCCGCATGAACACGCCGACGACAGCCACCGCCGCGAAGAAGCCGCAGAACGTCCAGAAAGAGGACGCGATGTGGCTGCAAAAGGAAATGATCAACGCCAACTACAAGGACCTCGGCAACGCGCACGCCCAGGGCCGCAAGGTGGCCGCGACCTTCGTGCCGGGCAACCTCAACGAACTGCTGATGTGCTTCGACTTCGCGCGCAGCCTGCCCGAGACCAACGCGCTGCAGAACGGCCTGCGCAAGAAGAGCGGCAAGTTCATCATGGACGCCGAGCGCGACGGCCACAGCGAGGACGTCTGCACCTACGTCAAGGCCGACCTCGGCATGATGATGGGCGGCGAGGTCGGCCCCACCGGCGACCCGCTGCCGCGCCCCGACCTGCTGCTGCTCAGCTACACCGGCTGCTTCACGTTCATGAAGTGGTTCGAGCTGATCCGCCACAAGTACGGCAGCGAGACGGTGATGCTGCACGTGCCGTACCAGGGCGAGGGCCGCGTCGCGCCCAACATGCGCGACTACGTCGTCAAGCAGCTCAAGGAGACGGTGATCCCGACGCTCGAGCGCGTCTCGGGCGTCAAGTTCGACATCGACCGCCTGCGCCAGTACATGCGCGAGTCGGTCAAGGCCGAGGAGGATCTGGTGGCCGTGCTGCAAAGCGCCAAGAACCGCCCGAGCCCGATCGACGGCTACTTCGGCGCCGTGTACTACATCGGCCCGATCTTCACCGCCTTTCGCGGCACGCGCGAGGCCACGCAGTACTACCGCGTGCTGCGCAGCGAGATCGAGGAGCGCATCCGCCTGGGCAAGGGCCCGGTCACGCCCGACGGCGACATGGGCGAGGAGAAGTACCGCCTGGTGGTCGAGGGGCCGCCCAACTGGACGAGCTTCCGCGACTTCTGGAAGATGTTCTACGACGAGGGCGCGGTGGTCGTCACCAGCACCTACAGCAAGGTGGGCGGCGTGTACGACTTCGGCTTCCGCCACGACCCCGAGCACCCGCTCGAGTCGCTCGCCGAGTACTGCCTGGGCTGCTACACCAACCACAGCCTGCCGGCGCGCATCAACATGATCTGCCAGTACATGGACGAGTACGAGGCCGACGGGCTGCTGATCAACTCGATCAAGAGCTGCAACAGCTTCTCGGCCGGCCAGTTGCTGATGCTGCGCGAGGTCGAGAAGCGCACCGGCAAGCCGGCCGCGTTCATCGAGACCGACCTCGTCGACCCGCGCTACTTCTCGGCGGCGAACGTGAAGAACCGGCTCGAGAGCTACTTCCAGATGATCAAGCAAAAGCGCACCGCGCACGGCTCGCCGCACCACATCTCGAACGCCCCGGCCACGGCGGCGCACTGAGGAGGACGACACCATGCGTTGCTTCATCGGCATCGACCTGGGTTCGACCACCACGAAGGCGGTGGTGATCGACGAGCAGCAGAACGTGCTCGGGCGCGGCATCACCAACTCGCGCTCGAACTACGACACCGCGGCCGCGGTGGCCAAGACGGAGGCGCTGATCAACGGCCGCTTCCAGCTCTTTCGCCACGCGCTGGCGCGCTCGGGCGCGCTCAACGGCGGCCTGGACGACTTCATCGCCCAGCTCGAGCGCGACTTCCGCGCCGAGCAGTACCTCGAGCAACTGGCCGACCTCGAGACCACCTGCCAGCGCAATCTCGAGACGGCGCGCTTCGGCGACGCCGCCGCCGCCACCGGCGAGGCGCTGGGCGAGGTGTTCAGGCGCCTGAGCGCCGAGGCGCCGTCGCTGTTCGCGCCCGGCGCCAACCGCAAGAGCGACTTCTTCCGCGACATCGCCGGCAGCCAGTACCTGGCGATCGGCGAGGAGGTGGCCAAGGCGCAGGGCACGCGCTACGACCACCTGCTCAACCTGTTCGACCGCTCGATCATCGAGGTCGAGAACCGCGTCTACGGCGACTCGGTGCGCCGCCACCTGCTGGCCGCGCTCGAGCGCAGCTTCGTTGCGCTGCCGCAGGTGCAGCAGCACCGCGACGCGATCGCCGCGCCGATCAAGGGCGTGCTCGACATGGAGATGGAGGAGACGTACATCGTCGGCACCGGCTACGGCCGCGCGCGGCTGCCGTTCTCCAAGGAGCACGTCAGGAGCGAGATCCTCTGCCACGGCCTGGGCGCGCACGTGATGTACCCGGGCACGGCCACCGTGCTCGACATCGGCGGCCAGGACACGAAGGCGATCCAGGTCGACCCGGCCGGCATCGTCGAGAGCTTCCAGATGAACGACCGCTGCGCGGCCGGCTGCGGGCGCTATCTCGGCTACATCGCCGACGAGATGAACATGGGGCTGCACGAGCTCGGGCCGCTGGCGATGAAGTCGACCAAGACGGTGCGCATCAACAGCACCTGCACCGTGTTTGCCGGTGCCGAGCTGCGCGACCGGCTGTCGCTGGGCGAAAAGCGCGAAGACATCATGGCCGGGCTGCACCGCGCCATCATCCTGCGCGCGATGTCGATCCTGGCGCGCTCGGGCGGCATCCGCAACGAGTTCACCTTCACCGGCGGCGTGGCCAAGAACGAGGCCGCGGTGAAGGCCCTCAACGAGCTCGTCGAGGAGAACTACGGCAAGCTCACGCTCAACATCGATCCCGATTCCATCTACACCGGCGCACTGGGCGGCGCCACGTTCGCGTGGCGCGCGGTGGTCGAGGAAGGCAAGACGGCGGAGGCACGGGAATGAACACCAGCACCAGTACCAGCAGCGGAACCGGCACCGGCACCGGCACCACGACGCCGCAGACGACGCACACGATCGGCATCGACATCGGATCGGGTGCGGTCAAGACGACGCTGTTCCGCAATCAGGGCGACAGGCACGAGTGGCTGGCCAAGACCAGCGAGCGCATCCGCCGGCGCGACCCGTTGACGCTGGCGCGCGAAGGCTACGAGACCGTGCTCGCGCAGGCCGGGCTGCCCGCCGAGGCCATCGACTACGTGGCCACCACCGGCGAGGGCGAGAACGTCAAGTTCGCCACCGGGCACTTCTATTCGATGACCACGCACGCGCGCGGCGGCGTCTTCCTCGACCCCGACGCGCGCGCCGTGGTCGACATCGGCGCGCTCAACGGGCGCGCGATCTCGGTCGACTCGCGCGGCAAGGTGCTGAGCTACAAGATGACCAGCCAGTGCGCCAGCGGCTCCGGCCAGTTCCTCGAGAACATCGCGCGCTACCTCGGCGTCGCGGTCGAGGAGATCGGCCCGCTGTCGTGCAGTTCCAAGGATCCGGAGAAGGTGAGCTCGATCTGCGCCGTGCTGGCCGAGACCGACGTCATCAACATGGTGAGCCGCGCCATCCCGACGCCCGACATCCTCAAGGGCATCCACCTGTCGATGGCCTCGCGCATCGTCAAGCTGCTCAAGGTCACCGGCGTCAAGGACGGCGTCGCGCTGCTGACCGGCGGCCTGGCGCTGGACAGCGGCCTGCTGGCCGCGATCCAGGAGGAGATGACCAACGAGAAGGTCCGGGTGACCGCGCGCTCGCACCCCGACTCGATCTACGCCGGCGCGATCGGTGCCGCCCTGTGGGGCGCGTTCCGCCACTCGCGCCTCGCCCGGATGGAATCCGCAATGGCCGCCTGAGCGGCCGTCCCGAGTCTCTCAAGGAGCAAGATCCATGGCCCTGATGATCACCGACGACTGCACCGCCTGCGACGCCTGCCGGCCGGTGTGCCCCAACGACGCCATCGCCGAAGGCAGCCCGATCTACATCATCGATCCGCTGCGCTGCACCGAATGCGTCGGTGCCGAGGACGAGCCTCAGTGCATGCTGGTATGCCCGGCCGACTGCATCGTCCCCAATCCGGACTTCGTCGAGACCAAGGACCAGTTGCTCGCGAAGTACCACGCGCTGCACAGCTGAGAACCACGCGCTGCACAGCTGAGAACCACGCGCTGCGCGGCTGAAGGCCGGCAGCGCGGCGCGGACGCCGGCTTCAGCGGCGCGCCGTCGAGCCGGCCGCGCCGCCGCGATCACCGCGGCGCGCGCTGCGCAAGCCCCGCACCACCGCGGCGGCGGTGTTCAGCACGAAGGCCAGCAGCGCGAGCGCGGCGAGCACGCCGCCCCAGACCGTGAGCGGGTAGATGCCGCTGGCGTCGCCGCCCACGCGCAGCGCGAGGCCGAAGTGCAGCAGCGCCAGCGGCGCGTAGAACACCGGGTGGTAGGGCACGGCCACGCGCAGCACGGCCGGAAAGATGATGGGCGCGTGCCCGAAGACCATCGAGAACACGAAACCGAGCATCAGCGCGTGCAGCGCGGCGTCGTAGGCCGCACTGCCGGGTTCCAGCCCGGCGACGGCGATCACGGCGCCGCCCAGCGCCAGCCAGAAATAGCCGGCGAGCAGACACACGGCGACGAAGCGCGTCAACCCTTGCTGGCGCACCGTGCGCCGGGCGATGTCCTGGCGCAGCAGCCAGGCCGCAAGCGCGAGCATCGCCACGCCGGCCAGTTGCACCGCCCACGGGCTGGACCACAGGACGAGCGTGGCGAGCAGCACGGCGACGATGAGACCGAACACGCGCGACGCCGTGGGCGAGGGCGGCATGAAGCGTGACAGCTCGAGCCGCTCACCGGCGATCGTCAGCACCAGGAAGGCAAGCCACCAGCCGACGATCCGGTACACCGGCAGGCCGAGCGCCCACAGCGCGGTGCCGACGCACCAGCACGCCGCGGCCAGCGTGATGACCAGCATGAAGCCCGTGCGCTGGCGCCGCAGGACATCGAGCGAAGCCGCCAGCAAGACCGCACTGCCGCCGAAATAAAGCCACGCGCCCGGCGTGCCGGCGCCGAACAGCAGCCCGAGCGTGCCCAGCCCGGCGAGCAGCGGCCCGGCGTAGGCCCAGGCGTGTCCGATGGCAACCGCGCGCTCGACGGCGATGACGACGCCGAAGAAGCCGCTCACCATCAGTGGGCCGTGCAGTGCCGCCGCGCCGGCGGCCACCTCGGGCATCGTGACACCCAGGCGCGCCAGGCCGGCCCCGACGCCCAGGAACAGCGCGACGAAGCCCAGCAGCAGCAGCGGCAAGCGCTCCCATGCCGGGCGACGCGCGCGCGTGGGCCGGCCCGCCGTGGCGGTCGCGGCGTCGTGGCCGCTGGCGGAACTCACCTCGGCGGGTGCGTCAGCTGCCGCGACGCAACGCAGGGTGTGGGCCGTTCGTGCCGGGGCTGCGCAAGACGCTTCACCTCGGCGGCAGCAGCCAGCCGAACTGCTCGCGCGCCAGGCCGCTCATGAGCTCGGGCGTCCACGGCGGATCCCAGACCAGCTCGATGTCGATCGGCGTGTCGGCCGGCAGCGCGCCTTCGAGCGCCTTGTAGGCATCGTCGACGATCATGTCGGCCATCGGGCAGGCGGCGCTGGTCATCGTCATCTCGACCCTGACGCCGGCGCCCGACGCCTCGATGCCATAGACCAGCCCGAGGTCGACGATGTTCATGCCGGCCTCGGGGTCCATCACCATGCGCAGCGCGTCGCGCACGGTGTCCTCGGTGGCCGGCATCATGCGGCCTTGGCGATGGGACGCACGAAGCTCAGCCGTTCGGCCGGCGCGAACCCGGCAGCGTAGAGGAAGCCCAGCAGCTCCAGGTCCATCTGCGGCACGATGGTCTCGACGCGCTCGACGCGCAGCGCATCGAGGTTGGCGAACAACTGCGACAGCAGCGCACGGCCGTAGCCGCGGCGCGCGTAGTCGGGCGAGACGCCCAGCGTGTCGATGACCGCCACCGGCGCGGTGCGGCCGAAGTCGCCGAGGTCGGCGCGTGCCATCAGGTAGCCGGCGGGGATGCCGTCGGAGCAGGCGACCAGCGACACGCGCACGCTGGCGTTGTCCATCGCCTCGCCGAAGCGCGCGCTGATGTAGCCACGGCGGTCGCGTCCGCTGACGGTGCGGTCGATGCGCACGACGGCGTCCAGATCGGCCGCGGTCATCGAACGCACGTTGCCCAGATCGCGCGCCAGCCGTTCGTGGTCGTTGGCCTCGGTGCCGCCGTAGCTGATCTCGCGCATCGCGTTGTCGGGCGAGGCGACGTCGCGCTCGGACACCGGCTCCTCGGCGTGGCCGGCGACGGCGCAGTCGACGATCAGGTCGTGCGCCAGCTCGAAGTCGAGCGCGTCGAACCAGGCCAGGATCGGCGTCTGGCGCCAGCGCGCGCTGGTGCGCACTTCGGCGATGTCGTGGCGCCGCGCCCAGGCCTGCATGGCGTCGAACAGCGCGCGGCCGACGCCGGTGCCGCGGCGGTCGGCGCGCACGCCCATCATCTCGAGGCGCAGCGCCGGGCGATCGCGCCCGAACTCGCCGGCCAGCACGCGGCCGAGCATGCAGCCGATGAGGCCCGAGCCGTCCTCGGCGCCGAACTGGGCATGCAGCGTGGGCTCGCGGCGCGCGGCGTCAAGGCGCCGCTCGACGTACTCGCGCCGCGTGCGGCCTTCGGTGGCCGCGTCGATGGCGACCACGGCGTCGAAGTCGGCCGGCGTCAGCTTCCTGATCGTGACCGCGCTGGCAACAACAGGTGTGGACATGGTGGGCCTTTCGTCATGGGCGGGTGATGGGCGGCGATGGGCGGCGGCAATCCCCTCTCTCAGCCGGCCGCGTAGGCGAACGTCAGCTCGCGATCGGTGTCCTCGTCGAGCAGGTCCTCGAGCGTGGGCAGCAGCGACATCGACTCCTTCTGGATGTGCGAGACCATGCGCTCGATCATCTCGAGACCGAGGCGCTTGAAGTCGGCGCGTTCGCCCGCCGGCATCTCGCCGCGTGCCCGGGCGCGTGCCAGCGGCAGCAGCTCCTCGGCCACGGCGCGGATGCTGTGGTGCTCCTCGAGCAGCAGTCCGACCATGTCGGCGTCGCCGGACTCGGCCATGCGCGGGAACAGCTCCTTCTCCTCGAAGTCGAAGTGGCGGCCGATCTCGTTCTCGAGCTGGCGCACCAGAGCGGCGGCCAGCGCGGGCCACTCCGCTTCGGGGCCGCTGCCGACGAGGGCACGCTCGACGCGCTCGAAATGCTCGAGGCTGGCACGGTGCTCGTGGTCGAGCGCCTGGGAGACCTGGCGGTTGTAGTTCATGGCGCGGGGCGCAGTGGCGCGAGCATGGGACCGGCGGCGAGGGTAAGTCAAGGGCCGTCGCAAGCCCTTATCCCAGGTCAAGCGCCGGCGTGCGCGTCCTTGCCGGCGCGGCGCAGCCGCCCGAGCAGCACGGCGAAGAAGACGGCGAACGCGATCGCACCCACCAGGCCGACGAGTGCGGCGGCGAGCAGCACGAGGCCCGAGCGCGTGACGATGGCCAGCGCCAGCAGCGCAAGCGCCGCGAGGTGGCCGTAGTAGTGGATCGTGAGCGCGGATTCGAGCGTCAGTGCCGAGGGGGTCGGCGGCCGCTTGCGCCCGCGTGCCGCGTGCATCGCGGCCAGAAAGGGCACGATGCGCTGCAGCATGCCGAACAGAAAGCTCAGCAGCCAGCCGCCCACCGCGGCGACGACGAACAGCGGACCGAGCGGCTCGATCGCGTAGCCGGCGGCCTCGGCCAGCACCTGCGCCAGCGCGAGCGCGAGCGCCAGTGCAGCCATCGCCCAGCCGAAGCGCGTCAGCAGCCCGGCGCGGCCGAGCTCCTTGCGCATGCCGCCGGCCAGCGTCGCCTGCATCATCCGCACGTGCCAGGCGAGCGCCAGCGCGGCCACGCCCACGGCACCCAGGCGCCAGACCGTGCTGACCACGCTGCCCGCGGTCCAGAAGGCGGCCAGCGCCGCCAGCGCGATCGCCAGCAGCGCGGCGACGCCGGCGCGCTGCTGCAGGCGGTCGATCGGCACCGAGCCAAGCGCGAACATCGGCAGCAGGATCGTCGACAGGCCCAGTGCCAGCAGGCCCATGACGCCGAAGACACCGACGGCCAGGTGCAGCGCCGCGAGCGTGTCGCGGCCGAGCAGCGCGTGCCCGTTCCACAACGCCACCAGTGCCGCGGCGCTGAGCGCGAGCAGCAGCAGGCCGGCGGCGGCGCCCCAGCCGTGCAGCACGACGCCGGGCATGCCGCGCGCGCCGCGCAGGTTCAGCGCCAGCAGCACGCCCCAGGCGAGCAGCACGGCGATCACCAGTCCGGCGCCGGCTTCGAGCCAGCGCGGACGCGCCAGGCCCATGCCGAGCGCGAGGATCAGCATGCCCGGCACGAACAGCCACCACATCAGCCCGATCAGGTGCGGCCAGTGCACCGCCTGCCGCGTCGCCACCGGCAGCAGCTGCATGCTGGCGCCGATGGCCGTGGCCACCAGCGTGCCCAGCGTCACCAGGTGCAGCGCGGCCAGCGGCCAGCCGAGTCCGCCGTGCCACTGCGCCCACGCGCCGGCGCCGGCGGCCAGCGCGAGCCAGGCCAGCGCATGGAAGACGATCGCAGCGCCGAACCACCGAAAGGGGACCGAGGGCGGCAGCAGGCGTCCGCTGGCGCCCGAGAGGAACGTGCCGCCCAGGCGCGGAATCGGCTTGGGCAGGGGCTTGCGCGCCGCGGGCGCCGGCGCGGATGCGGATGCGGATGCGGATGCAGGCGCAGGCGCAGGCGCAGGCGCAGGCGATGCGGCGTCGCTCGCCGCGCGTTTCGCGTCGTCGCTCACGGCGCGGCTCGCACGAGGCGCAGCCGCACTTCGTCGGCTTCGCCGTCGATGGGCTCGGCTTGCCAGCCGAGCTCGGCCAGCTCGGGGTAGAGGAACACCGGGTCGCGATCCAGATGCACGATCAGCACCGCGTCGGGCGCCGAGCGCGACACGCGCTGCAGGATCTGCACCATCGGCTGCGGCGGCTGCAGGCCGCGCACGTCGATGTGCCAGCCGTCGTCGTCCTGCCACTGCGCCATCGCGGGCTCACGCGGTTGGCGCGGCCGCGGCGCGCGCGGCGTCCAGGTGCTGGCGGCCGACGATGAGCTGCAGCACCTCGGTGGCGCCTTCGTAGATGCGCAGCGCGCGGATCTCGCGGTACAGGCGCTCGACCGGCTGCTCGCTGACGACGCCGCGCCCGCCGTGCAGCTGCAGTGCGGCGTCGATCACCTGCTGTGCGGCCTCGGTGGCGTAGAGCTTGGCCATCGACGCCTCGCGCGTGACGCGCGTGCGCTTCACGTCGCGCGTCCAGGCGCTGCGGTAGACCATCAGTGCCGAGGCGTCGACGGCGGTGGCCATCTCGCCGTAGCGCAGTTGCGTGAGCTGGAAATCGGCCAGCGTCTGGCCGAACATGCGCCGCTGCATCGCGAAGCGCGTGGCCTCGTCGAGCGCGCGCCGTGCGAAGCCCAGCGCGGCGGCGCCCACCGAGGTGCGAAAGAGGTCGAGCGTGCCCATCGCGATCTTGAAGCCGTCGCCGGGCTGGCCGAGCAGGCGCTCGCCGCCGACGCGGCAGCGGGTGAGGCGCACCGTGCCCAGTGGGTGCGGGGCGATGACCGGGATCGGTTCGTCGGCGGCGAGCCCGGGCGTGTCGGCATCGACCACGAAGGCCGAGATGCCCTTGGCGCCGCGGGCGTCGGCGTCGCTGCGCGCGAAGATCACGTAGCGCTCGGCGATGCCGGCGTTGGAGATCCAGGTCTTGACGCCGTCGAGCACCCAGGCGTCGCCGTCGCGGCGCGCCGTCGCCGACATCGCCGCGACGTCGGAGCCGGCATCGGGCTCGGAGAGGGCGAAGGCGGCGATCAGCTCGCCGCGGCACACGGCGGGCAGCAGCGCCGCCTTCTGAGCCGCGTTGCCGAACAGGCTCACCGGCGCGCTGCCCAGGCCCTGCATCGCGAGTGCGAAGTCCGCAAGCCCCGAATGGCGGGCCAGCGTCTCGCGCGCCAGCGCGAGCGAGCGCACGTCGACCTCGTCGCGCAGGCCGCCGTAAGCGG
This sequence comes from Pseudomonadota bacterium, assembly GCA_018241895.1. Lineage (GTDB taxonomy): Bacteria > Pseudomonadota > Gammaproteobacteria > Burkholderiales > Burkholderiaceae_C > Rubrivivax. Next base: position 11,830 of record JAFECX010000056.1, read on the forward strand.
CCGGCACGCAGGCGCGCAGCAGCTGGGCGCGGCCGAGCTCGCGCACCAGTTGCGTGACGGTGGCCTCGACGCCGGCGCCGGCCGCCTCGGTGCGCGCGAGCACGCCCGGCAGCACCTCGGTGCACCATGCCTCGAGCTGCCCGACCAGCGCGCGATGGCCGTCGTCGAAGAACGGCCAGTCCTGGTAGCTGCGATCGGCCATGCCTGTCGTCTCCTCGCGCCGTCGGCGCGCCCGTTGCCTGCGCGGCGGCTCGCCGCGTTCGCTGCGAATGCGGCCGTCCGGCCCGCTGTCAATCGCGCTCGATCACGCTCAATCGCCCTTGAAGACGGGCTTTTGCTTGGCCGCGAAGGCGTGGTAGGCGCGCTCGAAGTCGTTGGTCTGCATGCAGATCGCCTGCGCCTGCGCTTCGGCCTCGATGCACTCGCCCAGTCCTGCGTTCCACTCCTGCCACAGCATGGTCTTGGTCATCGCGTGGCCGAAGGTCGGGCCGTCGGCCAGTTCGGTGGCCAGCGCGGTGGCGGTGGCGAGCAGCGCGTCGGGCTCGACCAGGCGGTTGTGAAAGCCGAAGCGCTCCGCTTCCTCGCCGCCGACGACGCGCCCGGTGTACAGCAGGTCGGCCGCGCGCGACAGCCCGATCAGCCGCGGCAGCAGCGTGCACGCGCCCATGTCGGCGCCGGCCAGGCCGACGCGCACGAACAGGAACGCGAGCTTGGAGCGCGCGGTGGCGATGCGCATGTCCGAGGCGCAGGCGATCATCGCGCCGGCGCCGGTGCACACGCCGTCGATGGCGGCGACGATGGGCTGCGGGCAGGCGCGCATCGTCTTCACGAGGTTGCCGGTCATGCGCGTGAAGCGCAGCAGCGCGGGCATCTCCATCTTGACCAGCGGGCCGATGATGTCGTGCACGTCGCCGCCGGAGCAGAAGTTGCCGCCTTCGCCGGCGAACACGATGGCCTTGATGTCGCTCGCGTGCACCATCTCGGAGAACAGCGCGCCGAGCTCGGCATACGAGTCGAAGGTGAGCGGGTTCTTGCGGTCGGGGCGGTTCAGCGTGATGGTGGCGACCTTGCCCTTGGCCTCGTAGCGGAAGTGCTCGGCCCGGTAGCCGGCGAGTTCGATCTGCTTCATCTTGGAGCTCCTGTGCACGGTGGAAGTCGGCTGGCGCCGGGCCGGCCGCACGCGCGCGGCAGCGGTACCGGCCCACTAGAATCGCGCGCCATCGAATGGAAGGCGCGATGGGCAAGAAGACGGCGATGGACATCGAGGTCCGGTTCGGCGACTGCGACCCGGCGGGGATCGTCTTCTTCCCGCGCTACCACCGCTGGATGGATGCCGCGTCGCTGAACTTCTTCATGAGCTGCGGCGTCAAGCCGTGGCACGAGCTCGAACTCGTCAACGGCATCGTCGGCACGCCGCTGCTCGAGCACCACGCGCGCTTCGTCAAGAGCTCCACTTACGGCGAGCGGCTGCGCATCACGACCGAGGTCGTCGAGTGGCGGCGCAAGGTGTTCATCCAGCGCCATGTCGTCACGCGCGGCGACGATCTCATCTGCGAGAGCGACGAGACGCGCATCTTCTGCGTGCGCGACCCCGAGGACCGGCGCAAGGTGCGCGCGATCCCGGTGCCCGCGGACATCCTGCATCTGTGCCAGTGAGCGCATCACGCCGGCTCGCGTGAGGGCGGCCTAGGCCGAACGGTCGGGGTCGTCGGCCATCGTCGCCGAGGGCCGCGGCGTGCGCGCCAGCCAGTCCTCGATCGCCTCGACGTGCTCGGTCTCCTCGGCGGCGAACTCGGTCGCCAGGCGCCGCACCTCGGCGTCGCTGGTCTGCTGCGCCACCTGCGTGTAGTACGCCATCGCGCGGAACTCGTTCTCGCGCGCGTAGCGCAGCGCGTTGTACGGCGAGAGCGTGTAGTCGAACGCCTCCTCGCCGCCGACCTCGGGCGGCACCGACCAGCGGAACTGGTTCGGCCGCAGCTCGGGCAGCACGATGCCCACGGCGCGCGCGACGATCGAGTCGTGGTGCAGCGTCGAGTAGTGCACCATGTCGCGGAACAACGCCGAGACGGCGTCGTTGCGGTGCGCCTCCATCATGTCCGCGAGCTCCTGGTAGCGCTCGGCGGCCTCGCGCTCGAGAGCGATCGCGTGGGCGAGGAATTCGGGCAGGGTGTAGTCCATGACAGGCAACCTCGTGAGTCGGGTCCGGTGGTGCGGGCCGCGTCGCGCATTCAGCCGGCCATTGTCAGGCCGCCGCTGACGCTCAGCACCTGCCCGGTGACGAAGGAGGCGCGGTCGCTGGCGAAGAACAGGATCGCGTCGGCCACCTCGTCGGGCCGCGCCAGGCGCCTGAACGGTATCGCCTTGGTCAACGCGTCCTTGACCTTGTCGGGCACGGCGGCCATCAATGGCGTGTCGGTCGGGCCGGGGCACACGCAGTTGACGTTGATCTGCTGGCGCGCGAGCTCGCGCGCCAGCGCCTTCGTGAAGGCGATCAGGCCGCCCTTGGCGCCCGAGTACACCGTCTCGCCCAGGCTGCCCACGCGGCCGGCGTCGCTGGCGACGTTGACGATGCGCCCGCTGCCGCGCTCCATCATGGCCGGCAGCAAGGCCTTGACGAGCCGCATCGGGCCGACGAAGTTGAGCGCGATGACCTTGTCCCAGAACTCGGGCGTGCCTTCCCAGAACGGCTGCGTCTTGCCCCAGCCGGCGGTGTTGACGATCACGTCGGGGGCGCCGTGGCGCTCGAGCACGGCCGATGCGAAGCCGTCGATCGATGCCGGGTCGGTGAGGTCGACAGGCAGGTATTCGGCCTCGCCGCCGGCGTCGACGATCTCGGCCGCGGCCTGCCTGCCGCCGGCCTCGTTGATGTCGGCCAGCAGCACGCGGGCGCCGGCCTGGGCGAAGGTGCGGGCGCTGGCGCGGCCGATGCCGGAGGCCGCGCCGGTGACGATGGCGCTGCGGTTGTCGAGTCTCATGGGGGTGTGGCTCCTGTCGGTCGTGGTGGGATGCGCGCTCAACGCGCGCTGCGCGCCGCGAAGGCCGCGACCAGCGCCTGCGTCCTCGGGTCGGCATACAGCGCGCGCGTGTGCTCGAGTTCCTCGGCATAGCCGTCGCGCGTGCCGTCCAGTGCCGCGCCGATGCAGCGCTTGGCGGCTGCCAGCGCGTGACGCGGCGTCGCGGCCAGGCGATCGGCGAGCGCGCGCGCGCCGTCCTCGAGCTCGGCGCGCGGCAGCGCCCACTGCACCAGCCCCAGGCGTTCGGCGCTTGCGCCGTCGAGCGTCTCGGCGCCGAGGATCAGGCGCCTGGCCAGGCCGGGGCCGACCAGCCGCGTGAGGCGTTGCGTGCCGCCCGCGGCCGCCAGCAGGCCCAGCCCGGCCTCGGGCAGGCCGATGCGCGCCTCGTGCGCCGCGATGCGCAGGTCGCAGGCCAGCGCGAGCTCGAAGCCGCCGCCCAGCGCGGCGCCGCCGATCTCGGCCAGCGTGAGGACCGGCGCCGCCTCGAGCCGCGCGTTGAGCTGCTGCATGCGCGCCACGACGCCGAGCATCTGCTCGCGCCCGGCGGCCGTGGCGATGGTCTGGTGCATCAGCGCCAGGTCGGCGCCCGCGCTGAACACGCGCAGCGCGCTGCGCAGGTGCAGCACGCTCACGTCGTCGTCGCTGCTGGCGGCGTCGAGCGCCGCGTTCAGGGCCTCGAGCAGGGCGCCATCCAGCGCGTTGACCGGTGCGCGCGACATCGTCACGCGCAGCACGCGGCCCGCGCGTTCGGTGCGCACCGGCGCCTGGGCGGCGCTCACGCGTTGCCTTCGCCCGCGCTGCGCAGCAGCTCGGCCAGGCGGCGGCGCAGCAGCTTGCCGGTGGGGGTGCGCGGCAGCAGGTCGACACGGTGCATGCGGCTCGGGCGCTGGTAGCCCGGCAGCGCCGCCGCGCGCTCGCGCAGCGTGTTCTCGACCGCCGCCTGCTCGGGATCGGAGGCGGCATAGAACAGCACCACCTGGTCGACGCCGTCGACATCGGGCACGCAGACCGCGGCCGCTTCGCGCACGCCCGGCGCACCGGTGCCCAGGCGGTCCTCGACCTCGACCAGGTTGACCCAGCGGCCCTTGATCTTGACCAGCGAGTCCTCGCGGCCGGCAAAGCGCCAGCCGCCGCCGGCGGTGCGCACGAACAGGTCGGCCGGGCAGAAGTCACCGTCGCGGAAGCTCTCGGCCTGCTGCGCCGGACGGTCGAGGTAGCCGAGTGCCTGCGTCGAGACGCGCACGCGCAGCCGGGTCGGCAGCCCGGCTGCGACCGCCTCGGGGTCCAGGGGTTCGATCCGCACGCCGGGCGAGGCCATGAGGCCGTCGTCGCCGGCGCACGCGGTGAGCACCAGCACGAGCACCTCGGAGGCGCCGTAGCCGTCGACGATGTCGATGCCGGTGGCCTCCTTCCACGCGCTGCGCAGGCCCGCCGGCAGCGCTTCGCCGGCCGACACGCAGCGCCTGACGCCAGCGGCGACCAGGCGCGGCGCCAGGCCCTCGTGCAGCAGCACGCGATAGAGCGAGGGCACGCTGAAGAAGACGCTCGCGCGCATCTGCTCGGCCGTCGCCACCGCCGAGGCCGCCGTCGGCCAGGCCGGATCGAGGATCACGGTGGCGCCGATCTTGAGCCCCGCGAACAGGCTGTTGGTCTGCGGGTACGAGAAGAACATGCGCGAGGTGGCGAACAGCCGGTCGTCGGCCGTGATGCCGATGCGCTCGCGCGAGACGCGCTCGACTTCGCGCGCGAAGCGCTGCGCGTGCACCACCGCCTTGGGCCGCCCGGAGGTGCCCGACGAATGCACCCACATGGCGGGCGCCTCTTCGTCGAGCAGCACGGGCGGCACCGGCGCGGCGGCGGCGACGGCACGCCGCCCTTCGTCGACGCCGATGACGCGTGCGTTCCATGGCGGCGGCGTGTCGTCGGCCGACTCGGCGACGATGACGTTGAAGCCGGCCTCGTCGAGGATGTAGTGCCACTCGGGCGCCGGGATTTGCGGGTTGACGCCGACCGCGACGCCGCCGGCCCAGATGGCGCCGAAGAAGGCGACCACCCAGTCGACGCCGTCGGGCAGCTTGATGGCGACCCGATCACCCGGGCGCAGGCCGCGCGCCTGCCAGACCGCCGCCGCGCGCGCGACGCGCTCGCGCAGCTCGCCGTAGCTCAGTTGCTGGTGACCGCAGGCGATGGCGATGCGCCCGGCGTCGGCCGCGCCCAGCAGCACGGCGGCGGCGTTGATGGCGCGCGCCGGGTCGACGGCCGGCGCCGCGGCAGTGGCCG
>JAFECX010000057.1 GCA_018241895.1 Pseudomonadota bacterium
ACGGCGACGCCGACGCGATGCGCGTGCGGCGCGTGCGGCGCGTGCGGCGCCTGAGGCGCGTCGGCGCGTGCGGCGCCCGAGGCGCGTCAGGCGCGTGCGGCGCGCTCAGCCGTGGAACCCGGGCAGCAGCATGTGGGTGGCGATCGCCATGCGGTTCCACACGTTGATGGCGCCGATGGCCATGATGAGCTGCACGATCTCCTTGTCGGTGAAGGCCGCGCGCACGCGCTCCCAGGTGGCGTCCGCGACGCCGCCCGCGCCGATGCGCGTGACCTGTTCGGTGAGCGCGATCGCCGCCTGCTCGCGCGCCGAGTACAGGTAGGGCGCCTCCTCCCAGGCCGAAAGCACATCGAGCCGGCGCTGGTCGACGCCCGCCTTGCGCGCTTCCTCGCCGTGCATGTTCAGGCAGAACGCGCAGCCGTTGATCTGCGATGCACGCATCTTGACGAGGCCGATCAAGGCCTCGCCCAGGGTGCCCGCGTGCACGTACTTCTCGAGCGCGATCATCGGCTCGTAGGCTGCCGCATCGACCTTGTGGATGTCCAGGCGCGGTTTCATGCCGGTGGCAGTCATGTTCGTCCTTTCGGCGCGCTCTCGCAGCACGCTTGCGCGCGGGCATTCTGTGGCGCGCGCAAAGCAACTGCCCGGGGCATGGACGATGCGCGCCGCACCCCCGGCGCGGCCGCCGGCACCGCGGCCGCGCACGGTGCGCGCAGCGAGGTGATTGCTCTAGCGGCGATGCCTACAGTTCACCCCATCGAAGCCCGCTGCACACCTCTCGATCAACGCAGGACGGCAGGTTTCGAGCACGCAAGTTCACCGACCCTTCCACCCGAATTCCAAAAGGAGCCACACCATGCCGACCAAGCCCACCACGAAGACCGCGCAGAGCAAGCGCGCCCGCAATGCCGTGGCCGTCGCCGCCGAACCCAAGGCCAGCAGCAAGAGCAAGGCCAAGGTCGAGGCCGACAGCCTGAAGCAAAAGGTCACTGCCGCGGTCGAGGAAGCGGTCGAGAGCGTGCGCGAGAGCTCGCGCGAGAACCTGCTCGCCGGCCTGGGCATGATCGCCCGCGTGCGCCAGCAGCGCGACGAGCGCAAGGCCGAACTGGTCGAAGAAGGCAAGCGCTTCGAGCCCGAAGTCAAGCAGGCGTTCGAGGACCTGAAGGCCAAGCTCAAGATCGACGGCGACCTCAAGGGCAAGTTCGACCTGAAGAAGCTCAAGTTCGACACCAAGGGCTTCGACCGCGAGGCGCTCAAGACGCGCATCGACGACGGCATGGCCAACACCCTGCGCCGCATGGGCCTGGCCACGCGCAAGGAAGTCGACGTGCTGGCGCGCGACGTGGCCCGGCTGACCGAGCTGCAAGACGCCTGATCGACGGCACGACCGTCTGACACCTGATGCGGCCTGTGCGGGAGGAGACTCCCGCGCAGGCCGTTTGCGTTCGTGCCGTGCGCTGCGGCAAGATGCGCAGCACGCGCGCTCTCCTCGAGCCGACGCCCGCGTGGCGTCGGTGCGCGTGCGCCGGGGTCTTCGAAAGGCCGCCGCAGCTCAGCCGGCCCGGCTCAGCCTGCCGGAGTGCCGGCCGGCCTGCCCGCGACGTAGCGCACGCACTCGTCGATGCCGGAGACCGACAGCGTCTGGCCTGCGGGCGGGCTCAGGCGCAGCACGATGATGTCGCCCTCGTGCCGCACGTCGCAGCGTTCGATGCGCACGCACTCGCCGCTCGGACACGCCCACACGCCCGTGCGCCGGCACGCCCTGACCGCGTCATGGAAGCCGTCCGCATTGGGCACGGGGCCGGCGATGCGCACGACGAGGTCGCTGCCCTCACGATCGATCTTCAGGCTCTGGTCCATGGCATCCCCTTCGAAGCCGCTCCCGCCGCGACCGCAGCGCGAAGCCCCTCACTCTATGTCGGGCTTGTGCCCTGTCAAGCGCGCGTCGGCAGGGCGTCGGCGGCGGCCGGCTGCCGTGCGGCCGGCGTGTCGGAAATCTTGACACCCGCCCCGGGCCAGGAGTCATTACACGAGATGAATCAACCACCTGCGTGTCTGGCCTGATTCGTGCTTTCAGTGCTGGCAATTGCAGCCATTCCTCCGGAGGGAACCATGACGCACGAAATCAGGACGACAGGGCTCGGCGTGGCGATGAGCTTCGCGCTGGCGCTGGGCAGCGCGACCACGGCGCAGGCGGCGACGGTGTCCTGGACCGATTGGACCAGCACAAGCGCGGCCACGAGCCAGGTCTTCGGCAATCTCGACGTGGGCGGCACCAACGTCGGCGTCACGTTCAGCGGCGCCTATTTGTTCGCACAGACGTCGGGCGGCACCAACTACTGGTCGCCGAGCACGCCCTATCTCAGTGCCCTGGTGAGCAACGCACCGCCCGCATCCGACATCATCGCGCTGGACATCGGCGGAACGGCGACGATCACCTTCGCGCAGGCCGTCCGCGATCCGCTGATCGCGCTCGTGAGCTGGAACGGCAACACCGTCGACTTCGGCGTGCCGATCGAGATCCTGAGCTACGGTCTGGGCTATTGGGGCAACGGGACACCGACGCTGAACGCCGCCGGCACCGGCTTTTACGGCAACGGCGAGGTGCACGGCGTGATCCGCCTGCCGGGCACCTACAGTTCCGTGACGTTCACGCATACGAGCGAGAACTGGCACGGCCTCACGGTCGGCGTCGTGGGTCTGGCCGACGACAACCCGGTGCCCGAACCGGGTTCGGCCGCGCTCGCCGCGCTGGCGCTGCTCGCGCTGGGCGCCGGCATGCGCAGGCGCCGCGGCTGAGCCGACTGGGCGCCGGACGCAGGACGCAGGACGCCGGACGCCGGACGCCGGGCGCCGGGCGCCGGGCGCCGGACGCCGGACGCCGGACGCCGGCGGCGTGCCCACGCGCCGCCCGTCGCTTCGGCTGCATGCGGCGTGCATGGTCTTTCACGTCGATGACGGACGGCGGCGCGTCCAGCCCGGCCGCGTCGCGCGCGGCTCCTTCCTGATCGTGATCGCGCGCGAAAGCGAAGCCGACGTCGTGAAACAGAATCGTTCCTGAGCGCATCCAATGGATGTGCGCGGCAATCGGGGCCGCGCCGCTTTTGGAGACGATCATGAGACGAATCCTGATGCCCGCGGCGATCGCGGCCGCAATGGCTCTTTCACTGGGTGCTGCCGACGCGCTGGCGGCCGGTCCGGCAGTGATGAAGGCGCCACCGGCGGCGCCGTACAAGGCGGTCAGCTCGCTGGTCAAGTTGCCTGATTTCCTCCCCGGGCTGGGCCAGCTCTACGTCGACCCGCAGACGCTGCCGGCAGGGCCGTTCCTCGGCTACGACCACAAGGGCGAGCTGGTCGAGACGACCTACATGATCCCGCTCGCGCAGATGAAGCCGGGCATGAACCTGGCCGACCTGAAGGCGCCCGCCGGCAAGGTGGACCACGTGAGCATCAGCTACAACGCCGGCCACCCGGGCGTCGAGGAGCCGCACATCCACATCACGCTGTGGAACGTGCCGGTGGCCCAGGAAAGCCGCGTCGCGCAGTGAACACGCGTGGCTTCTTGCCCGCACGGCGGCTGTGGCTGGCCGCCGGCGGCGGGCTCGTGCTGGCGGCGGCGCTGGCGCGCGGTGCGCACGCGGCCGACGAGGTCGAGATCGCGATGTCGGGCACGCGCGACGGCTCCGACGTCTGGTTTCGTCCACGCGGCCTGCGCATCCGGCCGGGGCAGACGGTGCGCTGGGTCAACCGCGACGTCGCCAACGTGCACACGACGACCGCGTACCACCCGGCGAACAAGAAGGCGCTGCGCATCCCGTCGGCCGCGAAGCCGTGGGACTCGAAGTACCTGATGCCGGGCGAGTCGTTCGCCGTGACCTTCGACGTGCCGGGTGTCTACGACTTCTTCTGCCTGCCGCACGAGCAGGCCGGCATGGTGGGGCGGCTGGTCGTCGGCGACGTCGACGCCGCGCTGCGCCCGTATGCGCAGACCGACGCACAACTGCCGGCGGCAGCGCTGGCGCGCTTTCCGAGCGTCGCGGACATCCTGAAGGCGGGGCGGGTCGACTGAGTTCGATGTCTGTCGGCCGCGGCGACGGCGCGGCGGCGTGGATCCGCGTGCGCGGTGCGCGGGCGCGTCCCCCGCGCGCGATATCCGCGCCGGGGATTCCCGTGCCGGCCGTTTCAGCGCCCCCGCGGCGGCGCGTCGCGGACTCGCTCGCGCGCGCCGGCGACGACGTGGGCGCTGCGCGGACTGCCCCCTGCCGTCGCCCGGGTCGGCGCGCGCGCATCGATGTCGCCGCGCAGCGCTGCCTGCAGCATGCGTCGTGCGCGCATGAGGCGCACACGCACGGTGGCCGCGGGCAGCTCGAGGGCGATTGCGATCTGCCCCGTGTCCATGCCGTCGATCGCGCGCAGCACGAACACGGCGCGGTAGATCTCGGGCAGGGCGTCGACGCGTCGCTCGATCAGGCGTCGCATCTCCGCCTGCGAGGCCAGTTGGTCCGGGGCGGCGCTCTGGGGTGCGACGGAGCTCGTCGCCGGCGCACGGCCGTCGGCAGCCTCGTCGGCCGGCACAGCCTCGTCAGCCGCCGGCTGGATGACGGCGGCGCGCGCCTTGTTGCGGCGTTGCCGCATCAGCGCCTCGTTGATCGTGATGCGCGTCAGCCACGTACTCGGCTTGGCGGCGGCGCGAAAGCTCTGCAGATGCCGGTACGCCTTCCACCACGCCTCGAGCACCGCCTCCTCGGCGTCGCGCTCGTCGCGCAGGATGCTGTGCGCGGCGCGGTACAGATGCCGCTCGTGCCGGTGCATCAGCGCCTCGAACGCGCCATGGTCGCCCGCGATCGTGCGCTCGATGAGCGCCAGGTCGTCGTCCGCCAGCGCCGTCTGCCGATCGTTCACCTTGGCTTCCCCCGCATCGTGTGTCGGCGCCGCGCGCTGCCGGCCGTCGCGACGGCCGCCGGCGCTCCGGCGGGCGGGCCCGACCGCCACCGGGCGGCGCGAAGATCTCGTTGCCGCTTCCTCCCCGTCCGCGCGCTGCTGCCGCGGCGGCGAATGTAGTCCCGCAACGCGGGCAGGCGCATGGCCGACATCGCAACGTGGTCGTTGCGGGCCAGGCGCGCGGCGCCTGGCCCGTGACGGTCCGGATGGCGGCGTGGCAGGCGTCGGCATAATCGGCCGCGCCCGCCGCTGCGTCTGCCGATCGCCCCCCTGGCAACGTGAGTCGTCTTCCGCCAACCTCCTCCCGCGGCGCCGCGCCCCGGCTCGCGTGCGCCGGCGCAACTTCGGCGCGGCAGCACCGGCGATGAACCTGCAGATCGCGCTGCTGCTGGCGCAGGACGGCATCACCAACGGCGCGATCTATGCGTTGCTGGCGCTGGCGCTGGTGCTGGCGTTCGCGGTCACGCGCGCGATCTTCATTCCGCAGGGCGAGTTCGTCTCGTATGGCGCGCTGACGCTGGTGGCGCTGCAGGCCGGCCGGCTGCCGGGCACGGTGTGGCTGCTGCTGGCGGCCGGCGCGCTGGTGGCGCTGGTCGAGCTTGCCGGCGCCGCGCGCAGGCGGCAGTGGCGCGGCGTGCCCTCGACGCTCGGCTGGAACGTCGGCTATCCGCTGGCGCTGCTGGGGCTGCTGCATTTCGTGCCGCTGCAGGCGGCGCCGATGCCGCTGCAGATCGTGCTCGCGCTGGCCGTCGTGGTGCCGCTCGGGCCGATGCTGTACCGGCTCGCGTTCCAGCCGCTGGCCGAGGCCTCGGTGCTGGTGCTGCTGATCCTGTCGGTCGCGGTGCACGTCGTCATGGTCGGCCTCGGGCTGCTGATGTTCGGCGCCGAGGGTTCGCGCACGCCCGCGTTCTCGGGCGAGCGGCTCGAGCTGCCCGGGCTGTCGGTGTCGGCGCAGACGCTGTGGGTCATCGGCTCGTCGCTGGCGCTGATCGTCGTGCTGTACCTGCTGTTCGGGCGCACGCTGTACGGCAAGGCGCTGCGTGCCACCGCGATCAACCGCAGCGGTGCGCGCCTGATGGGCATCCCGACCGCGCTCGCGGGCAAGCTGTCGTTCTTGCTGTGCGCGCTGATCGGCGCGCTGTCGGGCATCCTGATCGCACCCATCACGACCATCTACTACGACACCGGCTTCCTGATCGGACTGAAGGGCTTCGTCGGCGCCATCATCGGCGCGCTGGCGAGCTATCCGGTGGCCGCCGTCGGCGCGCTGCTCGTCGGGCTGCTCGAGTCGTACTCGTCGTTCTGGGCCAGTGCCTACAAGGAAGCGATCGTCTTCACGCTGATCATCCCGGTGCTGCTGTGGCGCTCGCTCACCACGCGTCACGTCGAGGAAGACGAAGAGTGAGCCCGCGGCACCTGTTCGTCGCCTTCGTCGTGCTGGTGGCCGCCGCGCCCGCGCTGCTGCCCGAGTTCACGATCACGCTGCTCGGCTACATCGGCCTGTACGCGCTGGTGGCCCTGGGCCTGGTGCTGCTCACCGGTATCGGCGGGCTGACCTCGTTCGGGCAGGCTGCCTTCGTCGGGCTGGGCGCCTACACCACCGCAGTGCTGACGACGGCCACCACGCTGCCGCCGTGGCTGGCGTGGATCGGCAGCTCGACCTGGTTCACGCTCGTCGCCGGCCTGCTGCTCACGCTCGCCTTCGCGCTCGCGATCGGCGCGCTGACCCTGCGCCTGTCGGGCCACTACCTGCCGCTGTCCACGATCGCCTGGGGCATCAGCCTGTACTTCGTGTTCGGCAACCTCGAGCCCTTGGGCGGCTTCACCGGCATCAGCGGCGTGCCGCCGATCTCGATCTTCGGCCACGAGATCACGAGCAGCCGCGAGATGTTCTATCTCATCTGGCTGTTCCTGCTCGCGGCCATCGTCACGACGCGCAACCTGCTCGATTCGCGCGAGGGCCGCGCCATCCGCGCGCTGCGCGGCGGGCGCGTGATGGCCGAGGCGATGGGCGTGAACACCGCGCGCTCGCGCCTGGCGATCTTCGTGCTGGCGGCGCTGCAGGCGTGCGTGTCGGGCTGGCTGTACGCGCACATGCAGCGCTTCCTGAACCCGACGCCGTTCTCGATCAACATGGGCATCGAGTACCTGTTCATGGCCGTGGTCGGCGGCGCCGGCGAGGTCTGGGGCGCGCTGCTGGGCGCCGCGGTGATCACGGTCTCCAAGCAATGGCTGCAGGACACGCTGCCGCAGCTGATCGGCCAGGCCGGCAACTTCGAGGCCGTGGTGTTCGGCATCGCGATGGTGATCGTGCTGCAGCGCGCGCGCGACGGGCTGTGGCCGCTGCTGGCGCGCTGGGTGCCGCTGAAGGCGGGCGCGCGCACCATCGACGCCGGCGCGGCGCCGCTGCGCCGTCGCGCGCGGCCCGTGGCCGGGGAACGGCTGCTCGAGGTCGAGGGCGCGACGATGCGCTTCGGCGGCCTGGTGGCGGTCGACGGGATGGCGCTCGAGGTCGGCGCCGGCGAGATCGTCGCGCTCATCGGCCCCAACGGCGCGGGCAAGAGCACGACGTTCAACGTCGTCTCCGGCGTGCTCGAGCCCAGCGCCGGCAGCATCCGCTTTCGCGGCACGCCGATCGCGGGCAGGTCGTCGCGCGAGATCGCCGCGCTCGGCATGAGCCGCACGTTTCAGCACGTCAAGCTGCTGCCGCGCATGAGTGTGCTCGACAACGTCGCCATCGGCGCGCACGCACGCGACAACCCCGGGCTGCTGCGCGGCATGCTCGCCGGCGCCTGGCGCCTCGAGCGCCGCGACGAGGCGCGGCTGCTCGCCGAGGCCGCGCGCCAGATCGAGCGCGTCGGGCTGGGCGGGCACCTGCACGACGCCGCGGGCGCGCTGCCGCTGGGCAAGCAGCGGCTGCTCGAGGTGGCGCGCGCGCTCGCGGCCGACCCCTGCCTGCTGCTGCTCGACGAGCCGGCCGCGGGGCTGCGGCTGCTGGAAAAGCGCGCCCTCGCCGATCTGCTGCGCAAGCTCGAGGCCGAGGGCATCGCCATCCTGCTCGTCGAGCACGACATGGACTTCGTGATGGGCCTCGTCGACCGCGTCTACGTGATGGACTTCGGCCAGAAGATCTGCGAAGGCGCGCCCGAGGCCGTGCAACGCGACGCGCGCGTGCTCGAGGCCTATCTGGGGGTGCCATGACCGCGCCGATCCTCGAAGTGCGTGGCCTGTGCGCGGCCTACGGCAAGGTCGAGGCGCTGCACGACGCCCACCTCGAGGTCGGCGCGGGCCGCATCGTCACGGTGATCGGGCCCAACGGCGCCGGCAAGACGACGCTGCTGGCGGCCATCATGGGCGCGCTGCCCGCGAACGGCTCGGCGCGCGGACAGATCCGCTTCGACGGCAGGCCGTGTGCCGGGCAGGAGATCGAGCGCCTCGTCGCCGCCGGCATGACGCTGGTGCCCGAGACGCGCGAGCTGTTCGGCGAGATGACGGTCGCCGACAACCTGCTGCTGGGTGCCTTCCAGCGCTACCGCCACGGCGCACGCGACCAGGCGGCGACGATGCGCGAGGTGTACGCGCTCTTTCCGCGCCTCGAGGAGCGGTGCGCGCAACGGGCCGGCACGCTGTCGGGCGGCGAGCGCCAGATGCTGGCCATCGGCCGCGCGCTGATGGCGCGACCCAAGCTGCTGATGCTCGACGAGCCTTCGCTCGGCCTGGCGCCGATGATCGTGCGCGAGATCTTCCGCATCATCGAGGAGCTGAGGCGCCGCGGCGCGTCGATCCTGCTGGTCGAGCAGAACGCGCGCGCCGCGCTCGAGGTCGCCGACCATGCCTACGTGCTCGAGACGGGCGAGATCGTGCTCGAAGGCCCGGCGCGCGAACTCGCCAGCGACGCGCGCGTGATCGAGAGCTATCTGGGGCTGGGCCGGCGCCAGTGAAGCGGTGAGCCGGCGAGCCCGTGCGACAGCGGGCCGGTGCGACAGCGGGCCGGCGTCGCCGTGAGCCGGCGCGTCGGGCGGGCGCAGGCAGGCGCGCTGCGTCGGGCCGAAAGCAACTAAGGGTTCTCACCGGCTATCGCCCGTGCGTGCGCGCCGAACAATGGCCGGCTCGACCGTGCGCCGCGGCGCGGATGCCGCCGCCATCCCGTCCAGGACAGCCAGGAGACCACGATGACGATTCCTCTCACGCTCACCGTCAACGGCAAGGCCGTGTCGGCCGACGTCGACGCGCGGACGCTGCTCGTGCAGTTCCTGCGCGAGCACCTGCGCCTGACGGGCACGCACCAGGGCTGCGACACCGCGCAGTGCGGCGCCTGCACCATCCACCTGGACGGCCGTGCGGTCAAGTCGTGCTCGATGCTGGCCGTGCAGGCGCAGGGCGCCAGCGTGGTGACGATCGAGGGCCTGGCGCCCGCCGACGAACTGCACCCGATGCAGACCGCGTTCAACGAATGCCACGGCCTGCAGTGCGGTTTCTGCACCCCGGGCATGGTGATGACGGCGGTCAAGCTGCTCGAGGCCAGCCCGAACGCGAGCGAAGCCGAGATCCGCGCCGGCCTGGACGGCAACCTGTGCCGCTGCACCGGCTATCACAACATCGTGCGCTCGATCCAGCACTGCCAGAGCGGCGCCAAGGCCGCAGCCTGAGGAGCCCCCGCCATGACCGACATGTCCAGTTCCCCGATCGGCAAGCCGCTCACGCGGCGCGAGGACCGGCGCTTCCTCACCGGCGCCGGCCTGTACACCGACGACGTCACGCTGCCCGGCCAGACCTACGGCTTCTTCCTGCGCTCGCCGCATGCGCACGCGCGCGTGCGCAAGGTCGACGTCGCGCGCGCCAAGGCCGCGCCCGGCGTGCTCGCCGTGCTGACCGGCGAGGACGTCGCCGCCGACAAGATCAACGGGCTGCCCTGCGGCTGGCTGATCCACAGCAAGGACGGTGCGCCGATGAAGGAGCCGCCGCACCCGATCCTGGCCATCGGCAAGGTGCGCCACGTCGGCGACCAGGTCGCGCTGGTGGTGGCCGAGACGGCGCTGCAGGCCAAGGACGCGGCCGAACTGATCGAAGTCGACTACGAGGCATTGCCGCCCGTGATCGACATCCGCAAGGCCGACGGCGCCGCCGGCGCCGTGCACGACGACGTGCCCGACAACGTCTGCTACGACTGGGGCCACGGCGACAAGGCCGCGGTCGATGCCGCCTTCGCCCAGGCCACGCACGTGAGCACGCTCGAGTTCACGAACAACCGCCTGATCCCCAACGCCATCGAGCCGCGCGCGGCCAACGCGAGCTGGAGCCGCCACGACGACAGCTACACGCTGTACGTCGCCAACCAGAACCCGCACGTCGAGCGGCTGCTGATGTGCGCCTTCGTGCTCGGCATCCCCGAAAGCAAGCTGCGCGTCATCGCGCCCGACGTGGGCGGCGGCTTCGGCTCGAAGATCTTCCTGTACGCCGAGGACACGGCGCTCGTGTGGGCGAGCAAGAAGGTCGGCCGCCCGATCAAGTGGACGGCCGAGCGCAGCGAGTCGTTCATGGCCGACGCGCACGGCCGCGACCACGCCACCAAGGTCGAACTGGCGATGGATGCGCAGGGCCACTTCCTGGCGCTGCGCGTGCACACGATCGCCAACCTGGGCGCGTACCTGTCCACCTTCGCGTCGGCGGTGCCGACGATCCTGTACGCGACGCTGCTGGCCGGCCAGTACAAGACGCCGGCCATCTACGCCGAGGTGAAGGCGGTGTTCACCAACACGTCGCCGGTGGATGCGTACCGCGGCGCCGGCCGCCCCGAGGCGAGCTACGTCATCGAGCGCATCGTCGAGCAGGCCGCGCGCGACCTGAAGGTGGACCCGGCCGAACTGCGGCGGCGCAACTTCATCACCACCTTCCCGTACGCCACGCCGGTGGGCCTGACCTACGACACCGGCAACTACGCGGCGCACCTGGACAAGGCGATCGCGCTGGCCGACGTGGCCGGCTACGCGGCCCGCAAGGCCGCGACCGAGGCCAAGGGCTTCAAGCGCGGCCTGGGCTACAGCTGCTACATCGAGGCCTGCGGCATCGCGCCGTCCAACATCGCCGGCGCGCTGGGCGCGCGCGCCGGCCTGTTCGAAGCCGGCGAGGTGCGCGTGCACCCGACCGGAACGGTGACCGTGTTCACCGGCTCGCACAGCCACGGCCAGGGCCACGAGACGACGTTCGCGCAGGTGGTGGCGGGGCGCCTGGGCATCCCGGTCGAGAACGTCGAGATCGTGCACGGCGACACCGGCCGCGTGCCCTTCGGCATGGGCACCTACGGCAGCCGCTCGCTGGCCGTGGGCGGCACCGCGATCGTCAAGGCCATGGACAAGATCATCGCCAAGGGCAAGAAGATCGCCGCCCACCTGCTCGAGGCCGCCGACGGCGACATCGAGTTCGAGAACGGCGAGTTCAAGGTCCGCGGCACCGACAAGAAGGTGGCGTTCGGGCAGGTCGCGCTCAGCGCCTACGTGCCGCACAACTATCCGCTGGACAAGCTCGAGCCGGGCCTGGACGAGAGCGCCTTCTACGACCCCACCAACTTCACGTACCCGTCGGGCAGCTACGTGTGCGAGGTCGAGGTCGATCCGGCCACGGGCGCCACGCGCGTCGACCGCTTCACCGCGGTCGACGACTTCGGCAACATCGTCAACCCGCTCATCGTCGAGGGACAGGTGCATGGCGGCCTGGCGCAGGGCATCGGGCAGGCGATGCTCGAGGGCTGCATCTACGACCCCGAGACGGGCCAGTTGCTCACCGGCAGCTACCTCGACTACGCGATGCCGCGCGCCGACCAGCTGCCCAGCTTCCGGATCGGCCACACGGTGACGCCGTGCACGCACAACCCGCTGGGCGTCAAGGGCTGCGGCGAAGCCGGCGCGATCGGCGCGCCGCCGGCCTTCGTCAACGCGCTCACCGATGCGCTGGGCGTGCGCGACATCGCGATGCCGGCAACGCCCGAGCGCGTCTGGCGCGTCGCCAACGGACTGGCCTGAGCACAGCGAGGAACGGACCATGTACGCCTTCAACTATCTCCGTCCCGCCGACGTTGCGGCGGCCGCCGCGGCGCTCACGGGCGAGTCGCGCTATCTGGCCGGCGGCCAGAGCCTGGTGCAGTCGATGAAGCTGCGGCTGGCGTCGGCCGAGAACCTGGTCGACCTCGGCGGCATTGCATCGCTCACGGGCATCGAGGTCGATGCGCAGGGCGTGACGATCGGCGCCATGACGACGCATGCCCAGGTCGCCGCCTCGGCCGAAGTGCGCCAGGCCATCCCGGCGCTGGCAGCGCTGGCCGGCGGCATCGGCGACACGCAGGTGCGCAACATGGGCACGATCGGCGGCTCGGTCGCCAACGCCGATCCGGCGGCCGACTACCCGGCCGCCCTGCTCGGCCTGGGCGCCACCGTGCACACCCACAAGCGCCGCATCGCCGCCGACGGCTTCTTCAAGGGCCTGTACGAGACGGCGCTCGAGAGCGGCGAGCTGATCACCGCGGTGCAGTTCCCGCGGGCGGCCAGGGCGGCCTACGTGAAGTTCAAGCAGCCGGCTTCGCGCTTTGCGCTGGTGGGCGTCTTCGTCAGCCAGGGCGCCGGCGGCGTGCGCGTGGCCGTCACCGGCGCCAAGGCGGCGGCGTACCGCGACGCGGCGCTCGAGGCGGCGCTTGCCAGGAGCTTCACGCCCGAGGCCGCGCAGGCGGTCAAGGTGTCGGCCGACGGCATGAACGCCGACCTGCACGCCTCGGCCGAGTACCGCGCGGCGATGGTGTCGGTGATGGCCGCGCGCGCGGTGGCCGCTGCCAACGCGGCCTGAGGCCGCGCCGGTCGACCCCGAGATGACCGCAGTCGACGGCGAGCGACGGCAGACGGTCGCCTCCGTCGACGAGGTGATCGATCTGCTCGGCGCGCAGGGCTACATCTGCGACCGGCGCCTCGCGACTTCGATCTTCCTCGCGCTCGAGCTGCAACGCCCGCTCTTCCTCGAAGGCCAGCCCGGCGTCGGCAAGACCGAGCTGGCCAAGGCGCTGGCGGCGGCGCTCGGCGCCGAGCTGCTGCGCCTGCAGTGCTACGAGGGCCTGGATGTCGCGCAGACCGCCTACGAGTGGAACGTGGCGCGCCAGATGCTCGAGATCCGGCTGGCCGAAGCCGCGCACGAGGTCGACCACGACCGCCTGGCCAGGAGCCTGTACGACCGCTCGATGCTGATCGAGCGCGCGCTGCTCAAGGCGCTCACGCAGCCGCGCTCGCCGGTGCTGCTGATCGACGAGCTCGACCGCGCCGACGAGCCGTTCGATGCCTTCCTGCTCGAGGTGCTGGCCGAGAACCAGCTCACCATTCCCGAGCTCGGCGTGGTCAAGGCCGAGGCGCCGCCGATCACGCTCATCACGAGCAACCGCACGCGCGAGATCCACGATGCGTTGAAGCGCCGCTGCCTGTATCACTGGGTCGAATACCCGACGATCGAGCGCGAGCTGCAGATCGTCGCGCTCAAGGCGCCCGGCGCCAGCGAACGGCTGTCGCGCCAGGTGGTGGAGTTCGTGCAGCGCATGCGCAGGCTCGACCTGTTCAAGACGCCGGGCGTGGCCGAGACGATCGACTGGGTCAACGCGCTGGTGGCGCTGAACACGATCGACCTCGACCCCGATGCGGTCGAGGACACGCTGGGCGTGCTGCTCAAGTACCAGGACGACATCGCCAAGGTGCAAGGCGGCGCGATCGGCCCGCTGCTCGACGAACTGCGCGCCAAGGCGCTGCTGTAGCGGCGGGGCGGGTGGCGCACGCAAGGCGGCTTCGGCCCTTCGGCACGGCGTGCTCGCGCACAACCTGACCCAGTTCGCCCGCGTGCTGCGGCGCGCCGGCATCGCCGTGGGCACCGACCGGCTGCTGGCCGGCGTGCGCGCGCTCGAGGCGGTGGGGCTGGGCCGGCGCGAGGACGTGCACGCCGCGCTCTCGGCCGTGATGCTCGAGCGCCACGAGCAGCAGGCGGTGTTCGACGCCGCCTTCGAAGCGTTCTGGCGCGACCCCAAGCTGCTCGAGCGCATGATGTACCTGCTGCTGCCCAAGGTCGAGCGGCGGGGCGAGAAGGAGCCGCCCAAGCGCGCGAACCGGGTCGCCGAGGCGCTCTCGGCGAGCCGGCCGCGCGACGCGCCTGCGCGCCCGGCGGCTGCGCCCGAGGAGGAGACGCGCTTCGAGGCCACCTTCACGTGGTCCGAGCGCGAACGGCTGCAGCATGCCGACTTCGAGACCATGACCACGGCCGAGTTCGAGGCCGTCAAGGCGCTGGTCGAACGGCTGCCGCCGCCTTTCGCGCCGGTGCAACGCCGCCGCCGGCAAGCGGCCACGCGCGGCCGCCTCGACCTGCG
>JAFECX010000058.1 GCA_018241895.1 Pseudomonadota bacterium
CGTCTGCTTGCGCGTGGCGACCTTCAGTCGCTGGCCGCGCATCGGATGGAACGCGTGCGTGATCTCAGCGACAACGGTTGCTTCACCGTCCCCACCGCAGACATTCGGGGACTCACGAGAAGGGCATCGTCGAGTCCGGCGTCAAGTACGTCAAGGGCAACTTCCTGCCGACCCGGATCTTCCGCGACCTGGCCGACCTCAACGCCCAGGCGCGGCAGTGGGTGATGCACGAGGCCGGCGTGCGCGTGCACGGCACCACGCGCGAGCAGCCGCTGGCGCTGTATGCGCTGGAGCGGCCGCTGCTCAAGCGGCTGCCGGCGGTGGCGCCCGACCTGGGCACCTGGCACCGCGTGGTGCTGCACCGCGACTGCCACGTCCAGCACGAGCGGGCCTTCTACTCGGCCCCCTTCTGCCTGGTGGGCAAGGCCTTGTGGCTGCGCGCCACTGACACGGTGGTGGCGCTGTACGAGGACTACCGGCATGTCCACACCCACCTGCGCGCGCAGCGCGCGGGTCAGCGTGTGACGCTGGCCGATCATCTGCCGCCCCAGGCGCGGCACTTCTTCGAGCGCGACCGCCGCTGGTGCGCCACCCAGGCGCAGGCCGTCGGGCCGCGCTGCGCCGAGCTCATCGCCAGGCTGCTGGGCGAGCGCGTCGCCGAGCGGCTGCGTGCCGCCCAGGGCGTCCTCGCGCTGGGCAAGCGCTACGGCGCGGCGCGCCTGGAGGCGGCGTGCGAGCGTGCGCTGGCCCACGACAGCGCGCACTACCGCACCGTCAAGACGATCCTGGCCAGCGGCGCCGACTGCCAACCGCTGGTGCAGCCCCACACCCCGCTGGCCTACGGCCGCACGCGCTTCACGCGCAGCGCTGCCGACCTGTTCGGCGTCGAGCCGGGCATCTTGCATTGATCAACCCAAGGAGGAACCACCACCACGACCGCGTCCTGAGCACCCCCACGAACAGCCAGGCCGTGGACATGTGGACGATGCGCCCGGATCACGAAGGGGCCCTTCGTGCCCCGTGCGCACCGGCGACGGCCCTGCGGGCCGCCCCCTTCGACCACATGCCCACCGCCATCGACGACGACTTGAAGGATCCAAACCCTTGAACACCAACCCCATCCCCGAGCTCGCCCCGCAGCTCAAGCAACTGCGCCTGTCGGGCATCCTGGACTCGCTGGAGTCGCGCAACCGCCAGGCCATCCAAGGCAAGCTGGCCTACACCGAGTTCCTGGCCATGCTCGTGGGCGACGAGGTCGCGCGGCGCGAGAACAAGAAGTTCAGCATGCGGCTGCGCCGTGCGCAGTTCCGCACCACCAAGACGCTCGAGCAGTTCGAGTTCGAGCGGCTGCCCAAGCTCAACCGCGCGCTCATCCACGACCTGGCCACCGGGCGCTACCTGCAGGAGAAGGCCCCGGTGCTCATCGTCGGGCCCAGCGGCATCGGCAAGAGCCATCTGGCACAGGCCTTGGGCCACTGCGCAGTGCGCCAGGGCGTGGACGTCGTCTTCACCTCCTGCTCAGGCCTGACGCACAGCCTGAATGGCGCTCGCGCCACCGGCGTGTACGAGCGCAAGCTCGCTACGCTATCGCGCGTGGGGCTGCTCATCATCGACGACTTCGGCCTGAAGCCGCTGCGCGCGCCGGCCGACGAGGATCTGCACGATCTCATCGCCGAACGCTACGAACAGGCCGCCACCATCGTCACCAGCAACCTGGACTTCGACGAGTGGGACCAAGCCTTCGCCACCAACCGTCTGCTGGCCTCGGCCACGCTGGACCGGCTGCGCCACAACGCCTACTGTCTGGAGCTCGACGGGCCGTCCTACCGCGATCCGAAGGTCGCCCCGGCGTCCAAGAAGGCGACCCAAAAGGGCTCCGTCAGCGGGGCAAAATAGCGCCGTCCACAGGGTGCTTCGAGATGCCCTTCGGCGCCACGTCAAGTGGCCGGTATATGCCGACTCCGGGTGGCCGGATTACGCCGACTCCTGACAGCATGACGGACAACGAAGCCCGCTTGTCCCCGGGCACGGGAAAGGGCCGCCGCGTGTCTGAGCCGGCACCGCCGGCCCGACCGTGTTGCGTGAGGGATGGAAGCCCGTCAGGGGCGAGACGCCGGTACCCCGGCGGCTCGACGCGCAGCGCGACAGCCCGACCCCGCGCAGCGGGGACACGCCCAGGCCCACCGGGACCTGGCAGCACCGCCGGGGCCACGACCACAACAACCTCCAGCACCTCGAGGATCAAGGCCCGACCGTCGCCGCCCGGCTCCAACCTGGCTCGCCGTTTCGCGAGCTTCGAGTATTTCGAGTTGACCTGCTAAACTCCTGCCATGAAGACCGCCCGCAAGCCCACCGACGCCCCGCAGCGCATCGCGCCTCCCGCGCTGTCCGTGAACATCGACATCGACCCGCTCGTCGAAGTCGTGCGGCGCCACGTCAAGCTGACCCCTCGGGCCACACGGCTGATCAAGGGTGAGTTCGCCCAACTCTTCCAGAGCCCGAGCATCAGCGGCAGCACGCGCAAGCCGACGGCCACCAAGGCCGAAGCGGCGGCGGACCCGGTCCTCACCACCCAGGAGGCGGCCGACCTGGTCGGCGTCTCGCGGCCCTACATCGTGGCCCGCATCGAAGCCGGCGACATCCCGCTGCACCAGCAGGTCGGCAACCAGCGACGGGTCCTCAAGTCGGCCGTCGTGGCCTGGCACCGCCAGGAGCAGACCCGGCGCCGCAAGGCCCTCGGCCAACTCGGTGCCGACCTCGACGACGAGATCGTCGCGGGCTGAACTCCGTGATCCCCGTCGTCGCCGACGCCGACACCCTGTTCGGCGCGACCACCCGCGGCCTGTTGATCCACCTCGACTACCAGGGGCTGATCCGCCTGCACTGGAGCCCGCTGATCCTGGACGAACTGAGCCGCGCCCTCGTCGACACCGGGCGCAAGCCCGACACCGACTCCGCCAGACACCACGAAAACCTCATGCGGGCCGCCCTGCCGCAGGCGGAGATCCCGACCCGGCGGGTCCAGGCCCGGTTCGCCAGCGTGGCACCGGCCATGCGTTCCGCGAAGGACATCCACGTCGCCGCGTGCGCCGCGGCCATCCTTGCCGACGGCTACTACCCGGGCACCCAGGTGGTCAGCCTCGTCACGAAGAACACCCGCGACTTCGGCATCCGCAAGCTTGCCGCCCTGGGTATCGCGGTCCAGCGCCCGGACACCTTCTTGCTGGAGCAATTCCAGCAAGGCCCGACATCGGTCGCTTCGGCCTTCGCCGCCCTTCGCGCGACGCTGCGCTCGGCACCCGAACCGGACCAGCTGCTGGAACGATTGGCCGCCGATGGCCAGAGCCTGACGGCAGCCGCCCTGCACGACGCGTGGCGACAGGGCGCCGTGCGCCTCTGACGACGAGATCCTTCATGCACACCTGGGCCTTCCGCGCTCGCTTGCGCCGCACTGCATTCGGCTGGAGGGGCTCCAAGCTCGCCATCGAACGCATCCGCGAAGCGCTCACCGAGATCCGCGCCGTCGCCCGGCAAGACCCAGCCACGGCAGCCGAGGGCGCCGTCCTGTTCCTGGAGAAGCTCTCCCCAGCCCTCAGCCAGATCGACAGCTCCACCGGCGCGCTCGGCAACGCCACCTACGCCGCCGTAGAGGAACTGGTCCCGGTCATTGCCAACGCGCCGGTAGGCATCGTCACTCGACAGAAGTGGCTCGACCGCCTCTTCGATGCCATCCAGGAAGATGACCCGCCCTACATCGAGCACCTGGGCGACCACTGGGGCGAACTGTGCGCCACGCCCGAGCTCGCCTCGGCCTGGGCCGACCAACTGCTGCCCACCCAGCGCAGCGTGCTGCGCGAACGCAAGCGCGGCACCTACGCCTTCTTCTCCGGCACCACGCTCTGCTACAGCGCCTTGTTCAAGGCCGGCCGCCACGACGAGCTGCTGGAACTTCTGGCTCTGGACCCGCGCCCGATCTGGCCCTACCTGGTCTGGGGCGCCCGCGTGCTTGAAGCACGCGGGCAGGTCGACGAGGCCATCGCCTACGTCCGCGAGCATGCGGGCAGCACCACCAGCCTGGAAACCATCGCCCGTTTCGCGGAGGACGCGTTGCTGAAAGCAGGCCGGCGTGCCGAGGCGTTCAACCAGTACGCGCTGCTGGCCAACCAGGCCAACTCGAACCTGGCGACCTTCAGGGCACTGGCGAAGAAGTACCCGGAACTCGCACCAGACAAGCTGCTGGGCCACCTCATCGCCTCGACGCCGGGCGAGCCCGGCAAGTGGTTCGCCACTGCGAAGACGCTGAAGCTGTTCGACCGGGCGACGCAACTGGCCTGGGCTTCACCCTGCGACCCCAAGACCTTGACGCGTGCCGCGCGCGACCACCTGAGCAAGCAACCCGACTTCGCCATGCAGGCCGCACTGGCCGCGCTGCACTGGATGTCGATGGGCCACGGCTACGAACTCACGGGCTTCGATGCGCACGAAGCCCACCGCCTGGCCATCGAGGCAGCCCGCAACGCCGAGCTGAGCGCGCAAGCACAAGCCGCCATCGAGCAAGTGCTGGCGGCCGACCGTCCAAGGTCGGCCTGGTTGCGAGGGGCGCTGGGCATCGCAAGCGGCGCGCCGGCACCGCGGCGTCAGTGACACCGATCGAACACACGGCCGCCGACCGATGCGGCGAGAAATGTCTCAGGAAATGTCCATGTGAGACATTGCCGCAGACGTCGACGAAAAGCCGATGAACCCAGCAATCTCCCCAGCATGCGCAGCAACATCATCGGAATCAGCCGCAGCGAGGCAGCGCCTGCGCGAACGCATCGAAGCAAGCCTGAACTCCGGGACCGGCCGACCGCTGACCTTCCAACGTGTGGCTCGGCTGAAGGAACAGGCATGGGGCCAACGTCGCCCGCAAGCAAGCACCCGGCCCTGCACCAGCAATGACCCCGCGATGGTGAAGGTGCTGTTTGATTTCACCGATCCGAACGCGGCAGGCGCCTGGCGCGCGACCGACGACCGCGTCATGGGCGGCGTCTCGCGCAGCCGCCTGCGGAACGACCCAGCCGGCCACGCGGTGTTCGAAGGCGAAGTCTCGCTGGCGCACAACGGCGGCTTCGCATCGGTGCGGTCAAGCCGCGGCGTGCGCGGACAGCCTGGCGCCACCGCCTGCCTGACCGAGGCGCGCGGCGACGCCAAGCAGTTCAATCTCAGCCTGCTGACCGACGACGGCTTCGACAGCATCAACTACCAGGCCAGCTTTGCGCCCGACACGAGCCACTGGCAGACTATCAGCCGGCCGATCTCGTCATTCCGCGACAGCTTCCGCGGACGCGGCGTGCCGGGTGCGCCTGTGCTCGACCCCGCACGCATCCGCCAGGTCGGCGTGATGATCGCCGCCCGCCAGGCCGGCCCATTCGCCCTCGCCATCCGGCGCATCACCTTGGCTTGATGGCGACGGATGGAAGGGGCACCGCAAGGTGCCCCGAGCGCGGCCTACAGCAGGCCTCGCTCCGAGAAGGCGCAGACCTCCGCGCCCGCCACCACCAGGTGGTCGAGCACCCGCACGTCCACCAGCGCCAGCGCCGTCTTCAGCGTCTGCGTCAGGAACTCGTCGGCACGGCTCGGTTCGACCGCACCCGAAGGATGGTTGTGCGCCAGTACGACAGCGGCCGAATTGCACGCCAGCGCGGCCTTGACCACCTCGCGCGGGTACACCGAGGTCTGCGTCACCGTGCCGCGGAACATCTGTTTCAGCTCGATGATCCGGTGCTGCGCATCCAGGAACAGTACGCAGAACACCTCGTGCTCCAGCACACCGATCTCCAGGCGCAGGTAGTCCTTCACCGCCTGCGGCGACGACATCGTCGCACCGCGCCGCACGCGCTGCGACAGCACGCGCCGCGCCTGCGACAGCACCTCCTCGGCGCGCGCAGGACGGTATTGCCCATCGACATCGCGCACCAGCAGCGCATCGACAGCGGTAGAAGTGGAAGACGACATGGCGAACTCCGGTCTGTGTCGGGCGGGATTGCCCGAGACCGGAGCACCACGGCGCAGCGCAGCCGTCAGGGTTCGAAGACGGCCGCAGGCCGCAAGCGCTCGCCCCGCGAGCGCGCAGACCTTGACGGCGAGAACGGTGTGGTAGCGTGGGTCGACACGGCAAGCCCACCCATGCATGCCAACCAGCATCAGTTCTCAAAGGGCCTCGACCGCCACGAAACGCACCGGATCAGCAGCCTCACTCCTGACCACACCCGCCGGCAGCTGTTCGGCACCGAATTCGGCTTGGCGTGGACCCGCAACCGACCCACAGCAGACCGAGAACCTGCAGGATTTCGCGCCCGATAGCTGCCCTTGGCAGCAGGATTTGTAGCTGTCATGGCTAGGTGCAACAACACTCATCGGCCGTCGTCCCAAGCGTCACTTGACGATGCACAATAATTCCAACATACTGGAACGGTGGATGAAAAGACCGCCATCGCCTCTCTCGCAGCCCTGGCCCAGGGCATGCGCCTTCGCATCTTTCGCGTCTTGATCGGCGCCGCTCCCCAGGGCATGACGCCGGGTGAGTTGTGCGCCACGCTGGACGTGCCCGGCTCGACGCTGTCCTTCCACCTGAAGGAACTGATGCACGCCGGCCTGGTGACGCAAGAGCGCGAGGGTCGCAACCTCATCTACCGCCCGTCCATCGCACAGATGAACGCACTGCTCTCCTACCTCACCGCGCACTGCTGCCAGGGCGCGGACTGCGAGGTCGTTCCTGGCTGCACCACCGGCTGAAGCGAGGCCCTCATGAAGCGCTTTCACGTCCACCTGCACGTCGACGATCTCGGCCAGAGCGTCGGCTTCTATTCCAAGCTGTTCGCCACGGCACCGGCCCGCCTGGAGGGCGACTATGCCAAGTGGATGTTGCAAGACCCTCCCGTCAACTTCGCCATCTCCACACGCGGCTCGCAGCCCGGCATCGACCACCTGGGCATCCAGACCGACGATCCGGCCGAACTCGCCGCGCTGAAGGCGCGGGCCGAGGCGGCCGACATGGCGCTACTCGACGAAGGCGAGACGACATGCTGCTATGCGCGCAGCGAGAAGCACTGGGTCACCGACCCGCAGGGCATCGCCTGGGAGCACTTCCACACGCTGGACAGTATCCCGGTCTTCAACGAGTCGGCCCCTTCGGCGTCAACGACTGCGGCCTGCTGTGTCCCGGCCGAGGCTGCCGTCGCGCCGAGCACGGAGCCTGCAGCCTGTTGCACACCGACGCCACGCGGCAAGCGCACCGGCATCACGACCAAGCCTTCGGCTTCTTGCTGCTGAAGTCACGCATGGGCGACAAGGTCTACAACGTCCAGTTCATCTGCACCGGCAACTCCGCCCGCTCCATCCTGGCCGAGGGGCTGATGAACCATCTCGGCGCCGGGCGCTTCAGGGCCTATTCGGCGGGAAGCCATCCCAACGGCACGGTCAACCCTTTCGCGCTGCAGACCCTGGCCGAGAGGCGCATCCCGACGGACGACTTTCGCAGCAAGAGTTGGGACGAATTCGCGCTGTCCGGCGCGCCGAAGCTCGACTTCGCGTTCACCGTCTGCGACAACGCGGCCGGCGAGGTCTGCCCCGTATGGCCGGGACAGCCGATGACGGCCCATTGGGGTGTTCCTGACCCAACCACCGTCGAGGGCACCGACACGCAGATGGCCAAGGCCTTCATGGATACGGCCATCACCCTGAAGCGCCGCATCGAGCTGGTGATGTCGCTGCCTCTGAACTCGCTGGCCGGCATGTCGCTGCAGCGCGAGATCATCGGATCGGCAGGACCGGCGCTTGAGCGAATGAGGTCGGACTAGAACAACCATGAACACGACTGTCCTTCCCGCGCCCACCACGGCGCCGGCGCCGATGAGCGTCTTCGAGCGCTACCTCAGCCTCTGGGTGTTGTTGTGCATCGTCGCCGGCGTCGCGCTCGGCCAGATGCTGCCGGGGCTGTTCCAGGCCATCGGGCGCATGGAGGTCGCCAAGGTCAACCTGCCGGTCGGCCTGCTCATCTGGGTGATGATCATCCCGATGCTGCTGAAGATCGACTTCGCGGCGCTGTCGCAGGTGAGGCAGCACTGGCGCGGCATCGGTGTCACGCTGTTCGTCAACTGGGCTGTCAAGCCGTTCTCGATGGCGCTGCTGGGCTGGATCTTCATCCGCCACCTCTTCGCGCCCTGGCTGCCGCCCGACCAGGCCGACAGCTACATCGCCGGCCTGATCCTGCTCGCCGCCGCCCCTTGCACGGCGATGGTCTTCGTGTGGAGCCGGCTCACCGGCGGGCACCCGCTGTTCACGCTGTCGCAGGTGGCGTTGAACGACACCATCATGGTGTTCGCCTTCGCGCCCATCGTGGCCCTGCTGCTCGGGCTGTCGTCGATCATCGTCCCGTGGGACACGCTGGTCACCTCGGTGGCGCTGTACATCGTGATTCCAGTAGTGATCGCCCAGTTGTGGCGCCAGGCGCTCATGCGCCGCGGCCAAGCGACTTTCGACGTTGCGCTCGCCAGGATCGGCCCCTGGTCGATTGCCGCCTTGCTCGCAACGCTCGTGCTGCTGTTCGCGTTTCAGGGCAAGGCGATTCTGGAGCAGCCGCTGATCATCGCCATGCTGGCGGTGCCGATCCTGATCCAGGTGTTCTTCAACTCCGGCCTGGCCTATTGGCTGAACCGGCGCCTGGGTGAGGCACACAACGTGGCCTGCCCATCGGCACTGATCGGGGCCAGCAACTTCTTCGAACTCGCCGTGGCCGCGGCGATCAGCCTGTTCGGCTTCGAGTCCGGCGCTGCGCTGGCCACCGTGGTCGGCGTGCTGATCGAGGTGCCGGTGATGCTGCTGGTCGTCCACGTCGTCAACCGCAGCAAGGGCTGGTACGAAGCCGGCCTGACCGCACAGCCAAAGACATGAACAACCCCGCCATCACGATCTATCACAACCCGGCCTGCGGCACCTCGCGCAACGTGCTGGCGCTGATCCGCAACGGCGGCGTCGAGCCGGCGATCGTCGAGTACCTGAAGACGCCCCCCGGCCGCGGCCAGCTGGTGGGTCTCATCGCGGCGCTGGGGATGCCGGTGCGCAGCGTGCTGCGCCGCAAGGGAACGCCGTACGACGACTTGCAACTCGACGACCCGAAGTGGACCGACGATCAGCTGATCGACTTCATGGTCGCGCACCCGATCCTGATGAACCGGCCGATCGTCGTCACGCCGCTGGGCACCCGCTTGTGTCGCCCGTCGGAGCTCGTGCTCGACATCCTGCCGTCGCCACAGCTCGCGCCGTTCGCGAAGGAAGACGGCGAACCGGTGATCGACGCGCAAGGCCGTCGCGTATAGGGGCTTGCATGAAGACTTTGCCCGTCGTCTGGAAGTGCCTGGTCAGCAAAGGCGAGGCTTGTCCGCGCTGCGGCTCGACCCAGAAGAACGTGGCCGACGCCGTCGCCCAGCTGGAATCGGCGCTGCAGCCGCTGGGCATCCGGCTCGTGCTCGAGACCCGGGCCATCGACGCGGCCACGTTCCGCGCCGACCCCGCGCAGTCCAATCACATCCGGATCGGCGGCCGGCCGATGGAGGAGTGGCTGGGCGCTCGCGCCGGCAGCAGCCCGTGCTGCGAGGTCTGCGGTGACCTGCCGTGCCGGACGACGGAAGTCGATGGCCGCAGCTACGAGGCCATTCCGCAGGAGCTGATCGTCAAGGCCGCCGTCATCGCGGCATCACGGATGATCGGCCCGGAGACCGCAGCGCCTGCCGCGCCGTGCTGCACGAAGAGCTGCGGCTGCGGCTGAACCCGATGCACGACCCGAAACCCGTCTCGCCGTCCGCACCGTTGTCGCTGCTGCGCGACCCGCCGCGCTTCCTGTTCTTCACCGGCAAGGGCGGCGTTGGCAAGACCTCGCTGGCCTGCGCCTGCGCGCTCGCGTTCGCCGATGCCGGCAGGCGCGTGCTGCTGGTCAGCACCGACCCGGCGTCCAACCTCGACGAGATGCTCGGCGTCGCGCTGTCGGACCGGCCGCGCGCCGTGCCCGGCGCACCCGGCCTCGACGCGCTGAACATCGACCCCGAAGCCGCGGCCGAGGCCTACCGGCAGCGCGTCATCGCACAGATGCCCGACGACAGCAGCGAGGCCGATCGCGGCACAGTGCGCGAGCAGCTCTCGGGTGCCTGCACCACCGAAATCGCCGCCTTCGACGAGTTCATCGGCCTGCTGGCCGGCGATGCGCAGGGCTACAACCATGTTGTCTTCGACACCGCCCCCACCGGCCACACGCTGCGCCTGCTGAGCCTGCCCAAGGCATGGACGGGTTTCCTCGAAGGCAACGACCGCGGCGCGTCGTGCCTGGGCCCGCACTCGGGGCTGAAGATGCAGGAGCAGCGTTTCCAGGCCGGCATGCAGGCGCTGGCCGATGGCGCGCGCACCGCCATCGTGCTCGTGACCCGCGCCGACGCGGCGGCGCTGGGCGAGGCGGCGCGCACGCACGACGAACTGCGGGCCCTGGGCCTGGCGAACCAGCGCCTGGTGGTCAACGCCGTGTTCCGCGCCAGCGCGGCCGACGACGCGGTGGCCGCCGCGCTGCAGGCGCTGGGCGACGAGGCGCTCGCCGCGCTGCCCGACAGCCTGCGCCGCCTGCCGCAGGACCGCGTGCCG
This sequence comes from Pseudomonadota bacterium, assembly GCA_018241895.1. Lineage (GTDB taxonomy): Bacteria > Pseudomonadota > Gammaproteobacteria > Burkholderiales > Burkholderiaceae_C > Rubrivivax. Next base: position 10,669 of record JAFECX010000058.1, read on the forward strand.
CTGCAGCCCTTCGACATGATCGGCCTGCCCGCGCTGCGCGCCTTGTCCGATCCGAGCGCCGCATCATCGCCGGCCGCCGCGCCGCCAGCGAGCCTGCCGGCCGACGCGCAGCCGCTGCGGGTGCTCGCCGACGAACTGGCGCAACAGGACCACGGCCTGGTGATGGTGATGGGCAAGGGCGGCGTCGGCAAGACGACGATCGCGGCGGCGCTGGCGCTGGCGCTGGCCGCGCGCGGCAAGACGGTGCACCTGTCGACCACCGACCCCGCAGCGCATCTGGCGGCCACGCTCGACGGCAGCGTGCCGGGCCTGCAGGTCGACCGCATCGATCCGGTGGCCGAAACGCAGCGCTACGTCGACAAGATCATGGCCAGCCGCGGCCGGGATCTGGACGAAGCCGGACGCGCACTGCTGCTGGAGGATCTGCGCTCGCCCTGCACCGAGGAGGTGGCGGTGTTCCACGCCTTCTCGCGCATCGTCGGCGAGGCGCGCAGCGCCTTCGTCGTGCTCGACACCGCGCCGACCGGCCATACGCTGCTGCTGATGGACGCCACCGGCGCCTACCACCGCCAGATGAAGCGCGAGTTCGAAGGCAGCAGCGCCGCGCGCATCGTCACGCCGCTGATGCGGCTGCAGGATGCGCAATACACGCGCATCGTGCTGGTCACGCTGCCGGAGGTGACGCCGGTGTCGGAAGCCGCGGCGCTGCAGGACGACCTGCGCCGGGCGCGCATCGAGCCTTGCGCCTGGGTCGTGAATCGCAGCCTGGCGGCATCGGGCACCCACGATCCGGTGCTCGCAGCGCGCATGGCGGGTGAGGCGCATCAACTGGCCCGCGTCGCTGGCGGCCTGGCCAAACGCACCTACGTCGTGCCGTGGGTGCCACGGCCTCCCGTCGGCGTCGCTGCGTTGAGCAAGCTCGTCGACGCCGGCACCGTGCCGGTCGGCGCGGGTGGATGAAGCACCGGTCGACGGCGTCGGTCCCGCGATGACCCGACTTGTCACTGAATCGGTAGTCACCTGCCCGCACTGCGGTCACCGCAAGCGGGAGGTCATGCGGACCGATGCCTGCCAGTTCTTCTATGAGTGCGAGCATTGCAGGGCGATGCTGCGACCGAAGCCGGGCGACTGCTGCGTGTTCTGCTCCTACGGCTCGGTGCCGTGCCCACTGGTTCAAGGCCGGAAGGACTGCTGTGGCTGAATGTAGAAGGGGCGCGGACGTGAAGGGGTTCTGCCTCGCCGGCCATTCCGGCATTGGCAAGACCACGTTGCCCAAGCAATGAAGTCCCGCTGCTCGGCAACGCCCGCTGGGCGCTGATGCACGAGCTTCGCGGCGACCCGAACCGTCGCCCGACGTGCTGCTCGGGCACATGGCGCCCTGTGACTTGGTGCTGGTCGTGGGCTTCAAGGGCGGCGACTTCCCGAAGCTCGAGGTCTGGCGCACCGAGGACGGCAAGTCGACGCTGCCGCCCCATCTGACCGGGCATCGCCACGATTGTCGGCGACGGACTGATGCCCGCCGATCTCGCAGGGGACGGATTGGCTCCCCTGGCTGCCGATCGGCTTGACCTCCGTCATCGTCGAATCCGCGCTGGCTAGGTCGCCGGCTACATCGGTGGAGCAATTTGGTGCTCAATACCGGCCTGTCGCGACCGTCAGGTTGTGGCCGGGTCTAGGAGCGTGGGCGGCAGATTTCTGCGACGCCCATGATGTTGACCATCGGCCGCGGCACTGCGGTGATGGGGCCAGCGTTCGCCGCGTAGCGCGCCGGCTGCGGGCTATGCGGGCGTCGATTGC
>JAFECX010000059.1 GCA_018241895.1 Pseudomonadota bacterium
GCGCGCAGCGCAAGGTCGAGGCGCGCAACTTCGACATCCGCAAGCAGCTGCTCGAGTACGACGACGTCGCCAACGACCAGCGCAAGGTCATCTACCAGCAGCGCAACGAGATCCTCGAGGCCGACCAGCTCGACCTGCGCATCGCCAACCTGCGTCGCTCGACGATGACCGACGTCGTGCGCACCTACGTGCCGGTCGAGAGCCTCGAGGAGCAGTGGGACCTCGCGGCGCTCGAGAAGGTGCTGGCCGACGAATGGCAGCTGCCGATCGCGCTCAGGGAGCTGGTGGAAAAGAGCGAGTCCATCACCGACGAGGACGTGCTCGAGCGCGTCGTCGCCGCCGCCGACCAGCAGTTCAAGGCCAAGCTCGACCTCGTCGGCAGCGAGCAGTTCACGCCCTTCATGCGCATGGTGCTGCTGCAGAGCATCGACAGCCACTGGCGCGAGCACCTGGCGGCGCTCGACTACCTGCGCCAGGGCATCCACCTGCGCGGCTACGCGCAGCAGAACCCCAAGCAGGAATACAAGCGCGAGGCCTTCGAGCTGTTCGCCCAGCTGCTCGACGTCGTGAAGATGGAGGTCACGCGCATCCTGATGACGGTGCGCATCCAGACCGAGGCGCAGGTGTCCGAGGCGGCGCAGCAGTTCGAGGAGCGCGCGAGCCACGTCTCGAACGTGACCTACCAGCACCCGAACGAGGACGGCCGCGTGAGCCACGAGGCCGACCCGACCACCGTCGCCGCCGCGCTGCCGCGGGTCGGGCGCAACGATCCCTGTCCCTGCGGCAGCGGCAAGAAGTACAAGCACTGCCACGGCCGGCTGGCCTGAGGGCGACATCGCGCGGGGCCGCATCGCGCGCGGCGCTTCTACACTCGCGGCTTCGTCCGCTGCAAGCTAGGCCATGCCCGTCGATCTCGCCGCACCCGACCCCGCCTCGCTGCACCCCGTCGCCGGGGTACGCCTGGGCACCGCGATGGCCGGCGTGCGCAAGGCCGGTCGGCGCGACCTGGTGGTGATGGCGTTCGACGCAGGCGCCGCAGTGGCCGGCGTCTTCACGCAGAACCGCTTCAGCGCCGCGCCCGTTCAGGTGTGCCGCGAGCACCTGGCGCGCGCCAAAGGCATCCGCGCTCTCGTCGTCAACACCGGCAACGCCAATGCCGGCACCGGCGCCGACGGGCTGGCGCGCGCGCGCCGCAGCTGCCGGGCGCTGGCCGCGCAGCTGGGCATCGCCGCCGAGCAGGTGCTGCCGTTCTCGACCGGCGTCATCATGGAGACGCTGCCCGTCGAGCGCATCGAGGCCGCCCTGCCGGCGGCCCTGGCCGCGCTGGCGCCCGACGGCTGGGCGCTGGCGGCCGAGGGCATCATGACGACCGACACCGTGCCCAAGGCGGCGTCGCGCCGGCTCGAAATCGGCGGGCGCACCGTCACCGTCACCGGCATCTCCAAGGGCGCCGGCATGATCCGCCCGAACATGGCGACGATGCTCGGTTTCGTCGCCACCGATGCCGTGCTGGCGCCGGCGCTCGTGCAGCCGCTGCTGTGCGAGGCGGCCGAGCGCAGCTTCAACCGCATCACGATCGACGGCGACACGTCCACCAACGACTCGTTCGTGCTGGTGGCCACGCGCCGCGCCGGCCATGCCGAGATCACCGCGCTCGACAGCGCCGAAGGCCGCGTGCTGGCCGAGGCCGTGGGCGCGGTGGCCGAGCAACTGGCACAGGCCATCGTGCGTGACGGCGAGGGCGCGACGAAGTTCATCACCGTGCGCGTCGAAGGCGGGGCGAACGTCGACGAGTGCCGGCGCGTGGCCTACGCGATTGCGCATTCGCCGCTCGTCAAGACGGCGTTCTTCGCCAGCGACCCGAACCTCGGGCGCATCTTGGCGGCGGTGGGCTACGCCGGCATCGACGACCTCGACCAGGGCCTGATCGATCTCTTCCTCGACGACGTGCACGTCGTCGCGCGCGGTGGTCGCCGGCCCGAATACCAGGAGGCCGACGGCCAGCGCGTGATGAAGCAAAGCGAGATCACGATCCGCGTGTGCCTCAACCGCGGTGCGCACGCGGCGCTGGTGTGGACCTGCGACCTGTCGCACGAGTACGTCAGCATCAACGCCGACTACCGTTCCTGAGGCGGCAGGCGCGGCGCGGCCGCGCCGTTGCAGCCCGGACCCCTGTGCGCCGCGTCAGGCGATCACGCCGGCCGCGCCGGGCGCGTAGCGGTCCACCGCATCGGTGATGAGCCCGTCGATGCGGAGCGCAACGAGCCGGCGCGCCTGCGCGGGATCGTTGACCGTGTAGCACAGCACGCGCAGGCCGGCGCCGTGCAGTTGCGCGGACCGTGCCGCATCCATCAGGTCGAAGTGGGTGACGACGGCCACGCAGCCGAGCGCGCGCGCGGCGTCGAACCAGCCTTCCCACAGCGTGTCGAGCAACAGTGCGCGCGGCAGCTCGGGCGCCGCGTCGCGGGCGCCCTGCAGCGCTTCGGGGCGAAACGAGCTGAGCAGCGGCGCCAGCGCGTCGCCGGCCCACAGCCTGCGGCAGGCCCGGCCCACGGCCTCGCCGGTGGCTTGCTCGGTGCCCGGCGTCGGCTTGATCTCGAGATCGAGCGCGTAGCCGTTGCGGCGCACGAAGCGCGCCACGGCGTCGAGGCTGGGGATCGGTTCGCCGGCATAGCGGCGCGAGTGCCAGCCGCCGGCGTCGATGCGCGACAGTTCGCTCCAGGGGAGCTCGCCCGCGACGCCGTGCCCGCCTGTGGTGCGCTCGAGCGTGCTGTCGTGGAGCAGGAACGGCACGCCGTCGGCGCTCAGCTTGACGTCGCACTCGAACGCCCGGTAGCCGTGCTGCGCGCCGAGGCGAAAGGCGGCCAACGTGTTCTCGGGCGCGAGCTTGCCCGCGCCCCGATGGGCGATCCACAGCGGGTAGGGCCAGGGTTGCACGACCAGCCTCAGCCCACGCGGCGGCCGTCGGCCGCGTCGAACCAGTGCAGATGCGCTGCGCCCACGAGCACGCGCACCGTCTGGCCGATGCGCGGCGGCTCGCGCGTGCCGTCGACGCGCAGCGTGAAGGGCATCGGCCCGATGCGGCCGTGCACCAGACGCTCGGCGCCCAGCATCTCGAGCATCTCGACCGCGAGCGGCCAGCCGTCGCCGGCCGCGATGTCCGCGTGCTCCGGGCGCACGCCGAGCGTGAGTGCGCCGCTGCGCGGTGCGGCCTGCGGCAGCCCGAGCGCCGTGCCGCCGTCGAGCACGAAACCCGACCCCTCGGCGCGCCCCGGCAGCAGGTTCATCGGCGGACTGCCGATGAAGCCGGCGACGAAGGTGGTGGCCGGGCGCAGGTACACCTCCTCGGGCGTGCCGATCTGCTCCATGTGGCCGGCGTTCATCACGATCAGGCGCTGGCCGAGCGTCATCGCCTCGACCTGGTCGTGCGTGACGAACAGCGACGTGACGCCGAGCTCGCGGTGCAGCTTCTGGATCTCGAGGCGCGTCTGCGCGCGCAGCTTGGCGTCGAGGTTGGACAGCGGCTCGTCGAACAGGAACACCTGCGGCTGGCGCACGATGGCGCGTCCCATCGCCACGCGCTGGCGCTGGCCGCCCGACAGCTCGCGCGGCTTGCGCGCCAGGAACGGCTGCAGCTGCAGGATCGCCGCCGCCTTGTCGACGCGCTGGCGGATCTCGGCCGCCGGCACCTTGGCGATCTTCAGGCCATAGGCCATGTTGTCGAACACGCTCATGTGCGGGTAGAGCGCGTAGTTCTGGAACACCATCGCGATGTCGCGGCGTGCCGGCTCGACGTCGTTGACCACGCGCTGGCCGATGGCGATCTCGCCGCCGGTGATCTCCTCGAGTCCGGCCACCATGCGCAGCAGCGTGCTCTTGCCGCAGCCCGAGGGGCCGACGATGACGACGAACTCGCCGTCGGCGATCTCGGCGCTCACGCCGTGGATCACGCGGTTGGCGCGGGGCCCGTGGCCGTAGCTCTTGACGACGTTGCGGATCGAGATCGCGGCCATTCGAGTGCTTACTTTTCGGTGTCGACCAGGCCCTTGACGAACCACTTCTGCATCAGCACGACCACCAGCGCCGGCGGGATCATCGCCAGCAGCGCGGTGGCCATGACGACGTTCCACTCGTTGGCCGCGTCGCCGCCGGCGATCATGCGCTTGATGCCGATCACCACCGGGTACATGTCCTCGCTGGTCGTCACCAGCAGCGGCCACAGGTACTGGTTCCAGCCGTAGATGAACTGGATCACGAACAGCGCCGCGATGCTGGTGGCCGACAGCGGCACCAGCACGTCCTTGAAGAAGCGCAACGGCCCGGCGCCGTCGATGCGCGCGGCTTCCACCAGCTCGTCGGGCACGGTGAGGAAGAACTGGCGGAACAGGAACGTTGCCGTCGCCGATGCGATCAGCGGGATCGTCAGGCCGGCGTAGCTGTTGAGCATGCCGAGGTCGGCCACCACCTTGTAGCTGGGCATGATGCGCACCTCCACCGGCAGCATCAGCGTCACGAAGATGGCCCAGAAGAAGAAGTTCTTCAGCGGGAAGCGGAAGTACACGATCGCGAACGCCGACAGCAGCGAGATCGCGATCTTGCCGACCGTGATGACGAGCGCCATCACCAGGCTGATCCACATCATGCGCGCCACCGGCGCGGTCGAGCCCGCGCCCTCGCTGCCGCCCACCAGCGCCGAGCGGAACGACTCGATCAGGTGGCCGCCGGGCACGAGCGGCATCGGCACGGCGATGATCTCGGCCGGCGTGTGCGAGGCGGCGACGAGCGCCAGGTAGAGCGGGAAGACGACCACCGCGAGGCCGAGCCACATCACCGCATGGCCGAGCACCACGAGCGTCGGATTGCGCTCGACCATCAGTACTGCACCTTCTTCTCGACCCAGCGGAACTGCACCACGGTGAGCGCGATGACGACGGCCATCAGCACCACCGACTGCGCCGCCGAGCCGCCGAGGTCGCCGTTCTTGACGCCGTCGTTGAACACCTTGTAGACGAGGATCATGGTGTCCTGTCCGGGCCCGCCCTGCGTCGTGGCGTCGATGATGGCGAAGGTGTCGAAGAACGCGTAGACGATGTTGATGACGAGCAGGAAGAAGGTGGTCGGCGACAGCAGCGGGAACTGCACCGTCCGAAAGCGCCGCCAGGGGCCTGCGCCGTCGATCGCCGCGGCCTCGATCAGCGACTTCGGGATCGACTGCAGCCCGGCGAGGAAGAACAGGAAGTTGTAGGAGATCTGCTTCCACACCGCGGCCATCACGATCAGGGTCATCGCGTCGCTGGAGTCGAGCAGCGGGTTCCATCGGATCCCCGACTGCTCGAGCGCCCACGCCACGACGCCCAGCGTCGGCGAGAACATGAACAGCCACAGCACGCCGGCGACCGCCGGCGCGACCGCGTACGGCACGATCAGCAAGGTCTTGTAGAACAGCGCGAAGCGCACGATGCGGTCGGCGAACACCGCCAGCGCGAGCGAGATCGCGATGCCCGAGACCGCCACCGCGAGCGAGAAGAACGCCGTGATGCGGAACGACCCCAGATAGGACGGGTCGGCGAACAGGGTGCGGAAGTTGTCCAGCCCGACCCAGCTGACCGCGAGGCCGAACACGTCCTGCATCTGGAACGACTGGATCAGCGCCTGCGCTGCCGGCCAGTAGAAGAACACCGCGATGACAACACCCTGCGGCGCGAGCAGCAGCCACGGCAGCCAGCCGGAA
>JAFECX010000005.1 GCA_018241895.1 Pseudomonadota bacterium
AGATCACGGTCGTCCTCGGCACTGAGGTCCTCGAGCACGGCCAGCACGCGCCATGTGCTGCCGCCGTTGGCGTCGCCCGCGGTGCAGGCGAGCCGCGCCGCGAGCCGCCGCCGCCGCCCGTCGGCCAGCGCGACGATGCCCTGGCGCTCGAGCGCCGGCGCACCGGGGGCGAGCGCGGGCGGCAGCGTGCCGCCCTGCCAGCCGAGGAGCGCCTGCAGTTCGGGCGCGGCGTCGCCGAGCACCTCGGGCACATGGCCGAGCAGCGACTCGAAGGCGCGGTTCGAGCGCACGATCAGGCCCGCATCGTCGTACACCAGCATGCCGGTGCCCGCCAGTTCGAACCACTGCCCGAGTTCGTCCTGCAGACGGCGCACCTGGTCGCGCGCCTCGTGCTCGGCGCTCACGTCCTGCAGCAGCGACAGCCACAGCGGCGGCGCGCCCGGCGCCGCCAGGTTCTGGACGTCGAGCGTGCACCAGTGCCAGCGGCCCTCGGTGTCGAGCAGGCGCTGGTGCTGTTGCGCCAGCGTCGCGCCACGGCGTGCCGCCGCGCGCAGCTCGAGGCGCGCGGCACGTGCGGCGGCACGATCGTCCGGCGGCAGCAACAGCACCGGGTCGGTGCCGATCAGCGTGGCGCGCGCGCGGCCGCAAAGCGCCTCGAAGGCGGCATTGACGTCGAGCAGCAGGAACGACGCATCCTGCAGCAGGGCCGGGAACGGCGCGTCGTGCAGCAGTTGCAGCATGCCCTGGCGGGACATCGCAGCGGCGCTGCGGGCGACACGGGTCGGCTCCATCGGGCTCGTCGTCGGGTCGAGGGCCTGAACGTTCGGTCGGCGGCGCGCAAGCGGCGCCGCGCCGCCTTCCCTGCAGGGCACGCCGCCGCCGCCTCCAAAACGCGCGATGCTACGCGCGTGCCGCAGCTTGCCCGGCGATCGTTCAGTCCAGCAGACGCGCCGAGCGCAGGGATGCGAGCAAGGCGCGGTTGACTTCGGCCGGCCCGAGCAGCAGGCGCTCGCTGCACTCGCGGATGTCGAACACCGACTGATTCTCGATCGCGCACACCAGGTCGAGGTAAGGTTGGTACGCGCCGGCATGGCCTTCGAGCGTGAGGCGCACGCGCTCGGGCACGGGCACGGCGGCGAGCAGCTCGGCGAACGGCTGCAGCAGCAGCCGGTCGAGCAGCGAGAACACGCCGCAGATGAACATCTCGCTGCGCATCTCGGCGTCGCTCTGGGTGCGCGCGAGTTCCTCCATCAGCAGACCACGGCGCACGGCGGCGTACATCGTCGGCCTGGCGTTGGGGTCCTTGCTCGCCGAGGCCAGCAGCAGCGCGAGCCAGCGCTTGAGGCGCTGGTAGCCCAGCAGCATCAGCGCATGGCCGAACGACGTGATCTCCACGCGCAGCCCGAAGGCCGGCGAGTTGAGGTAGCGCATCAGCCGGTACGCGAGCCTCGGGTCACGGCTGAGGATGGACTCGAGCCGCGACGCCGGGAGTTCGCGCTCGACGCCGTCGATGAGGTCGAGCACCACCTTCACGTCCGGCGCCACCACGGTGCGTCCGGTCGGCCTGGGCGCCTCGTCGTCGAAGGTCCAGCCGAGCACGGCGACGGCGCCGCGCGCGAACGCGGCTTCGAGTTCGGCCGTGCTGCGCACGCCGGCCTGCACGCTGGTCACGCTGCGCACGCCGGGCGCCACCGGCTCGCTGCCGCGGCGCTCGTCGGCCAGCTCGACGATGGAATGGCTGAAGCAGGCCAGCACGTCGGGCGCCAGCGGCTTGAGCGGACGGCCTTTCATCAGCAGCACGCTGCCCGCGGCGTGCAAGGCGCGGACGGTCTCGGCATGCAGCGGCTCGGCGGCCATGAAGGCCGGGATCTCGAGCATCAGCTGCGGCCCGGGGCGCGCGGCCATCACCGCCGCGAGCGCGGCTTCGCCGGCGACGTTGAGCGCCACCGGCGGGCGCGCGCAGCTTGCGCGCTGGCCCACCGCAGCCGGGTCGAGCGGGCGCAGCGTGAGCTCGAGCTTGGCGTCGCACGCCTCGCCCGGCCAGACTTCGTCCAGCGCCGCGAGCAGCGCCGCGGCGTCCGGTGCGGCGTCGGGCCGTTCGGGAAACACCACGAGGCGCGTTGCCACGACCTCGCGCTTGCGGTCGATCATCGGGCAGTAGCCCAGGGCGATCTGCCCCAGCACGGGATGGGTCAGCATCGTTCGGTCGTCGCGTGCATTCATGGGTGTGGCGGGGTTGTCTCACCCCAGGTACTGGAACAGCGACAGGCGCTGCACGGTCGCGTAGGCCTTCAGAGCCGACTCGTAGCCGCTCTGGCGGGACTGGAATTCGGAGATCGCCTGGACCAGATCCAGGTCTTCGGCGCTCGAGCGCTGCTGTTGCGAATCGACGTGGGCCTGTGCCAGCCGGTCGTCGATCGCGTCGATGCGCACCAGCGCCTGGCCGGCAGCGGAGCGCGCGCTGCTCAGGTTGTCGGCGAGGGCGTCGACGCGGCCCAGCCCGCTGCCGACGGTCTGCGCCACCAGCGCCGAACTGCGCCCGGGCGACGACAGCTCGGCGATGGCGGCGTCCAGGGCCCCGAAGACCGACAGCGGCTGGCCCGGGTTCGCAGGGTCGGCCGCCTGCATCCAGATCCTGTCGCCGTCGACCGTGAGCGCAGAGGCTTCGCCGAAGACGCGCGCCGTCGTCTGGGCACCGGCCAGGCCGAAGTACTGCACCGCGCTCGGGCGTGCCGGCGGCGGCGGCGGCGGCGCCAGCGCGACGTCGCGAAACGGCGCGCCATCGGCCCCTTCGCCACCGAACAGGTAGCGTCCCGTGCCGTCGGTACGGTTGGCCAGCGCCAGCAGCTGCTCGCGCACGTCGGCGAGCGACTGTGCGAGGTGCGCGCGCTCGCTGTCGCCATAGCTCGCGTTGCCGGCCTGCACCAGCGTCTCGCGCGCCTGCTGCAGCAGTTCGCCGGCGCTGCCCAGGGTGCTCTCGGTGAGCTGCATCGCGTGCCGCGAGGCGGCGATCGCGCGCTGCTGCGCTTCGACGCGCCCCTGCCACGCCAGCGCGCGTTCGGCCTGTGCCGCCGCCGCCGGGTCGTCGCTCGCCCGCTGCACGCGCTTGCCGCTGGTCAACTGCGTCTGCGACTCGAGCAGCCGCTGCTGGCGCTGCTGCAGGTTGGCGACGACGGCGTCGTAGGCCGTGGCGGTGGTGATGCGCATCGCGGCTCCCCGGGCGATGGAGGTCAGCGGCCCGCCGCCTGCAGCAGCGTGTCGAAGAGGCTCTGCGCCACCTGCAGCATCTTGGCCGCCGCCTGGTAGCTCTGCTGGTACTGGATCAGGCGCGCGGCCTCCTCGTCGAGGTTGACCCCCGCGACCGCCGCCCTCGCCTGCTCGGCCTGGGCCGCGGCCGCGGCCGAGATCCCGGAACTCGTCCGGGCCGACTGGACACGCACGCCGATCGTCGTCATCGCTTCGGCATAGGCATCCGATGGCGTGCGGCCGTCGACGATCGCGCTGTCGCGCAGCGCGAGCAGCGCGATGGCATTGCCGTTGCTCGACGCCGGGGCCGGCGGCTGCGATGCCGCCGCGATGTCGCCGGGGCCGAAGCCCGCTGCCAGCGTGATGTGGCTGGCGTTCAAGGGCACCGGCTGCGCTGCGATGACGAACATCACCTGACCCGCCGTGCCGCCAGGCGTCAGGCCCATGGCCTGCTGCTGGTTGACGGCGCTGCACACCTTCTCCGCGAAGTCGTTGAGCAACCTGCGCGCCGTCATCAGATCGTCGTCCTGGAACTGCAGCAGCCCGGCGATGTCGCCGCCGCCCAGCGTGTCCGGACTCAGCAGACGCGGCGTCGGGCCGTCGGCGATCGCGAGCGCCGAGCGCGAGGGATCGCCGGGACAGGCCTGGATCGACAGCTTGTTGGCCGTCGCGCCGAGCACCAGGTTCTGGCCGCCGGCGATGAACAGGCTGACGCTGCCGTCGTCGGCGTCGGCGCGCGTGAGCTGCAGGTGCTGCGCCAGACGCTGGATCAGCTGGTCGCGCTGATCGAGCAGGTCGTTGGGTGGATGACCGAGCGCGCCCGCGGCGATGATGCGCTGGTTGAGGCTGGCGACGTTCTGGGCCATCGCGTTCACCTCGTCGACCGCGACTTTCAGGCCGGCGGTGACGCCGGCTTGCAGCGTGTCGAAACCGGCACCCATGCGCTGGAACTGCGACACCAGGTCGCCGGCGCGCGCCAGCACGACCTGACGCGTCGACGCATCCGCCGGCTGCGTCGTCAGGTCGGACAGCGCGTTGAAGAACTGCGTGCTCGCGTGGCCCAGGCCCTGCTCGCCGGTCGGGAACTGGGTCTCGAGCTGCGTGAGCTGCGCCAGGCGCGCCGCGTCCATCGCCGCCACCGAGCCGGCGCCCGTCGCCTCGCGCGTGAGGAACGCGTCGTGCGCGCGCTCGACGCTCACGACGTCGACGCCGCGGCCGAAGTAGCCCGAGCCGCTGAACTGCGGCAGCGACGGTGCGAGCACGACGCTTTGCCGCGAGTAGCCGGCGACGCTGGCGTTGGCGATGTTCTGGCCCGTGGTCTGCAGCCCGGCATAGCTCGCCGCCAGCGCCTTGACGCCGATCGACGTGAGTGCGGTGTTCGCCATGGTGCCGCGGTGCCGAGATCGTGCGCGCAGGCGGGGCCGGCTCAGAAGCTGTGAATGAGCCGGTCGCGCCCGAGCGGCGCGCCAGCACGATCCCGCTCGAGGCGCAAAGCGCAGCCATGTCGCGCGATAGGGCGAGCATTTGCAACGCCGAGCCGGAGCCTCAGGGCGCGTCGAGCGGGCGTGAGGGGTTCGTTCACAGGTCTCAGGCCTGCAGCGTGCGCTGCAGCCGCAGCGTGGTGTTGATGACGCGGCTGAGCTTGTCGGCGTAGGCCGGGTCGGTGGCGTAGCCGGCGCGCTGCAGGCCGCGCGCGAAACTGGCCGCCGCATCACCTGCCGGACCCGCCGCCGCACCGCCTGCCGGACCCGCCGCCGCACCGCCTGCCGGACCCGCCGCCGCACCGCCTGCCGCACCGCCTGCCGCGCCGCCTGCCGCACCACCCGCCCGGGTGGCAGCGTCCAGCACCTGCCGGTAGCGCGGGCTGGACTTCATCAGCCGCGCGTAGTCGGCGAACGATTCGGCATAGCTCGAATAGGCGCGAAAGCGCGCCGTCACCTTCTGCGCCTTGCCCTCGACGTATTCGGTGGTCGTGATCTCGGCGGTCGGCCCGCGCCAGCCGGCGCCGGCCTTGATGCCGAACAGGTTGTACGACGGGGCGCCGTCGGCATGGCGGATCTCCTTGCGCCCCCATCCGGTCTCGAGCGCCGCCTGCGAGACCATGAAGGCCGCCGGGATGCCGGTGGCGGCCTCGGCCTGGCGCGCCGCCGCGTCGTGCTGCTGCACGAACGCCGCCGCGCCGCCTTGCGGCAGACGCGTCGGGCGGCCCGCCAGCGGTGCCGGCGAGTCGTTCGCCGAGCCCGTGGCGGGGATCGGCCCGGGCGCCAGCCCCATCTGGCGCTCGAGCTGGCGCGCGATCGCCTCCGACAGGCCGCCCGGCATGCCGGCGAGCTGGTTCGCGAACTGGGTGTCGAGCATCCCGGTGGCGAGTTGCGACTGCGCATCGTCCTGCGACTGCATCGTCGTCGCGCGCATGCTCTTGACGAGTTCGTTCATGAACAGCGCCTCGAACTGCCTGGCGGCCTCGCGCACCGCGCTCCGGGGATCGCCCGCGGCGCGCGCGCGCAGGCCGGCGAGCGACTGCGTGTCGGCGGCCAGACGCGTGGCGCCAGCGGAGTCGTGCACGGCCATCGCTCAGATCACCTCGATCTCGGCGTTGAGCGCGCCGGCCGCGCGCATCGCCTGCAGGATCGCCTGCAGGTCCAGCGGCGTCGCGCCCATCGCGTTGAGCGCCTTGACGACGTCGGCCAGCCGCGTGCCGGCCGCCATCTGCACCAGCGCGCCCGGCTGCTGCGAGACGGTGATGTCGACCTTGTCGACCTTCACCGTCTGCCCCTGCGCGAACGGCTGCGGCTGGCTCACCGCGGGCGTGTTGGTGATGGTCACCGACAGGTTGCCGTGCGCGACCGCGCACGGGCCGATGGTCACCGATTCGTTCATCACCACCGAGCCGGTGCGCGAGTTGACGACCACGCGCGCCGCCGGACGCTGCAGCTCGATCGGCAGGTTCTCGATGTCGGCCAGGAAGGCCACGCGCTCGTCGGGCGCGGGCGCGCGCAGGCGCACGGTGCGCCCGTCGATGGCGACGGCGGTGCCGGCGCCCTTGGCGCCGTTGATGGCACCGGCCACGGCGCGCGCGGTGGCGAAGTCGCTGGCGTTCAGATCGAGCTGCAGCGAGTCGCCCTGACCCCAGGGCGTCGGCACCGCGCGCTCGACGCTGGCGCCCTCGGGCACGCGGCCGGTCGACAGCTGGTTGATCTGCACCTTGGAGCCGGCGGCCGAGGCGCCGGCGCCGCCCACCACGACGTTGCCCTGGGCCATCGCGTAGACCTGGCCGTCCAGGCCCTTGAGCGGCGTGGCGATCAGCGTGCCGCCGCGCAGGCTCTTGGCGTTGCCCAGAGACGAGACGACGACGTCGATCTTCTGCCCCGGCCGCGCGAAGGCCGGCAGCTCGGCGGTCACCGTCACCGCGGCGACGTTGCGCAACTGCATCGTCGAGCCCGGCGGCAGCGTGATGCCCATCTGCTGCAGCATCGTCGCCACCGCCTGCGTCGTGAACGGCGTCTGCGTCGTCTGGTCGCCGGTGCCGTCGAGGCCGACGACGAGGCCGATGCCGGCCAGCGCGTTGGCGCGCACGCCCTGCACCGCCGCCACGTCCTTCAGGCGCACGACGGCGGCGGCGCCGGACAGCGGCCACCACAGCGCGGCGCTGGCGGCGACGAAGGCGACGGTCACCGCGATGCGCAGCCAGCGCTCGAGCGGATCGTGCGGCACGAAGCGTCTGCGCATGGCGTTCAGATCGGCAGCACCGACAGGAAAATGCGCGCCAGCCAGCCGATCGCCTGCGCGTCGGCCTGCGCACCGCGGCCGCGCTGCTCGAGCCGCACGTTGGCGATCTGCGCGCTTTGCACGACGTTGCCGGGCATGATCGTGCGCGGGTCGACCTGGCCCGAGAAGCGCAGCACGTCGATGTTGTTGTTGACGCCGATCTGCTTTTCGCCGGCGATCAGCAGGTGGCCGTTGGGCAGCACGGCACGCACGACGACGGTGATGGTGCCGGAGAAGTCGTTGCTGTTGGCCACCGACCCCTTGCCGGCGAAGGTGTTGCCCGAGCTGCCGCCGACGCCGGCGCGAGCGAACGAATTCGACGCGATGCCGGGCAAGGCGGTGATCGAGCCCTTGAGCGATCCGCTCTTGTCCAGCGTGCTGGTGCTGGTCTGCGTGGCGCTCACCTTCTCGATGATCTGCACCACCAGGGTGTCGCCCGCCAGGCGCGCCCGGTGGTCCTCGAACAGCGGCCGGTAGGTCGCACCCGAGTACAGCGAGCCGCTGGCAGGACCGGGCGCCGCAGCCGGCTCGGGCGCGGGCGGCGGGGCGTCGTCGATCTGCACGCGCGGATACAGCATCGCGCAGCCGGCCGACGCAACGAGC
Source organism: Pseudomonadota bacterium (assembly GCA_018241895.1). GTDB lineage: Bacteria > Pseudomonadota > Gammaproteobacteria > Burkholderiales > Burkholderiaceae_C > Rubrivivax. The sequence goes on from JAFECX010000005.1 coordinate 7,618, forward strand.
GCGGCGGCGCACGCCAGCGCCAGTGCCGGGCGCACGAACGCCGGTGGCGGACGCACGGGCGGCGTGGACAGGGCAGGCCGGCGGCTCATATCTGCGTCAGCCGCTGCAGCATCTGGTCGGAGGTCTGGATGGCCTTGGAGTTGAGCTCGTAGGCGCGCTGCGTGGCGATCATCGACACCAGTTCCTCGACCACGTTGACGTTGCTGCCTTCGAGTGCACCGGCCATCAGCGTGCCGTGCCCGTTGCCGCCCGGCGCCGCGGTGTCGGGCGTGCCCGACGCCGCGGTTTCGGCAAAGAGGTTGCCGCCGCGCGGCTCGAGCCCGGCCGGATTGACGAAGCTGGCCGTCTGCAGCGTGCCCAGCGGCTGCGCGGTGGCCTGGCCGGGCACGCGCGCCGAGACGACGCCCTGCGCGTCGATCGTCACGCCCTGCGCGTTGGCCGGGATCGTGATGCCGGGCAGCACTGCATGGCCGGCGGCCGTGACGAGCTGCCCGTTCGCGTCGACCTGGAACGCACCGTCGCGCGTGTACGCCGTCGTGCCGTCGGGCATCTGCACCTGGAAGAAGCCCTGGCCCTGGATCGCGACGTCGTAGGGGTTGCCGGTCTGCGTGAGTGCACCCTGACCGAAGTTGCGCGTGCTCGCCGACACCCTTGCCCCCAGGCCGACCTGCAGCCCGGTCGGCAGCGTGCCCTGCTCCGAGCTCGCGCCGCCGGGCGCGCGCAGGCTCTGGTACATCAGGTCCTCGAACAGCACGCCGGCGCGCTTGTAGCCGTTGGTGCCGACATTGGCGAGGTTGTTGGCAATCGAGTCCAGCTTGGTCTGCTGACCCTCCATGCCGGTCTTGGCGATCCACAGCGATCGGAGCATGAGCTGGCTTTCGTTGAGCTGCCGTCGATGCGCCGATGTTGGACTGCCGGCGCGGCGCCGAGGGCTCGAAATGCGCGGCCCCGAGCCGTCTTATCGGCGCAGCCCGAGGCCGCGCTACGTGGCCGACAGCAGCTTGGCCGCGCTCTGGTCGCGCTGCTCGGCGCCTTGCAGCGCCTTGATCTGCTGCTCGAACTGGCGCGCCGCGGCGATCATCCCGATCATCGATTCGATCGGGCTCACGTTGCTGCCCTCGAGCGCTGCGCCTTGCACGCGCGCCTGCGGGTCGACGTCGAGCTCACCGTCGGCGGCGCGAAACAGCCCGTCGGCGCCGCGCTCGAGCGGCGCCTCGGGCGTGACGAGCTTGAGCCGGCCGACGACCTGCGGCCGCTGGCCGGCGACGGTGGCGGCGATGGATCCGTCGGCGGCGATGTCGACGCTGGCGTTGGCGGGCACCGTGATCGGGCCGCCGCCGCTGCCGGCCACGGGCAGGCCCGAGGCGGTGACGAGCTGGCCTTGGGCGTCGAGCTGCAGCGCGCCGTTGCGCGTGTAGGCCTCGCTGCCGTCGAGCGACTGCACGGCCAGCCACGAGTTGCCCTGCACGGCGACGTCGAGCGCGCGTCCGGTGCTGGCCACCGGGCCCGGGCGGGCGTCGTAGCCGACCGTGGTCTCCAGCGCGTACACGCGCGTGCTCGCGCCGTCGCCGCGCACCGGCACCGCGCGCAGCGCCTGCAGCTCGGCGCGAAAGCCCGGCGTCGACACGTTGGCCAGATTGCCCGCCAGCACGTCCTGGCGCGACAGCAGCGCCTGCGCGCCGGCAGCGGCGATGTAGATGAGGCGGTCCATCTTCTACGGCCCGGCGCCCGGGGACCTCAGCGCAGGTTGACCAGCGTCTGCATCACCTGGTCCTGGGTCTTGATGGTCTGTGCGTTGGCCTGGTACACGCGCTGCGCGGTGATCATGTTGACGAGCTCGCCGGTGAGGTCGACGCTGCTCTCCTCGAGCGCGCCGGCCTGCAGCAGTCCGAGGTTGCCGGCACCGGGCGTGCCGGGGACCGGTTCGCCCGAGGCATGGGTGCTGGCCCAGGCGTTGTTGCCCAGCGGCTGCAGGCCCTGCGGATTGCGGAACGTCGCGATCTCGATCTGTCCGGCCGGGCGCGACTGGCCGTTGGAGTACTTGGCGTTGACGATGCCGCTGGCATCGACCGACACGCTGGTGAGCTGGCCCGCGGTGTGGCCGTCCTGCGTCAGCATCGTGATGCCGTAGGCCGAGCCGAACTGCGTCGACTTGGAGAAATCCAGCCCCAGCGTGCGCCCGTCGAGCTGGAAGTCGGCGGACGACGACTGGTTGAACGTGCCGTCGGCATTGAAGCCGAGCGTGGTGATCGGGGTGGGCGCCGCCTGCGTTCCCGCCACCGTCTGCCCGTCGGCGGTGGCGAACACGTTCCAGGTGTTGTCCGGCGCCGGCGGGGACGGCGATTTCTGGAAGTAGTAGGTGAGCGCGATGTCGCGCCCGAGCGGGTCGAACACCGTGAGCGAGGTCGCGCTGCTGTAGGTCTTCGCGTCGTCGAAGTCGATCGCCGGCGCGCCGGCGATGGCGGGCTTGCGCGCATCGAGGTTCATCTCCAGCGCCACCTTGGTCGTCGGCGCCGGCGTGATGCCGCCGGTGGGCAGCTGCAGCGGCACCGAGCGCCCGGGCTGGATCACGCCGGTGGCGTCGGCCGTGTAGCCCAGCAGCTTCTTGCCGTCGTTGTTGACGATGTAGCCGTCGCGATCGATCTTGAACTGCCCGTTGCGCGTGTAGTTCGGCGGGTTGACGCCGTCGCCGACCTGGAAGAAGCCGCCGCCGCTGATCGCCAGGTCCATCGGGTTGTCGGTGGTCGTGATCGTGCCCTGGCTGAACTGCTGCGCCACCGCCGCCACGCGCGTGCCGATGCCGATGTCGTTCGTTCCCGAGCCGTTCAGGGCCGCGGCATAGACGTCGGCGAACTCGGCGCGCGAGGCCTTGGCGCCGTAGGTGCCGGCGTTGGCGATGTTGTTGCCGATCACGTCCAGGCTCTTGCTGGTGGCGTTCAGTCCCGACAGACCTTGTTGGAAGCTCATGGAATTCCTCGTGGGGGGGTCAGTTGACGGCGCGCACGGCCGCGTAGTCGACGGGGCCCGAGTTCAGCGTGTCCAGCACCAGGCGGCTGCCGACCAGCGAGACGGCCTGCACCTGGTCGACGACGAGCGGCGTGGCGCCCACCGTGGCGGCACCGGCGGTGGCGCTGACGCGAAAGCGGTAGCTGCCGTCGGGCTGCTTGCCGGCCGGCCATTCGAAGTCATGCTGACCGGCCGACAACGCACCCAGCGCCAAGGTGTCGACGACGCGACCGCTGCCGTCGAGCACCTCGACCTTGACCGCATCGGCGGCGCCGGCGAGCGCGAACGCGCCCTCGCCGCGGCCGCCGGCGACCGCCATCGTGCTGCCCTCGAGCACGATGTGGCGCCCGACCAGCGAGACCCCCTGCAGCGCCTGCAGCTGCGTGAACTGGGAGGCGAGCTGGCCCATCGTGGTGTTGAGGGTCTGGATGCCGGTCACGGTGTTGATCTGCGCGATCTGGCTCGTGACCTGCGCGTTGTCCATCGGGTTGAGCGGATCCTGGTTCTGCATCTGCGTCACCAGCAGCTTGAGGAAGGTCTCGCTCGTGCCCTGGCCCGCACCGGCAGCATCGCCCGCCTTCGCGCCGCCCGGCGCGCCCTTCGTCGCGCCGTTGAGCGCATTCATCGTCTCGAGCGTGAGTGCCATCGCCTTGTCCCGCGCCCGCGTCAGCCCTGGCCGAGCTGCAGCGTCTTGAGCAGCAGGCTCTTGGCCGTCGTCATGACCTCGATGTTGTTCTGGTAGCTGCGCGAGGCCGAGATCATGTTGACCATCTCCTCGACCGGACTGACGTTGCTGTACGTCACGTAGCCGTCGGCGTCGGCAGCCGGATGCTTGGGGTCGTGTACGCGCCGCCCCGGCGCCTGGCTCTCGGTGAGCGTGGACACGCGCACGCCGGCGCCGGCGCCGGCCGGGTCGGCCGCGTCGGCGCCGCGCTGCCCCGGCCCCAGCAGCACCGTCTGGAACACGACCTGGCGCGCCTTGTAGGGCTGGCCGTCGGGACCGGCCACCGTGTCGGCGTTGGCCAGGTTGGAGGCGACGACGTTCAGGCGCTGACTCTGTGCGCTCACGGCGCTGCCGGCGACGTCGAAGATGCGCAGCATGCTCATGGCGGCTGCTCCCTCAGGCCTGGTTCGGCGCCTTCATCGCCTCGAGCGCGGTGCGCACGCCGGCGCCGACGAAGCGCAGCGTCGCCTCGTACTTGACGGCGTTGTCGGCGAAGGCGGCGCGTTCGCGGTCCATGTCGACCGAGTTGCGGTCCAGATTGGTCTGCGCCGGCAGCGCATAGCGCAGGCCCGGGTGCAGCGTCGGGTGGCGCGCATCGGCCGACCCCGTCACCCCTTCGGCAATGCCTTCACCGACGCGGGCGGCGCCGCTGGCGGCGCGCAGGGCGCGCGCGAAGTCGAAGTCGCGCGCCTGGTAGCCGGGCGTGTCGGCGTTGGCGATGTTGCCGGCGATCAGGCGCTGGCGCTCGGCGCGCAGCAACAGCGCCTGGCCCTGGAAGTCCAACGTCGCGTCGAGCGAGGCAATCATGCGCTGTCTCCGTGCCGCCGTATGTGAGGAGCGCATCGCGGCCCCACCGATCGGTGCCGGGCATTCTGGGTGGCGCACGCTGCGCCCATGCATCCGAACAGGGCCGCCAACGGCGCGCAATTCCGGGCGCCGTGGCCGCGGCCGCCGGCTAGAGTTCCTCGCGTGAAGATGCGTGCGACCCCCCTTCCCCACCGCCTGGCGCGAGCCCGCGCCGTGCGTGCGCTGGCGCTCGCGCTGCTCGTGCCGTCGATGCAGGCGCTGGACGCGGCCCCGCTTGGACCCGTCGAGGACGGGCCCGAGAACGTGGCCACGAAGGGGCCCGAAACCGCGGCCCTGCCGGCCGAAGCCGTGGCCGGCGCGCTCGCGCTGGCACGCGCCGCGGCCAGCGCGCTGGCGCCGGACGACGCCCGCGTGAGCGCCACGGCCGGCACTCTGGACGCGCGGCTGCGTCTGGCGCCTTGCGCGCGCATCGAGCCGTATCTGGCCGCGGGCCAGCCGGCGTGGGGCCGCACGCGGGTCGGACTGCGCTGCACCGACGGGCCGGCCTGGCGCGTCTTTCTGCCGGTGCAGGTGCATGTGCTGGCGCCGGCCGTCGTGCTGCGCCAGACGCTGCCCGCCGGCGCGAGGCTGACCGAAGAGCAGCTTGCCCTCGCCGACGCCGACTGGGCCGCCGCGCCCGGCGTACCTTGGCGCGACGCAGGCGAGCTGGCCGGGCGCGTGCTCGTGCGCCCGCTCGCGGCCGGCCAGGCACCGAGGCCGGCGGATCTGCAGCCCAGGCAGTGGTTCGCGAGCGGGCAGATGGTGCGCGTCGTCGCCAGCGGCCAGGGCTTCGCGATCACCACCGATGCGATGGCGCTCACGCCCGGCATCGAAGGCCAGCCGGCGCGCGTGCGCACCGATGCGGGCCGTGTGCTGGTGGGCCGTCCGACCGCCGCCGGCGAAGTCGAGGTCACGCTGTGACGACGCGGGTGCAGCCGCCCGCCCCCGCGATCGGGGGGGTTCGGGTGAGAATCCGTCACCGGGGCCTCAAGTCGACCCCCGTTGCGGCCGATAGCACGAGCAGGTCCGCGAGGGTGCGTCCGGCACCCGCTGCGACCAGGAGACTGTCATGAAGATCGGTTCCCTCGAAAACAAGCCCGTCGTCCCTGCTCCGGCCACCGAGCGCAAGGGCAATCCCGCGCCCGGCGCCGCGGCGGCCGAACCCAGCGCCAAGGTGGCGCTGTCGCCGGCCGCTTCGCTGCTGGCGGGTGCGGCCGGCGACCCCACGTTCGACGTCGAGAAGGTGCAGCGCATCGCCGGCGCCATTCGCGACGGCAGGTTCCAGGTCAACGCCGAGGCGATCGCCGACAAGCTCGTCGCCAACGCCGAAGAGCTGCTCGGGCGCAAGCTCAGCTGAGCCGCCGGCCGCATCCATGGTTGAGTCGTCGGACGCGGGCGCCCTTGTGCTGCCCGCCGACCTCGAGGCGCCGCTGGCGGCCCTCGAAACCCAGCTCGCCGCGCTCGATGCCGCGTTGCGCCAGCCGCGAGACGGCGCCGTCGATCGCGTGGCCGCGCAGCTGCACGAGGCGCTGGCCCAGGCCGTGCAACGTTTCCAGGGTGCCGCGCGCGAGGGCGGCGTGCCGGCCGCGTTGCGCCACCGCCTGGCGCTGGCCGGCGCCGAGGTCGCCGCGCAGCGCGAGGCCCTGGCCCGCGCCACCGCAGCGCTCGACCGCGCCATCGACGTGCTGATGCCGCCCGCCGCGGCGGCACGGTTGTATTCGAACGCCGGCACCAGCGAGCGTGGCGTGGTCACGGGCGGTCTGACCGTCTGAGCACGCCTCGGACGTCACCCCCCAAGACGAAGGGCCCCGCGGGGCCCTTCTTCCTTGGATGGTGCGTCACGCCGCGCGCACGCGCCGACGCCCGCGCTGGCACGACGTGCGGGCCTCGCGACGATCGGGGCGCCGCATCGGCGAACGTGGCCCGGCTACCACTCGCGCAGCCGCGAGCGCAGCCGCGCGATCGACTGGCTGTGCAGTTGGCACACGCGGCTCTCGGTGACGCCGAGCACGGCGGCGATCTCCTTGAGGTTCATGTCGTGCTCGTAGTACATGCTCATCACGTACTGCTCGCGCTCGGGCAGCTGCTTGATGGCCTCGACGAGCGCCTCGCGCATGCGCCGGTCCTGCAGCCGCGCGATCGGGTTGGCCTCCTCGTCGGCGACGTGGCGGTCGAGGTAGTCTTCGTCGCCCTCGTCGCCGCTCATGTCCTCGAGGTAGACGAGTTGGGTGCCGCGCACCTTGCCGAGCAGTTCCTGGTACTGCGTGAGCGTGAGCCCCATCTCGCGCGCGATCTCGCCCTCGCTCGGTGCGCGGCCGTGGCGCTGCTCGAGCTTGCGCACGGCGGCCTCGATGTTGCGCTGGTGGCGGCGGTCGCCGCGGCTCATCCAGTCGCTGCCGCGCAGTTCGTCGAGCATCGCGCCGCGGATGCGCTGCGTCGCGAAGGTCTCGAACTGCACGCCCTGGTTCACGTCGAAGCGCGTGAGCGCATCCGACAGGCCGATCATGCCGACCTGGATCAGGTCGTCGAGCTCGACGTTGGCCGGCAGCTTGGCGATCATCTGGTGCGCGAGGCGGCGCACGAGCGGGCTGTATTCCTTGAGCAGCGCGGACGCGTCGAGTTGTCCCTTGGCGGTGTACATGGCGTGGCCTTCTGGAACCTTGGAATCCGCAACCGTGCAATCCGTGCAGCTACGGGTGCAGCGGTGCGGCGGCGGTACGGGTGACGGTGCGTGTGCCGACGTGCCGGGCGCGCTCTGGGCACGCGGGCTGCCACGCCACCCGGGTGCGATCCGCCACGCCGGCACGTCCGGCCGGCGGCACGGCGGTGCCAGCGACCGGCGCCGGGGCGGTGCCGCCGAGCGCGAGCTGTGCATCGAGCAGCGCCGCGAGCGCCGTATGCTCGCAGGCGGTGTCGTCGGCCGGATCCAGGTGCGCCCAGCGGCACAGCAGCGCCTGCAGGAAGCCGTCGAGGCAGCCGGCCAGGCTGGCCGCGATGCGCGCGATGCGCGGCGACTGCGCGGCGGCGACGAGCAGCAGATCGAAGGTGGCCAGGCCGGTGCGCCGTGCCAGCAGCTTCGCACTGGCGTAGGCATGCTTGACGCTCTCCGGGTGATCGGCGCCCAGCAGCAGCGGTCGCGCCGCGCGGCGCGTCAGCATGCGCGCCAGCTCGGCAGCATCGGCATGCACGAGCAGCACGTCGGCCTCGGGCGCCGCGTCGTGCAGCGCGTCGAGAAATCCGGCGGCCGAGCCTCGGGTGTCGACATGGGCCATCGGCAGCCCGCGCGCCGGCAGGTAGCTCACGCGCCGCGCGACGCGCTCGATGCCGGCGGCCAGGTCGAGCCGCGACAGCTCGTGCGGCGCCGGCGCGCCGGCACCGGCGTCGACCACCAGCACCTCGCGCCCGCCGGCGGCCAGCACCTGCGCCAGGCGGTCCAGGACGACACCGCCGAAGGCCACGTGTGGATTCGCCGCCAGGGCGATCAGATGGCCGCGGCGCGCGGCGAACAGGCGCCGCAGCCCGTCGGCCTGATCGAGCGGGACGGGTGAGGTGCCGGCGTAGAAGTCGCGCATGGGGCTGCAACGAGGGGGACGCAAGACGATGGTCGGCAGACGCGGGGCGTGCCGTCGCGCTCAGGCGGCGCGGGCCGCTGCGGCACCGTCCGCGGCGACCGCGGCCGGCGCCGGCATGCCGGCGAAGATGAGGTTGACGTCCTCGCCGCCCAGGCGCCAGGCTGGCGCACCCTGGGCCTTGAGTGCGCGCTGCACGAGCGCGGCCGCCGACAGCCGGTGCCAGTCCTCGGGCACGCGCTGACCATTGGCGACGGCGAGCACCTTCAGACGCGAGCGGATCGTCGCATCCAGTGCCGGGCCGAGCTTGACCGCTTCGTCGACCTTGCTGAGCACGACGCCGCGGCAGCCGGCGCCGGCGTAGGCCGCGAGCTGGTCCTCGATCGTCTCGCCCTGCGCGGCGGCGTTGACGACGACCAGGCGCTTGATCGACGGGTGCGAAAGCATCTCCAGCAGCTCGCGCGTGCGGTGGTCGCGCTGCGCCATGCCGGCCGTGTCGATCAGCACCATCCGCTTGCCGGCCAGCAGTTCGAGCAGGTCCTCGAGCGAGGCACGATCGTGTGCGGTGTGCACCGGCACGCCGAGGATGCGGCCGTAGGTGCGCAGTTGCTCGTGCGCGCCGACGCGATACGCATCCAGCGTGACGAGGCCGAGGTTGGCCGCACCGTGGCGGGTGGCGAAGGCGGCGGCCAGCTTGGCGGTGCCGGTGGTCTTGCCGACGCCGGTGGCGCCGATCAGCGCGTACACGCCACCCAGATCCTCGAGCGCGCCCTCGCGCTCGCCGGTCGCGAGGTTGCGCTCGAGCACGCCGGCGGCCCACTCGAGCTCGGCGACGTCGTTGGGCAGGCTCTCGACCAGCTTGCGCGTGAGCGCTGCCGAAAAGCCGATGTCCAGCAGCCGCTGTGCAAGCTGCGCCTGACGCGGTTGGCGCTGCAGCTTTTCCATGAACGCGAGCGCACCGAAGCGCTGCTCGATGAGGCCGCGCATCGAACGCAGCTCGCTCAGCATCTGCGCGTCGTCGCGTGCCGTCTCGTGCGCCGCCTCGTGCACGACCTCGTGCGCCGCCTCGCGTGCGGCCTCGCGTGCCGCCGTGCAGGGCGCATGGCGCGCCGGCCCGGGTTGGGGCGGGCGCAGGGGCGGCGCCTCGTGCGCACAAGACAGTTCGCCCAGTTCGCGCAGTGCGCTCGGTTCACGCAGTTCACGCGCCTCGCGCGACGCACGCGCTGCGCGCGCCTCGTGCGCCTCGTGCGCCTCGTGCGACGACGCCGACGCCGGCTCGTGTGCCGGCGCGGCGTCGGGCTCGGGCAGTGCGCCACGGATCGTGTCGCCCAGGCGCAGCTCCTCGCGCAGGATCGGCGGCTCGTGCGCCCCGCCGGACGCACCGCCCGCCCGGCGTGCGCCCAGCCGCGTGCGCGCCTGCTCGATCGGCGAGGCGGCGACGGCCGAGGGGCGCGTCGGCGCGTCGGCGTGCGGGGCCTGCGCCGCCGCACGGCGCTTGAGCATGCGTTCGCGCACGTAGTCCTGGAACGACAGCGTGCTCATCTGCAGCTGCTGCACATCCTCGGCGACGCTGGGCTCGAACGTCGGCTCGATGCGCTCGCCGCCACGCGAGCGCTGCCGCGACGTCGTCGCGTTCGCGACGGACGGCGCGGCGGCACCTGCGGCCGTCGCGGCGGCCGGCTCGCGCGCCGATGCGGTCGCGGCAGCGGCAGCCGCAGTCGCCGAGCCGGCCATCGACGGGGTGGACGAGGCCGCGGGCGCGTTGCGCGCCGAAGCACCGACGCCCGCCGCGGACGTCGGGCGCTGCGCAGCGCTCACGTGTTCGGCGCCGGCCGCGACGCGCTCGAGCTGGTTCACGCTCTCGGGCGCCATCGCCAGCACCTCGACGCCCTCGGGGCAGGGCCGGGTGGACATCACGACCGCATCGTCGCCGAAGGCCTGGCGCACCAGGGCCAGCGCTTCGCGGGACGTGCGCGCGGTGAAGCGCTTGAGATTCATGCGGCGGCTCCGATGATCGACCCGATGCGGATCGAGTGGGTTTCGGGAATCTCGCTGTGCGCCAGCACCTTCAGGCGCGGCGCGGCGCGGCGCAGCAGCCGGGCGAGCTGTGCGCGCACCGCGTCGGGCACCAGCAGGCAGGCCGGCTGTCCGCGGTCCTCGGCGGCACGCGCGGTGTCGGCCGCGCTGCGCGTGAGCGTCTCGGCGATGCCGGGGTCGAGCGCGGCGCCGTGCGGCGAGCCGAGCGCCTGCGCCACGATGCGCTCGAGTTCCGGGTCGAGCGCGATCACCTCGAGCTCCTTCACCGGCCCGTAGATCTGCTGCACGATGGCCGGCGCCAGGTGGGTGCGCACGCGCCGCGCCAGCTCGTGCGGGTCGCTCACGCCGGCGGCGTGCTCGGCCAGGCACTCGACGATCGAGCGCATGTCGCGGATGTGCACGCCCTCTTCGAGCAGCAGTTGCAGCACGCGCTGCACGGTGGCGATGCCGACCATCTTGGGCACGACGTCCTCGATCAATCTGGGGGCGAGCTTGGTGACGTGGTCCACGAGCTGCTGCGTCTCGACGCGGCCCAGCAGCCTCGCGGCGTTCACCTGCATCAAGTGTGAAAGGTGGGTCGCGATGACGGTGGCGCAATCAACGACCGTAAATCCGGCCATTTGGGCCATCTCCTTGTGGCGCTCCTCGATCCACACCGCGGGCAGCCCGAAGGCCGGATCGACGGTCTCGGTGCCGGGCAGGCGCTGCTGCGCACCGCCGGGGTTGATGGCCAGCCACTGCCCGGGCATCGCCTCGCCCTCTCCCACCACGGCGCCGCGCAGCGTCACGCGGTACATGCCGGGCTTGAGCTCGACCAGGTTGTCGCGGATGTGCACCGGCGGCGGCAGGAAGCCGACGTCCTGCGCGAACTTCTTGCGCACGCCCTTGATGCGCGCCAGCAGGTCGCCCTGGCGCGCCTTGTCGACCAGCGCGATGAGGCGGTAGCCGACCTCGAGGCCGAGCGTGTCGACCGGCGTCAGGTCGTCCCAGCTGGCCTCGGCGTCGGGCGGCGGTCCGCGCCGCGTCGGGGCCTGGGCAGCGGCCGCCGCGGCGGCGGCCTGCTTCTGGCGCGCCAGGTGCCACGCCAGGCCGCCCAGCGCCGACGCGATGGCGATGAACACCAGGTTGGGCATGCCCGGCACCAGGCCCAGAGCGCCGACGATGCCGGCGGTGATGCCCAGCGCGCGCGGCGAGTCGAACACCTGGGCGCGGATCTGCGTGCCGATGTCCTCGCTCTTGCCGACGCGCGAGACGACCATCGCCGCCGCCACCGAGATCAGCAGCGCCGGGATCTGCGCCACCAGCGCGTCGCCGACGGCCAGCATCACGTACGAGCGCGCCGCCTCGCCCGCATCCATCGCGTGCATCGCCACGCCGATCACGAGGCCGCCGGCGATGTTGATGAGCAGGATCAGGATGCCGGCGATGGCATCGCCGCGCACGAACTTGCTGGCGCCATCCATCGAGCCGAAGAAGTCGGCCTCCTCGCCGACTTCGGCGCGACGGCGCCGCGCCTCCTGCTCGTCGATCAGGCCGGCGTTGAGGTCGGCATCGATCGCCATCTGCTTGCCCGGCATGGCGTCGAGCGCGAAGCGCGCGCCGACCTCGGCGATGCGCTCGGCGCCCTTGGTGACGACGACGAAGTTGATGACGACCAGGATCGCGAACACGATCAGGCCGACGGCGAAGTTGCCGCCGATCAGGAAGTGACCGAAGGCCTCGATCACGCGCCCGGCGGCGGACGGCCCGGTGTGCCCTTCCATCAGCACCACGCGCGTCGAGGCGACGTTGAGCGACAGGCGCATGAGCGTCGTCACCAGCAGCACGGTGGGCAGGGCCGCGAAGTCCAGCGGCCGCACCATCTGCGCCGAGACCATCATCACCATCAGCGCCAGCGCGATGTTGAACGTGAACAGCAGGTCCAGCAGCAGCGGCGGCAGCGGCAGCACCATCATCGCCAGCATCAGCACGACGAAGACGGGCAGCATCAGCACGCGCACGGCGACGGCGCGCGCGTCGCCGCCGGCGCGCAGCGCCTCGAGCGCGGCGACGATGCGATTCATCGATCAGCGCCGGGCATCGCGTGCGGCGCCGGTCGCACCCGCGGCACCGGCTGCGCCCGCGGCAGAAGGCACCTGCGCCAGCGGATCCATGTCGGGCGGCACCTCGGGCACCGGCGCGCTGGCCGTGAAGGCGCGCCCCGCGGCCAGCGCGTCGCGCAACTGGTAGACCCAGGCCAGCACCTGCGCGACGGCGGTGAACAGCCGCGCCGGCACCTCCTGGTCGATGTCGGTGTGCGCGTACAGCGCGCGCGCCAGCGGCGGCGCCTGCACGACCGGCACCTTGGCCTCGAGGGCGAGTTCGCGGATCTTCAGCGCCAGCAGATCGGCGCCCTTGGCGACGACGCGCGGCGCCGACATCTGCGCTTCCTCGTACTTCAGCGCCACCGCGTAGTGCGTGGGGTTCATCACCACCAGGTCGGCGCGCGGCACCGCGGCCAGCATGCGGCGGCTGGCCATCTCGCGCATGCGCAACCGCATCTTGCCCTTGACCTCGGCGTTGCCCTCGACCTCGCGCATCTCCTTCTTGACTTCCTCTGCACTCATGCGCAGGCGGCGCAGCAGCAGGTGGCGCTGCAGCGGCAAGTCGACGAGCGCGAACAGTGCCAGCACGCCGCCCAGCAGCAGCAGCCCGCCGCGGATCGCGGCGCCGGCTTCGGCGATGGCGCTGGGCAGCGGCAGCGCCAGCAGCCGCAGGGCCTCGGGCCAGTGGCCGGCCAGGTACCAGGCGCCGGTCGCGCCCAGCACGAGGGCCAGCAGGCAGGCCTTGAGCGTGTTGGTGAGCTGGCCCGGCGAGAGCAGCCGCTGCAGGCCTGCCAGCGGGTCGAGCTTGCGCAACTTCGGCGTCAGCGCCTCGAGCGAGAAGTTCCAGCCGCCGCTCAGCAGGCCCGCCGCCAGCGCCAGCAGCGCCGCGCCGATGCCGATCGGCAGCACCGCCACCAGCAGCCAGCCGCCCAGCCGCACCAGCCGTTCGACCATCGCCCGCGGCTCGCGCACGAGGGCCGCGTCGAAGGCCAGCCCTTCGGCGATCAGGCGTGCGAGCCCGCGCGTCAGCTCGGGGGCAAAGAGGCCCAGCAGCGCCACGCCCAGGCCGAGCGCGGCGAAGTGCGACAGATCGCGCGAGCGCGCGACCTGCCCTTCGCGGCGCGCCTTCTCGATCTTGCGCGGCGTGGCAGGAAGGGTGCGATCCTGGGCGGTTTCGGCCATGGCTTGGACGCTCGTCGCGAGCGTCGCCATCGTGCCTCGCACGGGCAGCCGACTGGAGGCGGAAAAGCGCCCGAAAGGCGCGTTTCATGCGCTGCGGCGCGACGCCTCGTGCCGCGCGGCAGTGCCGCGCGCATGGCGCATGGCGCGCCGCGCCACTGCGGCCGGGACCTCTTGCTCGGGCGGCCGCGCCCGAGGCTCCGGACGCCGGGCCCGCCCGGGGGCGCTCAAAAACCCAGGCTGGCGAGCAGGTCGTCCACTTCGCCCTGGTTGGCGACAACGTCGCTGCGGCCCTGCGGATCGACGACCGGGCCGTTGAGCATGGTCGGCGCGACCTTGACGCGCTCGTCGTCGGGCACCACCGAGACCAGCAGCTTGACCAGGCTGTCCTCGAGCTCGGTGGCCAGCGTGATGACCTTGGCCACCACCTGTCCGGTGAGATCGTGGAAGTCCTGCGCCATCATGATGTCGGTCAGGTGGCCGTCGATGGCCGCGGTGCGCTCCTCGGCCTCGTGCACGAAGTTCATCACCGCCCCCGAGGCCACGGCCTTCACCGGATCGGCGACGATGAGGCGCGCCATGCGGTGCGCGGCCTCGGCGATGTACGCGTGGTCGGCCTTGGCGCGGTCGACCGAGTTGAGCACCTTCTCGGCCGCCTCGGCGGTCTTGCTGGCGATGTAGCTCAGGCGGCTGCGCGCGTCGGGCAGCCCCTCGGTGGCCACCTGCAGCTTGGGCATCACGCCCAGCTGCGCCAGCGTGTCGTGCACCAGGCGCGTGATCGAGCCGATCTGCTGGTAGACCTCGGGCGAGACCGCCGGCGGCGGCTGCAGGGTGGCGGCATCGTCCATCTTCATGCGGTTCACTCCGATGCGTCGCGTCTCAGGCCGTGGCGGCGAGCTTGTGCATGATCTTGGTCACCTTCTCCTCCAGCGTCGCCTTGGTGAAGGGCTTGACGATGTAGCCGGCGGCGCCGCTCTGCGCGGCGAGCACGATGTCTTCCTTGCGCGCCTCGGCGGTGACCATCAGCACCGGCAGGTGCTTGAGCCCTTCGTCGGCCTTGACGGCCTTGAGCAGCTCGAAGCCGTTCATGTTGGGCATGTTGATGTCGCTGACGACGAAGTCGAAGCGCGCGTTCTTCAGCATGTTCAGCGCCACCGCGCCGTCCTCGGCCTCGTCGACGTTGTTGCAGCCCATCTCCTTGAGCAGGCCACGCACGATGCGGCGCATCGTCGAGAAGTCGTCGACGACGAGGAACTTCAGTTCGGTGGGCGTACTCATGGCAGGCTCCTCGGCGGGCAGGCTGGGTGACTTATCGGAGTGGGTCGGCCGGACTTGAGTCGCGCGGCGACGCCGCGGCCGCAGCCGGTGCCGGCGCAGGCACGCGCGGCGCCGGGGCTGCGTCGGGCGCATCGCCGGCGGCAGGCTCGGCCGCAGGCTCGCCGGCGTCGATGCCGCCGCGCAGCGCGCGCTCCTCGGCCTCGCGGTTCATGACCAGGATGCTGATGCGGCGATTGGCCGGCGCGCGCGGGTCGGCGGCGGCGAACAGCACGCTCGAGGCCAGGCCGAGAACGCGCAGCACGTGCTCGTCGGGCAGGCCGCCGGCCAGCAGTTCGCGGCGCGACGCGTTGGCGCGGTCGGCGGAAAGCTCCCAGTTGCTGTAGCCGCGCTCGCCGCCGGTGAACGGATGCGCGTCGGTGTGCCCCTCGAGCGTGAGCCGGTTGGGCACGTCGGCGAGCAGGCCGCCCAGGTCGCGCAGCAGTTCGCGCATGTGCGGCTGCACCTCGGCGCTGCCGCTGGCGAACATCGCCCGGCCGGCATCGTCGACGATCTGGATGCGCAGCCCTTCGGGCGTCATCTCGAGCTTGATCTGGCTGCGCATCGCGGCCAGCCGGGGGTTGCTTTCGATCTTCTGCTCGACCTTGCGCTTGAGGTCCTCGAGCCGGGCGATCTCGGCGCGCAGTTGCTCGGCCTTGAGCGCGCGCAGGTTGACCGTGCTGCGGGTCGATGCGACCTCGCCGCGCTTGACCTGCCCGGTGGTGCGCGTGAAGTCCTGGCCGCCGCCCTTGATCACGTGCGAGCTGTCGCCCGAGCCCGAACCGGCGCCCAGCAGCGAGATCTTCAGCGGCGAGGCGAAGTAGTCGGCGATGCCCTTCTTGTCGCCCTCGGTCGTGCTGCCGAGCAGCCACATCAGCAGGAAGAAGGCCATCATCGCCGTCACGAAGTCGGCGTAGGCGATCTTCCACGCGCCGCCGTGCGCACCGTGGCCGCCCTTCTTGACGCGCTTGACGATGATCGGCTGCAGCTTCTTCGCGTCGCCTGCCATCATCGGCCCCCGTGCCCGCTGCGCCCCGCGGCGGCCGCGTCCCGGGGCGCAGGGCCCGCATCCGGTCCGCAACGGTCGGACCGTCTGGACGCCGGGCCGTTCACTTCTTGCCCTTCACGTGCCCCTCGAGCTCGGCGAAGCTGGGCCGCTCGGTCGAGTACAGCACCTTGCGCCCGAACTCGATCGCCACCTGCGGTGCGTAGCCCTGCATGCTGGCCAGCAGCGTGGTCTTGATGCACTGCAGTTCCTTGGTCGCCTCGTCGACCTTCTGCTCGAGCAGCCCCGCCAGCGGCTCGGCGAAGCCGTAGGCGAGGAAGATGCCGAGGAAGGTGCCGACCAGCGCCGAACCGATCATGCCGCCCAGCACCGCCGGCGGCTGGCCCACCGAGCCCATCGTGTTGACCACGCCGAGCACGGCCGCGACGATGCCGAAGGCCGGCAGCGCGCCGGCCAGCCGCTGCATCGCCGCCACCGCCGCGTGTTCCTCGTGGTGATGGGTCTCGATCTCGCTGTCCATCAGCGACTCGATCTCGTGTGCATTCAGGTTGCCCGAGACCATCATGCGCAGGTAGTCGGTCACGAACTCCTGCACGTGGTGGTCGCTGCCCACCACCGGATATTTCTGGAACAGCGGCGAGTTGGCCGGATCCTCGACGTCCTGCTCGATGGCCATGAGGCCTTCCTTGCGCGCCTTCTGCAAGATGTCGTACATCAGCGCCAGCAGCTCCATGTAGCGCGCCTTGCTGTACTTGCTGCCCTTGAAGCACTTGCCGATGCCCGCCGCCGTCGCCTTGAGCACCTTGGGCTGGTTGTTGGCGACGAACGCGCCCAGCGCGGCGCCGCCGATCGTGATCAGCTCGAACGGCAGCGCCTTCAGGATCACGCCGATGTTGCCGCCGTGCACGATGAAGACACCGAACACGCAGCCCAGGGCGAGGACCCAACCGACGAGGACGAACATGAGCGCTCAGCGTTGCTGCAGGCGAAGCGGGCGCGGCGGGGGCCACGCGCGTGCTGCGTGGGTTATCGGCCCGCCCCGCCGACGGTTGAGCCCCGGGCTGCGGCCTGCGGCGCCGCCGCCGACGGCGGACCCAGCCGATACACCCACACGTCGCGCCGGTCGGCGCCTTGCACGCGCGCGGTCGGCGCGACCCCCGGCACCGCGAACTCCAGGCTGACCAGCCAGCGACCGGGACGCATCTCGGCGTTCGCCTTGGCCCAGGCCTGCGCCATGCTCTCGGGGCGCTGGAACAGGTAGACGACGTCCAGCGCGGCCCACGAGATGCGCCACATGTCGGCACGACACACGCGCGCCCAGCGGCAGCGCCAGCGGGCGCACCAGGCGAGCGGCCAACTGCACTCGACGCCTTCGATCCGCGCGCGCGGCCACAGCCGGCGCAGCGCCGCGAGGCCGTGACCGAGCCCGCAGCCCGCATCGAGCACGTGCTCGGGTGCCGGTGCCACGATGCGCTCGAGACCCGCGAGGCCGTCGTGCGGCGTCGGGAACCAGGGCGCATCGGACCACGCGCGCAGCGGATACAGCAGCGCCAGCGGCGCGAGCGCCGCCAGCCAGGCCCAGTGCGGCACCCCCAGGTCCGGCGCGGCGAGCAGCGCCGACAGCGGAAAGCCGGCGACGACCACGATGCGCCGCCACCAGCCGTGCTGCGGCCAGGCCAGCGCCACGCTGGCCAGCATCGGCGGCACGAGCACGCCGCCCGCGGGCCATCCGGCGTGGCCGAGCGCGACGAACAGCGCCCACGCCGATGTCCAGGCGAGCAGCGCCGGCAGCGGCCAGCGCCAGGTTGCCGGCACGACAACGAGCGCCAGCAGCGGCAGCGAACGCGAGCGGATCATTGCTGCGGACTGTGCCGCGCGCCGGTGGCGGCCAAACGCCGGAAAAGCGGCGCTGGAGGGTTCAGCGCATCGCGATCAGCCGCTCGTGCGGCGGGCGCACGCGCACGCGCGCCGCCGGGATCGCGGTCTTGACGGCGTAGCGCCGCTCGACGGTGTCGCGCAGCGCCGGCACGCCCAGCGGGGCGCCGCTGGCGCCCACCAGCGCGGCCACGTGCGGCAGGTTCGCGCGCCGCCCACGCGCCACGACGATGCCGATCTCGCCACCGGCGAGCTCGACGAAGCTGCCCGGCGGAAACAGGCCTGTGGCTCTGAGCAGCGCGCTGCCGATCGCGTCGGGCTGGCCGTCGGGGCCCAGGCAGGCCTCGCGCACCGCGAGCGCGGGTGCCGCGGGTTCGCCGACGGCGCGACGACAGATGCGCCCGGCGAGGACATCGGCACGCTGCAGCAGCGCCGTCATGCGCGGCACCGTCGCCGGCCCGGCCGCGGCGGCATCGGCGGGCAGCGCCTCGTGATGGCGGGCGACGATCTCGAGCGACTGCGCATCGCGCAGCGCCAGGCTTTCGAGCAGCGCTGCGCCGGCGCGCGCATGCGCGGCGAGCTCGGCTGGCTGCGCCGCGGTGGCGGGCGGACGCTCGCTGGCGGCCCACTGGTCCGCGAGCCGCCACACCGACACGTTCATCGTCAGTGCGGCCACGGCGAGGCGTTGCGACGCCTCGGCCGGCCAGTCGAGCAGGGGCGCCGCGAGCTCGCAGACGGCCATCGCCAGGGCGGCATGGTGCGCGCTGTGCCGCGCGCAGTCGTGGCCCGCCTCGTGGATCAGGAGGTACAGCGATGCGTCCGGCCAGCGCTCGAGCAGCGCCTGCATCTGGCAGCGCAGCGCGCTCAGGCGTTCGGCCCAGTCGGGGCCGGGCGCGCGCGTGGCCTCGCGCAGCAGCGCGTCGAGCTGGTCGATGCCGTCCTGCCACGCCTGCATCGGCGCACGTTCGTCGTGGCCGCGCGCGCGCGCCGGCACATCGGGCCGGGCGACGGCGACGTCCTTGAGCAGTGCGTTCTGCCGCAGCTTGGCATCGGCCGCCGCGTTGACGCGCCGCTTCCACTCGAGCGCGTGGCGCAGCTCGGTGAAGAGCCCATGACGAGCCAGCGCGGCCAGGCGCTCGCCGTCGCGCAGCACCACTCCGGCGGCAACCAGCAGGCGACCGGCGGCGTCGTGCAGCGGCACCGGCAGCGGTTCACCCAGACGCAGGTCGCAATGATCGAAAGGTACGAGCTTCACGGGCACCATCCGCAGCCAGTCGAGGCGAGACCGGCACCGAACAGGTTATCGGCTGCGCGGCACCAAAAAAAAGGCGGGTCCCGAAGGACCCGCTGCAAAGCACAGAGGACTGTGCCAGGAGGAGACGAGCAATGAACCGAAAGACGTCTCGAATATCGGCGCGCGCGGCCGTTCGCTGCAGCCGGCGCGGTGTGCTCAGTGCGTCGAAACCGTGCCGATGTCACGCGCAGCAGCGCCGAGGCTGCCTGCGAGCTTGCCCTTGCCCGCGCGCGCCGGCGGGTGGCACAGCCCGCACACGTAATGGCGCGCGATCTCGTGCGGATGCGTGACGAAATGCCCGCCGCAGCGCGAGCATGGCGTCATCGTCAGCATGCCGTTGTCGACGAACTTCACGAGCCGCCAGGCGCGCGTCACGCTCAGCAGCGGCTCGAGGCCCTGCGCCTTCATCTGCTCGGCGTAGAGCTGGTAGGCCTTGATGACGGCATCGATCTCGTCGAGCGCCGCCACCTTGTTGAGGTACTCGTGCGTGTTCAGGAACAGGCTCGAGTGGATGTTCGGCTGCCAGGTCATGAACCAGTCGGTCGAGAACGGCAGCTGCCCCTTGCTCGGGCTGCGGCCGGCGACCTCCTTGTACAGGCGCAGCAGCCGCTCGTAGCTCAGATCGGTCTCGCTTTCCAGCACCTGCAGGCGCGCGCCGAGGTGGATCAGCGTGACGGCGCGCTCGATCTGGCGCGCTTCGGTGAGGATGCTCTTGCTCCGTGCCATGGTCGTCGTCCCTCCGGTGGCGGCTCGTCGTGCGTGCGGCGTGCGTGCGGCTCAGGCCGCCTCGTGATGGCGCCCGGCCATCAGGATCGACGCGTGCAGGCGACTCATGCCGTCGTTGGCCGCGCCCTTGCCGTGGCTGGTGAGCAGGTTCCACACGACGTCGTCGTCCATGCGCAAGCGGCACAGCAGCTGGTTGCCGGTGGCGATCTTCATCATCTGGGCCGAGGTCAGCATGCCGATCAGGTCGGCCGTCTCCTCGCTCACGCCGAGGCGGAACAGCGCCTGCTCCTTGTCCTGGCGCACCAGGCTCTGCGCGAGCATCAGGTACGACAGGTTGGCTTCACGGATCTCGGCGAGGATCTGGTCGGGGGTCATGCGGGCTCCGGTGTGCGTGAGTGGGTGTATCGACGTGCTGCACTGTACGCAGCGGAAATGCGCTGCGCGATCGGCCCACATCGGTGGCTGGAGTCCCGCTTCTTCCCGCCGCCGTGTAGGGCGAATTCCTACACGCGGGCCCGACCGTGATCCGCGTCACGGCGCGCGCCGCCGGCTGCGGCGCGCCCGCCGGTCGGGCGCGCCCGCCGGTCGGGCGCAGGCTCACGCGCGCTCGATGCGCGTGTCCCTTCATCACGCGTGCTCGATGCGCGCGTGCCCCTTCATCACGCGCGCTCGATGCGCGCGTAGACCGAATGGTTGTGGATCGACTCGAAGTTCTCGACCTCGACCACGTAGCGGCCCAGGCGCGGCTCGGCGTTGAGGCGCAGCGCGACGTCGCGCACCAGGTCCTCGACGAACTTCGGGTTCTCGTAGGCGCGCTCGGTGACCCACTTCTCGTCGCTGCGCTTGAGCATCGGCCAGATCTCGCTCGAGGCTTCCTCCTCGGCGAAGCGCACCAGTTCGTGCCACTCGATGGGTGCGAGCAGCTCGACGCGCATCGTGATGCGCGCGCGCTGGTTGTGCGCGCCGTAGTCGCTGATCTCCTTGGAGCACGGGCATAGGCTCTTGACCGGCACCGCGACCTCGGCCCAGATCGCGCTCGTGCCCGCGCGCGTCTCGGCGATCCAGCGGCCCTCGTAGTCGAGCAGGCTGGACAGGCCGGACACCGGCGCGCGCTTGGCGAGGAAGAACGTGAACGCCGCCTCGCAGCGCCCGGCGCTCGCGTCCAGCCGCTGCAGCATCGCCGCATGACGCTCGCGCAGCGTGGCCGCAGTCCAGGCCGGCAACGCCGCGCCCTCCTCCAGCCAGGCGACGAAGCGCGACATGTGCGTGCCCTTGTGCTCGGCGTCCAGCGCCACGTCGAGCGACCAGCACGCCGTCGTGCCCTGCTCGGCGCCGGCCACGAGCAGGCGCAGCGGGTAGCGCAGGGCCTTGACGCCCACGCGCTGGATGGCCAGATGGCGGTGGTCGCGCGCGCTTTGCGTGTCGGGAATGTGCAGGACGTCGGTGAGATGATTCATGTCGGGGGCCGGCGCGCGGAGTTGCCGTGCGCCGGCAACGGATGGGCGCGGGGCGTTCGGTGCCGTTGCATCGCCGTGGGTCCGCTCGCTCGTCGGTGCGGGCGCCGGCGCGCTCAGGCGCTGATCGCCGCCAACGCCGGGCGGGCGCCGAAACGCTGGCGGATCGACTGCTCGATGCCCGCGGCGTCCAGCCCGAGGCCGGCGAGCAGCTTGTGCGCATCGCCGTGCCCGGTGAACTCGTCGGGCAGGCCGAGCATCAGGAGCGGCACCTGCACCCCGGCCATGACCAGGCACTCGGCGACGGCCGAGCCTGCCCCGCCGCGCACGCAGCCTTCCTCGATCGTCACCAGCGCCTCGTGCGTGCGCGCCAGCTCGAGCACCAGCGCCTCGTCCAGCGGCTTGGCGAAGCGCATGTCGGCCACCGTGGCGTCGAACTTGTCGGCCGCCGGCAGCGCCGCGTGCAGCAGCGTGCCGAAGCCGAGGATGGCCAGTCGCGGCACGCCCGGCCGCCGGTCGGTTGCCCGCGCGCTGCGGCGCACGACGCCGCGGCCCCACGGCCACGCGGCCAGCGTCTTGTCCACCGCCGCACCGATGCCGCTGCCGCGCGGATAGCGCACCGCCGCGGGCTGCCCGCACCGGTAGGCGGTGGTCAGCGCCTGGCGGCACTCGTTCTCGTCGCTGGGCACGAGCATGGCGCAGTTCGGAATCGAGCGCACGAAGGCGATGTCGAACGCGCCGGCGTGCGTCGGGCCGTCGCCGCCGACGATGCCGGCGCGATCGAGCGCGAACGTCACCGGCAGGTTCTGCAGCGCCACGTCGTGGATCAGCTGGTCGTAGCCGCGCTGCAGGAAGGTCGAGTAGATCGCGACCACCGGCTTCATGCCCTCGCACGCCAGCCCGGCGGCAAAGGTCACGGCGTGTTGCTCGGCAATGCCGACGTCGAAGTAGCGGCGCGCGAAGCGCTTGTGGAATTCGACCAGGCCCGAGCCCTCGCGCATCGCCGGCGTGATCGCGACCAGCTTGTCGTCGACCTCGGCCATGTCGCACGCCCACTGGCCGAAGACCTGCGTGAAGCTCGGCTTGCCGCCACCGGCCTTGGGAAAGCCCTCGGCCGGGTCGAAGCGCCCGCTCGCGGCGTGGTACTTCACCGGATCGGCCTCGGCCAGCTTGTAGCCATAACCCTTCTTGGTCACCACGTGCAGGAACTGCGGGCCCTTCTTGTCGCGCAGGTTCTCGAGCGTCGGGATCAGCGCGTCCAGATCGTGGCCGTCGATCGGGCCGACGTAGTTGAAGCCGAACTCCTCGAAGATCGTGCCCGGCGCCACCATGCCCTTGGCGTGCTCCTCGAGCCGGCGCGCCAGCTCGAACAGCGGCGGCGCGGCCTTGAGCACGCCCTTGACCCCCTCGCGCGCGGCAGCGTAGAACTGCCCGCTCATCAGCCGCGCCAGGTAGCCGTTGAGGGCGCCCACCGGCGGGCTGATCGACATGTCGTTGTCGTTGAGCACGACCAGCAGGTCGGCAGCCTGGCCGGCGTGCGCGAAGCCGGCGTTGTTGAGCGCCTCGAAGGCCATGCCGGCGGTCATCGCGCCGTCGCCGATCACCGCCACCGCGCGCCGGCGCTCGCCCTTGAGCTGCGCCGCCACCGCCATGCCGAGCGCGGCCGAGATCGAGGTGCTGCTGTGCGCGGTGCCGAAGGCGTCGTACTCGCTTTCCTCGCGCTTGGGAAAACCGGCCACGCCGTCGAGCTGGCGCAGCGTGTGCATGCGCTCGCGCCGCCCGGTGAGGATCTTGTGCGGGTAGGTCTGGTGGCCGACGTCCCAGACGATGCGGTCGTGCGGCGTGTCGAACACGTAGTGCAGCGCAATCGTCAGCTCCACCGTGCCCAGGTTGCTGCCGAGATGCCCGCCGGTCTGGCTCACCGTGTGCAGCACGAACTGGCGCAGCTCGTGGGCCAGCGCCGGCAGCTGTGAGCGCGCGAGGCGCCGCAGCTCGGCCGGACTGTCGATCTTGCTCAGCAATGCGTCCATGTCAGCTTTCGCGTTCTACCACCCGGTCGGCCAGCGTGGCCAGCATGCCGCCTTGCCCACGCAGGCCGCTGCGCGCGAGCGCCGCGTGCGCCTGCGCGCGCAGCGCTTCGGCGTGCGCGCGCGCGGCCTCCAGACCCAGCACCGAGACGTAGGTCGGCTTGTCGTGATCGAGGTCCTTGCCGGCGGTCTTGCCCAGTCGCTCGGAGGCCTGCGTGACGTCGAGGATGTCGTCGACGACCTGGAACGCCAGACCCACGGCGGCGCCATAGTCGCCCAGCGCCGCCAGCACCGGCGGCGTCGCTGCACCGCAGGCCGCGCCCATCATGACGCTGGCGTGCAGCAGCGCACCGGTCTTGCGACGGTGCATGTCGCGCAGCGCCGCCTCGTCCAGACGCTGCCCGATGCTCGCCAGGTCGATCGCCTGCCCGCCCGCCATGCCGGCGTGGCCGGCCGCGCGCGCCAGAATGGCGACCAGCCGCGCCTGCAGCGCGTGCTCGACGCCGGCGTCGGGCGTCAGCACGTCGAAGGCCAGCGCCTGCATCGCGTCGCCGGCAAGCATCGCCTGTGCCTCGCCGTAGCGCACGTGCACCGTGGGCTTGCCCCGGCGCAGCACGTCGTTGTCCATGCAGGGCATGTCGTCGTGGATCAGCGAGTAGGCGTGGATCAGCTCCACCGCCACGGCGGCGCGCAGCGCGGCTTCGCGCGCGCCGCCCACCGCCTGGGCCGCGGCCAGCACGAGCAGCGCGCGCAGCCGCTTGCCGCCGTCGAGCACGCCGTAGCGCATCGTGTCGCCCAGGCCCGCCGGTGCATCGCCCGGTACCCAGGCATCGAGCGCGGCGTCCACCGCCTCGAGCTCGATGGTGGCCCAGGCGTCGAAGTCGCCCGCCGTCATGAGCCGGCGCCGCCGGCGAACGGCTCGAGTTGGCCGCCTTCGAGCAGCTTGACCTGGTCTTCGACGCTCTGCAGCCGGGCACGGCAGTAGGCCAGCAACTCGGCGCCGCGCCGGTAGCCGTCGAGCAGCCGGTCCAGCGGCAACTGCCCGCCCTCCATCTGCTCGACGAGCCGGTCCAGCTCGGCGATCGCCTGCTCGAAACTGGCGGGCGCTTCCTCTGGGGGTGTGCTCGCTGCGGTCGTGGAACTTCGGGCCATTCGGGCCATCGCGGCCATTCGGGACATGGGGACTGAACCGGCCATTGTAGACAACGAGGGTCCCCTGCCCTTCAGGCGGCCGCCCGACGGCCGTGTGACAGCCGTCCGACGGCGGCCCGAGACGAATCGGCCGCCCGCGCGCCGCTGCCGTGCCGGGCACCGGCCGTGGGGCGCCGCTGCGCGAGGGCAGGCCGCGCGAGGCAGGCCGGTGCAGGGAGCGGCCGGACCCAGCCGGTAAGATCGCGTCCGGGCGGACGACATGTCCGTCGGGCGGTCACCAGCCGGTGACGGGGTGGAACACCTTGCAGCCATGGAGGACGGGTTCGGATCATGTCGGACCTCAGCATCTCTCTGGACGCGCGCAGCCGCGCCCAGCTTCCGGTTCACAGCTACTTCGACGAGGTCCTGTTCCGCCGCGAACTCGAACTGATCTTCCATGCCTGGCCGCGCTACGTCGGGCACGAACTGCTGGTGCCCGAGGTCGGCGACTACCATGTGCTCGAGCAGGAGGGCAAGGGGCGCGCGCTCGTGCGCACCGAGGCGGGCGTCGGGCTCGTCTCCAATGTCTGCCGCCACCGCCAGGCGCTGATCCTCGAGGGGCGCGGCCGCAGCAGCGGCAACATCGTCTGCCCGGTGCATCGCTGGACCTACGCGCTCGACGGCAAGCTCGTCGGCGCGCCGCACTTCGACGCGGATCCCTGCCTGAACCTGCGCAACTACGCGTTGCAGCGCTGGAACGGGCTGCTGTTCGAGCACGGCAGCCGCGAGTTGCCCAGCGATCTGGCCGGCATGCGCGCGGCGGCCGCGCTCGACTTCTCGGGCTACGCCTTCGACCGCGCCATCGTCCACGAGTGCGAGTACAACTGGAAGACCTTCATCGAGGTGTACCTGGAGGACTATCACGTCGGTCCGTTCCACCCCGGGCTGGGGCACTTCGTGACCTGCGACGACCTCGACTGGCAGTTCGGGCGCCACTGGTCGGTGCAGACGGTGGGCGTGCGCGAGCGGCTCGCCAAGGCAGGCTCGCCGGTCTACGAGCGCTGGCATCGGGCACTGCGCCAGTACCACGGCGACGAGCCGCCGCGCCACGGCGCGATCTGGCTCACCTACTACCCGACGACCATGGTCGAGTGGTACCCGCACGTGCTCGTCGTCTCGACGCTGTTTCCGCGCGGCCCGCAGAAGACGCTCAACCTGGTCGAGTTCTTCTACCCCGAGGAGATCGTGGCCTTCGAGCGCGAGTTCGTCGAGGCGCAGCAGGCGGCGTACATGGAGACCTGCCTCGAGGACGACGAGATCGCGCAGCGCATGGACGGCGGGCGTCGCGCGCTGATGGAGCGCGGCGACAACGAGGTCGGCCCCTACCAGAGCCCGATGGAAGACGGCATGCTGCACTTCCACGAGTGGTACCGGCGCGCGATGGGCCTGGCCGCCGAAGGCGCCATCGACCGAGAACCTGTGAATGAACCGGTGCCGCGATGAGTCGCGCGCGCGCCGCGATGCCATGGGGCGCCAGCACGACCCTGCGGTGTGGCGCCGCCGCCGCGCGCGCGGCGCCACCGCCTGGAGCAGCGAGATGCCCCACCGTACCCTGATCGACGCTGCGACGCTGCTGGCCGCGCTGGCCGGCAGCGAACCGCTGGTGGTGCTCGACTGCCGCTTCGACCTCGCGGACACCGACGCCGGGGAGCGCGCCTGGCGCGAGCGCCATCTGCCGCGCGCCCAGTACGCCCACCTGGATCGCGACCTCGCGGGCGCGAGAACCGGGCACAACGGCCGCCACCCGCTGCCCGCGCTGCAGGCCTTCGCCCAGCGCGCCGGCGCCTGGGGCATCGCCCCCGGCGTGCAGGTCGTCACCTACGACGACCAAGGCGGCCCCTACGCGGCACGTGCCTGGTGGATGCTGCGCTGGCTCGGCCACGAAGCCGCCGCGGTGCTCGATGGCGGCCCGGCTGCCTTTATCGCTGCGGGCGGCCAACTGGTCGCCGCGCCCCCGCAGGTGCAGGGCCGGCCGCCCTACCCCGTGCACGCGCCCGCCATGCCGGCAATCGATGCCGACGCGCTGCTGGCCGCGCTCGCCACGACGCCCATTGTCGACGCGCGCTCGGCCGAGCGCTTTCGCGGCGATGCCGAGCCGCTCGACCCGGTGGCCGGCCACATCCCGGGCGCGCGCCAGCGCTTCTTCCTGGACAACCTGCAGGCCGACGGCCGCTTCAAGCCGCCCGACATGCTGCGGCGCGAATTTGCCGCCTACGCCGCGGCGCCGGCGGCCGTCGTGCACCAGTGCGGCTCGGGCGTCACCGCCTGCCACAACCTGCTCGCCATGGAGCACGCGCAGCTCGCGGGCTCGCGCCTGTACGCCGGCTCGTGGAGCGAGTGGTGCAGCGACCCCGCGCGGCCCGTGGCGCGCGGTTGACAGCACGCAGCGCCGCCCTGTAGCGTCAGGCAACACTTCATCCAGCGGATGCGGCCGCCAGGGCCGTGCCCGCCAACCAGCGGGGTTCACATGTACAAGCGCATCCTTGTTCCGACCGACGGCTCCGAGATCACCGCCAAGGCCTTGCAGCACGCGATCGCGCTGGCCAAGCTGAGCGGCGGCGAGCTGTTTGCGCTGTCGGTCAAGGAGCCGTTTCCGTACAGCGCCATCAGCGAGATGCAGCCGGTGCCACCGCAGGAGTTCTACGACGCGCAGGAGCGCATCGCCGCGCAGCGCGTGGCCGCGGCGGTCGACGCCGCCAAGGCCGAGGGCGTGGGCTGCCATGGCCACACCACCGAGGCGCTGCACCCCTGGGAGGCGATCCTCGACCACGCGTCGACGCAGAACTGCGACCTCATCGTGATGGCCTCGCACGGACGGCGCGGGGTCGCCGCGCTGCTGCTGGGCAGCGAGACACAGCGCGTGCTGATCCACTCCAAGCTGCCGGTGCTGGTGGTGCGCTGAGCACCCGGCACGCTGCGAGCGCGGGCGCCGGTGCGCGCCGCGGCGCCAACCGCCACGCTCAGAACCTGTGAACGAATCGCTCGCGCCCGAGCGGCGCGACAGGACGGCCCTGATCAAGGCGCAAAGCGCAGCCCCATCGCGCGACAGGGCGAGCCTTTGCAACGCCGAGCGGGGGCGTCAGGGCGCGCGTCGAGCGGGCATGAGTGGTTCGTTCACAGGTTCTCAGTGCACGTGCAGCAGTGCCCGGGCGCCGGCGACGAGCGCGAGGCCGCCCGCCAGCCAGCCGAGCTGGATCGCCGTCTCGCGCCACGACAGGCGCTGCTGGAGCTGCGGCAGCAGGTCGGCCACGGCGACGTAGATGAAGCTGCTCGACGCGACGACGAGCAGGTACGGCAGCGTCGCCTGCCACGGTCCGACGAGGAAGTAGCCGGCGATGCCGCCGGCCACCGCGGCGACACCCGAGAGCATGTTGAACGCCAGCGCACGCCGGCGCGTGAAGCCCGCGTTGAGCAGCACGATGTAGTCGCCCGCCTCCTGCGGGATCTCGTGCGCCGCGACGGCGAATGCGGTCACGACGCCCAGTGCCGGGTCGGCCAGGAAGGCGGCGGCAATGAGCACGCCGTCGCAGAAGTTGTGCACCCCGTCGCCGACCAGCACCGCGAGGCCGCCGCGGCCGGCCTGCGCGGCGTCGAAGTGGCTTGCATGCGCGTGCCCGTCGCCCTCATGGTGGTGCATGTGGCGATAGAGGTCGGCCTTTTCGAGCAGCCAGAAGAACAGCAGCCCGCCCAGCAGCGTGGCGAACAGCGGCTGTGCACCGGCACCGCTGTCGAACGCCTCGGGCAGCGCGTGCAGCAGCGAGGTGCCGAGCAGCACGCCCGCCGACAGGCTGACCAGGCTCCTGACGACGCGCCCGAGCACGGCCAGCGTCAGCGTGGCCGCCAGCAGCACCGACGCCATGCCGCCGATCGCGGTGGCCAGCACGATATAGACGAGGATCATCGCGATGCCGCCGCGCGCCGGCGCGTCGGACGTTGTGCGATCGAAGGGTTCAGCGCCGGCGTGAGGGCATCGGAGGCGCGCAAGCCGTCAGCGCACGCCGTGGCTCTCGAACCAGGCCAGGCAGCGCTTGCCGCCGTCCTCGGCCGCGTCACGGCGATAGCTCGGGCGATAGTCGGCGTGGAAGGCGTGCGGCGCGCCCGGATAGACGACGATGCGGCTGGCCTTCGCCGCGGCACTGCCTTCGGCCAGCGCCTTTTCCATCTGCTGCACGCTGTCGGGCGGGATGCCGCTGTCGGCCCCGCCGTACAGGCCGAGCACGGGGGCGTGCAGCGAGCCCGCGATGTCGAGCGGATTGCGCGGGCGCAACTCGCTGGGCTGCCCGACGAGCGGCCCGTACCAGGCGACGCCGGCCTTGACCGACGGGTTGTGTGCACAGTACAGCCACACGATGCGCCCGCCCCAGCAAAAACCGGTGATGCCCAGGCGCGAGACATCGGCGCCCTCGGCCTTCGCCCACGCCACGCAGGCATCGAGGTCTCCCATCACCTGCCGATCGGGCACCTTGGAGATCACCTCGGAAAGCAGCTTGCCGATCTCGCCGTAGCTCTGCGCGTCGCCCTGGCGCACGAACAGCTCCGGCGCGATGGCGAAGTAGCCCGCCTTGGCCAGGCGCCGCGCGACGTCGGCGATGTACTCGTGCACGCCGAAGATCTCGCTCACGACCAGCACCACCGGCGCCTGTGCGCGCGCCTGCGGCGCGGCGCGGTACGCCGGCATCCCGAACCCGCCCACCGGGATCGTGACTTCGCCGACGACGAGGCCGACGCTGTCGGTCTTGATCTCGGTCTGCGCCACCACCGGCAGCACGGCGGCCGCAAAACCGGTGCCGACCGTGGTGCGCACGAAATCGCGCCGCGAGTACGCAGCGCGCTGCGCGGGCGACGTGAGCGAGTGGAACTGTTCCTCGAGCATGCGGTGGACCTCGATCGTGGCTGTCTGCGCTGCCGATTGTAGAAACAGCGCGCGCAGCCCCTTCGGTACGGCAGTCCCTTCGGTACGATCGGCCGATGCAAGCGGCGCGCGCGCTCGGCGGTCCCCTGGCGGCAGTGGACATCGGCTCGAACAGCATGCGGCTGGAGATCGGCCAGCTCGGCGCAGGCGGCACGCCGCACTACCGCCGCGTCGCCTACCTCAAGGACACCGTGCGACTGGGTGCCGGCCTCGACGCCGCCGGCCTGCTCGGCGAGGAGGCGACGCAGCGCGGGCTGGCCTGCCTGCGGCGCTTCGCGGCGCGACTCGCCGGCTTCGACGCGCGTCGCGTGCGCGCCGTGGCCACGCAGACGCTGCGCGAGGCGAGGAACCGCGACGCGTTCCTTCTGCGCGCACAGGAGGCGCTGGGCTTTCCCATCGAGGTCATCTCCGGGCGCGAGGAGGCGCGGCTCATCTACGCCGGCGTGGCGCAACTGCAGCCTGGGCGCCGGCGCCGGCTGGTGGTCGACATCGGCGGGCGCAGCACGGAGCTGATCCTCGGCCGCGGGCGGCGGCCGCGGGCGGCGGAGTCCTTCGGCATCGGCTGCGTCAACCTGAGCCAGCGCTACTTCGGCGACGGGCGCATCACGGCGCGGGACATGCGCGCCGCACAGGTCGCGGCCGGTGCCGAGCTCGAGGAGGCGCTGCGCACCTATGCGCCGGGGCAATGGGACGAGGCGCTGGGCGCATCGGGCACCGTCGGCGCCGTCTCGAAGGTGCTCGTCGCCGCCGGCGTGAGCGACGGACGCATCACACCCGCGGCGCTGCGCTGGTGCATCGAGCGCTGCCTCGAGGCCGGTCAGGTCGACGCGCTCGCGCTGCCCGGCCTCGAGGCCGATCGCCGCAGTGTGCTGCCGGGCGGACTGGCGATCCTCTACACGCTGGCTGCGCAGTTCGGCATCGAAACGCTGCGCCCGGCCCGCGGCGCGCTGCGCCACGGCGTGATCGTCGACCTGCACGAGCGCATCGGCGCGCAGCGCCGCCGCCGGCCCGGCGAGCTGCGCGACGCCTCGGTCGCCGCGCTGCAGTCGCGCTTCCAGGTCGACTGCGCGCAGGCCGCACGCGTGAGCCGGGTCGCGCTCGCCCTGTTCGACGCGGTGCGGCCCGACGCCGATGCGCAGGCGCGGCGCGAACTGGCCTGGGCCTGCGCGCTGCACGAACTCGGGCTGCTGGTCTCGCACCACGACCACCACCGGCACAGCGCCTACCTGCTCGCGCACGTCGATGCGCCCGGCTTCTCGCAGAGCCAGCAGCGCCACCTCGCCGATCTCGTGCTCGGCCAGCGCGGCGGGCTGCGCAAGGTCGAGCCGGCGCTGGCCAGCGCCACCTTCGCCTGGCAGTTGCTGTGCCTGCGCCTGGCGCTCATCGCCTGCCACGCGCGCGACGACGTCGATGGCGCGGCGCTGGCGCTGCGCGCGCGCGGCCGCGACGCACAGCTCGCCTGGCCGGCGCGCTGGGCCGACACGCACCCGCGCACGTTGTACCTGCTGCAGGAGGAGGCGGCCGCCTGGGCGCGCAACGGGTCGCTGCGGCTGGTCTTGCCTGCCGGCTGAGCCGCGCTGTGCGGCGTCGGCCTGCGCCAGCAGGTACCGGCACAATCGGCCGCACCACGCGTTCAGCCGAGGTACCCGATGCCGCCGATCGACGCAGACCTGCGCTCCCGCCTCGCCCCGGGCGGCACGCTGCGCGCTGCCATCAACCTGGGCAATCCCCTGCTCGCGCGCCGCGACGGCGATGGCAGCGTGAGCGGCGTCTCGGTCGACCTCGCGCATGAGCTCGCGGCGCGGCTGGCGACGCCGTTGTCGCTGCACGTCGTCGACACCGCCGCGGCGTCGGTGCAGGCGGTGCGCGACGAGGTCGCCGACATCGGCTTCTTCGCCATCGACCCGGCACGCGGGGCCGGACTCGCGTTCACCGCACCGTACCTGCTGATCGAAGGCGCGTACCTGGTGCGCTACGACTCGCCGCTGACCGCCAACGAGGAGGTCGACCGCGCCGGCACGCGCGTCGTCGTCGGTCGCGGCAGCGCCTACGACCTGCACCTGACGCGCGCGCTCGGGCGCGCCGAGATCGTGCGCGCGCCCAGTTCGCAGACGGTGGTGCAGACGTTCCTGGAGCAGCACCACGACGTCGCCGCCGGCGTGCGTCAGCAGCTCGAAGCCGACGCCGCACGTCACCCGGGGCTGCGCCTGCTGCCCGGGCGCTTCATGGTCATCCAGCAGGCGATGGGGCTGCCACAGACGCGCGGTGATGTCGCCCGGCGCGCGCTGGCCGACTTCGTCGAGGAGACGAAGGCCGCGGGCTTCGTCGCCGCGGCGCTCGCGCGGCACGGCGTGCACGGCGCCTCGGTGGCGCCCGCCGCCGATCACAGCTGATCGGGATCGACCACCGCGCGCAGCACGACCTGCGGCACGCCGGCGCGTTCGCGCACGCGCAGCCACCACAGGCCCGCCTTGCGCACCGACCAGGGCTGCGACACCCGGGCGACGAGCCGCGCCGCGGCCAGGCCGAGCGTGGGCTGATGGCCGACGACGAGCACCGCGCCGCGTGCATCGGGCCAGCGCGCTGCGGCGAGCAGATCGTCGACCGTGCCGCCCGGCGCCAGCGCGTGCACGATGCGCACGCGCCGCCCGAGTGCGGCCGCGGTCTGCTGCGCGCGCTCGGCCGGAC
>JAFECX010000060.1 GCA_018241895.1 Pseudomonadota bacterium
AACGTGCCGACGAACGTGCCGACGAACGTGCCGACGAACGTGCCGACGAACGTGCCGACGAACGTGCCGACGAACGTGCCGACGAACGTGCCGACGAACGTGCCGACGACCGCACCCCGCATTCTCCCGAGGAACCTCCATGCTCGACATCAACCTGCTGCGCCGTGATCTCGCCGGTGTGGTCGCGCAACTGCAGCGGCGCAAGGATCCGCAGCCGTTTCTCGACGTCGTGCGCTTCGAGGCACTCGAGGCCGAGCGCAAGCGCATCCAGACGGCGACCGAGCAATTGCAGGCACGCCGCAACGCGCTCAGCAAGCAGATCGGCCAGGCCAAGGCGCGCGGCGAGGACGCGAGCGCTGCGATGGCCGAGGTGAACGCCATCGGCGACGAACAGAAGGCCGGCGCCCAGCGGCTCGAGCACATCCAGGCCGAACTGCACGCGATGCTGATGGCGCTGCCCAACCTGCCGCACGCCAGCGTGCCCGACGGCATCGACGAGACGGACAACGTCGAGCTGCGCCGCTGGGGCCAGGCGCGCACCTTCGACTTCGCACCGCGCGACCATGTCGAGCTGGGGGCGGCGCTCGGCCTCGAATTCGACACCGGCGCGCTGCTTGCGGGCTCGCGCTTCACCTTCCTGCGCGGCCCTGCCGCCAGGCTGCACCGCGCGCTCGCGCAGCTCATGCTCGAGCTGCACACGCTCGAGCACGGCTACACCGAGTGCTACACGCCCTACATCGTCGACCGCAAGATCCTCGAGGGCACCGGGCAGCTGCCCAAGTTCAAGGACGACATGTTCTGGGTCTCGCGGGGCGGCGACGAAACCCAGGCCGAGCAGTACCTCATCAGCACCTCGGAGATCCCGCTCACCAACAGCGTGCGCGAGCGCATCCTCGAGCCTGGGCAGCTGCCGCTGCGCCTCACCGCGCACAGTCCGTGCTTTCGCAGCGAGGCCGGCAGCGCCGGGCGCGACACGCGCGGCATGATCCGCCAGCACCAGTTCGACAAGGTCGAGATGGTGCAGATCACGACGCCCGAGGCGAGCTACGGCGCGCTCGAGGCGATGGTCGCGCACGCCGAGGCGGTGCTGCAGCGCCTGGAGCTGCCCTATCGCGTGATGGCGCTCGCCGCCGGCGACATGGGCTTTGCCAGCGCCAAGACGTGCGACCTCGAAGTCTGGCTGCCGGGGCAGGGTGCGTACCGCGAGATCAGCTCGTGCAGCAACTGCGAGGCGTTCCAGGCGCGGCGCATGCAGGCGCGCTGGCGCAACGCCGCCGGCAAGACCGAGTTCGTGCATACGCTCAACGGCTCGGGCGTGGCCGTGGGCCGGGCCCTCGTGGCCGTGCTCGAGAACCACCAGCAGGCCGACGGCAGCGTGCGCGTGCCCGCGGCGCTGCGGCCGTACCTCGGCGGGCTCGACGTGCTCGGCGCATGAGCGCGGGCTGCATCGCGACGTCGATACGCTGGTGCATGCCGCGGTGCGCGCCCCGATCGGGCGCGCTCGGGCTGCGCAGCGGGCGCTGCGCAGCGCCGCGCGGGAGGGCGCCTGCGCCGTGCCGCCGTGCCGCCGTGCCGCCGTGCATTCGTGCGCACGCGAAGTCGGGTGACAGGCCTGCGGCGCGCGGCGTGCCGTGCCCTACAATGCGCCTCCCCCGCCGACCCCGGGGCCGATCAGGAAAGGTGGCAGAGTGGTCGAATGCGCCGGACTCGAAATCCGGTTCAGGGGTCTCCCCTGACGTGGGTTCGAATCCCACCCTTTCCGCCAGGCCGGCGTGCCGTCACAGGCCCCCGCCCGCGACGCACCGCCGGCCCGCCGCGCAGCCGGCGGACGTGGTGGCCCCGGTGGCCCCGATGCCGCGCTGCCTCAGCCCAGCTGCTGGTGGTATTCGGTGACCCGCCGCACCTCGTTGGCCGAGCCCAGCACCACGCCCACGCGCTGGTGCAGCTTGGTCGGCACGATGTCCAGGATGCGCTGGGTGCCGTCGGTGGCCATGCCGCCGGCCTGCTCGACGATGAAGGCCATCGGGTTGGCCTCGTACATCAGGCGCAGCTTGCCGGGCTTGTCGGGCGTGCGCTTGTCCCAGGGGTACATGAAGATGCCGCCGCGCGTGAGGATGCGGTGCACGTCGGAGACCATGCTGCCGACCCAGCGCATGTTGAAGTCCTTGCCGCGCGGGCCTTCCTCGCCGCCCAGGCACTCGTCGATGTAGCGACGCACGGGCGGCGCCCAGTGGCGCAGGTTGGACATGTTGATCGAGAACTCCTTCGTGTCCTCGGGGATCCGCACACCGTTCTGCGTCAGGACCCACGAACCGGTCTCGCGGTCGAGGGTGAAGAGGGCGACGCCGTTGCCCAGCGTCAGCACCAGCGTGCTCTGCGGCCCGTACACGCAATAGGCCGCCGCCGCCTGCTGGCGGCCCGGCTGCAGGAAGTCCTCCTCGCTGATGCCGCGCGTGTGGCCGACCTTGCGCAGCACGCTGAAGATGGTGCCGATGCTGACGTTGACGTCGATGTTCGACGAGCCATCCAGCGGATCGAACAGCAGCAGGTGCTCGCCTTGCGGATAGCGGTTGGGCACGACGTGGATGCTGTCCATCTCCTCGCTGGCCATTGCCGCCAGGTGCCCGCCCCACTCGTTGGCCTCGACCAGCACCTCGTTGGCGATGACGTCGAGCTTCTTCTGCACCTCGCCCTGCACGTTCTCGGTGGTGGCGCTGCCGAGCACGTCGCCCAGCGCGCCCTTGTTGACCGCGATCGCGATGCGCTTGCAGGCGCGCGCCACGACCTCGATCAGCAGGCGCAGTTCGCCCGGGATGTGACCGTGTTCGCGCTGCTGCTCGATCAGGTACTGCGTGAGGCTCACGCGGCGCACCGTGTTCATGGCGCGGTGCCTTCCAGCGCGCGGGTGACGATCTCGTGCACGTCGGCGCTGAGGCCGGGCCGCGCGGCCACGCGCGCGATGGCTTCGCGCGCGGCGCTGCGGTAGGGCTCGGCGAGCGAGTTCCAGCGCTCCATCACGCGCGCGAAGCGCGCGGCCAGCTGCGGGTTCAGCGCGTCGAGCTCGAGGAGCTTGTCGGACCAGAGCACATAGCCGGCGGCGTCGGCGCGGTGGAAGGCGGCCGGGTTGTGGCCGCAGAGCACGAACAGCAGGCTGCGCACCCGGTTCGGGTTCTTCAGCGTGAAGTCCGGGTGCTGCAGCAGTGTGCGCGCGCGTGCGAACGCGCTGCCCGCGCCTTCGCCCACGGGCTCGCCGGCCTGCGCCTGCAGCGCGAACCACTTGTCGAGCATGAGCGCGTCACCGCGCGCCAGGTGATGCAGGCGCTGGATCACCTGGTCGGCGAGCGCCGAGTGCGCGTCGAGCAGGGCCGTCGCGGCGCCCAGGCGCTCGGTCATGTTGCTCGCGTCCTTGAAGCGCTGGTACGCGCGCCCCTGCCAGACCGCGTCGTGCTGGCGCACCGCGTGCCGGCACAGCATCGCCAGCGCGCGATTGGCCAGCGCGCGCCGGCCGCTCTGCGCCGGCGACGGCGCGTAGCCCTCGCGCACCTGGTGCTGCTCGTAGGCGCGCACCCAGTCCTCGTGCAGCGCGCCGGCCAGCTCGTCGCGCAGCTGCTCGCGTGCCACGTGGATGCGCTGCGGGTCGACCTCGCCGAGCTGTTCGGCGATGAAGGCTTCCTCGGGCACGGCGAAGACGAGCGCCTTGAACGCCGGCTCGAGCGTGGGGCTGCGCAGCACGGCGCGCAGGCCGTCGGCCAGCGGTTGGTCCAGGCGCACCGGGCGCGCCTGGGCCAGCGCACCCAGCAGGCGGTCGAGCATGAGCCGCTGCGCCGCCTCCCAGCGGTTGAACGGATCGCTGTCGTGTGCAAGCAGGCGCAGCCGCGCGCCGTCATCCAGGCCGTCGTCCAGGATGACCGGCGCCGAAAAGCCGCGCAGCAGCGAAGGCACCGGCGGCGCGGCGACATCCTCGAAGCGCCAGCTCTGCTCGGCTTCGTCGAGCACCAGCAGGCGCGGTTCGACGAGCTCGCCACCGTCGGCGCCCACCAGCCCCACGGCGACCGGGATCACGAACGGCGCCTTGTCGGGCTGGCCCGGCGTGGGCGGCGTGTGCTGCGCCAGCGTGAGCGTGTAGCGCCGCGCCTGGGCGTCGTAGCTGCCGCGCGCATGCAGCCGTGGCGTGCCGGCCTGCGCGTACCAGCGCTTGAAGGGCGCGAGCCGGGTCGCGAGCGCACTGCCGGCATTGGCGTCGGCGATGGCCTGCGCGAAGTCGTCGCAGGTCACCGCCCGGCCGTCGTGGCGCTCGAAGTACAGCGCCAGGCCGCGCGCAAAGCCTTCGCGCCCGACCAGCGTGTGCATCATGCGCACGACCTCGGCGCCCTTCTCGTAGACGGTGGGGGTGTAGAAGTTGCTGATCTCGAGGTAGGCGTCGGGGCGCACCGGGTGCGCCATCGGCCCGGCGTCCTCGGGGAACTGCGTCGCGCGCAGGCGCCGCACGTCGTCGATGCGCTGCACCGCGCGCGCCGAGGCGCTGCCGGCCATGTCCATGCTGAACTCCTGGTCGCGAAAGACCGTGAGCCCCTCTTTCAGCGAGAGCTGGAACCAGTCGCGGCAGGTGACGCGGTTGCCGCTCCAGTTGTGGAAATACTCGTGGCCGATGACGCTCAGGATGCCGTCGAAGTCGGCATCGGTGGCGCTGGCCGCGGTGGCCAGCACGTACTTGGTGTTGAAGAGATTGAGGCCCTTGTTCTCCATCGCGCCGGAGTTGTAGTCCTCCACCGCGACGATCATGTAGCGCTCCAGGTCGAGCGCGAGGCCGAAGCGCGCCTCGTCCCAGGCCACCGCGGCCACGAGCGACGCCATGGCGTGCTCGGTCTTGCCGAGGTCGCCCGGGCGCACGTAGGCCTGCAGCAGATGCTCGCGGCCGTTGCGCGCGCGGATGCGCTGCTCGCGCGCCACCAGGTTGGCGGCCACGAGCGCGAACAGGTAGCTCGGCTTGGGGAAGGGGTCGTGCCACTTGGCGTAGTGGCGTGCGCCGTCGAGCGCGCCGCTTTCGACCAGGTTGCCGTTGGCCAGCAGCACCGGGTAGAGCTTGCGCTCGGCGCGCAGCGTCACGCTGTAGACGGCCATCACGTCGGGCCGGTCGAGGAAGTAGGTGATGCGGCGAAAGCCCTCGGCCTCGCACTGCGTGAACAGGCCCCCGCCGCTCGTGTACAGGCCCGACAGCGCCGTGTTCTTGTCGGGCGCGCAGGTGTTGCGGATCTCGAGCACGAAGCTCGGGGCCGCGGGCGGGTTGTCGATCACGAGATCGTCGCCGTCGTGCCGAAAGCTCACGCTGGCGCCGTCGGCCAGCACGCGCAGCAGCGTCAGCCCGTCGCCGTGCAGGCGCAGCGGCGCCCCGGCGTCGGCGACGGCGACATTGCGCTCGATGTGCATGCGGCTCGCGACGATGGTCTTGGCGGCGTCGAGGTCGAAGACGAGGTCGACACTGCGGATGAAGTACGCCGGCGGCGCATAGTCCTCGCGCCGCACCGCTGCGGCATGCGTTTGACGCAGCATGCTGCTGTCTCCTTGGGGTTCGTTGGGCAGGGGGCTACAGCCCCTGCTTGAGGCTGGCCGCGATGAAGGCGTCGAGGTCGCCGTCGAGCACCTTCTGCGTGTTGCTGATCTCGACGCCGGTGCGCAGGTCCTTGATGCGGCTCTGGTCGAGCACGTAGCTGCGGATCTGGTGGCCCCAGCCGACGTCGGTCTTGGCGTCCTCGAGCTTTTGCTGCGCCTCGCGCTGCTTGCGCATCTCGTGCTCGTACAGCCGGCTCCTGAGCATCGCCCAGGCCTCGTCGCGGTTGCGGTGCTGGCTGCGGTCGTTCTGGCACTGCACGACGATGCCGCTGGGCACGTGCGTCAGGCGCACCGCCGAGTCGGTCTTGTTGATGTGCTGGCCGCCGGCGCCGCTGGCGCGATAGGTGTCGGTGCGCACATCGGCCGGGTTGATCTCGATCTCTATCGACTCGTCGATCTCGGGGTAGACGAACAGGCTCGCGAAGCTCGTGTGGCGCCCGCCCGAGCTGTCGAACGGGCTCTTGCGCACCAGCCGGTGCACGCCGGTCTCGGTGCGCAGCTGGCCGTAGGCGTAGTCGCCTTCGACGCGCAGCGTGGCGCTGCGGATGCCGGCCACGTCGCCCTCGGTCTCGTCGAGCAGCTCGGCCTTGAAGCCCTTGCGCTCGCAGAACTTCAGGTACTGGCGCAGCAGCATCGCGGCCCAGTCGCAGGCCTCGGTGCCGCCGGCGCCGGCCTGGATGTCGATGAAGCAGTTGAGCGGATCGGCCGGGTTCGCGAACATGCGGCGGAACTCGAGCTCCTCGACCGTCGCCGCGAGCCGTTCGGCGTCGTCGCGGATCGAGGCCAGCGCCGCCGCGTCGCCCTCGGCCTTGCCCAGTTCGTACAGCTCGGTGCCGTCGGCCAGCCCCGAGTGCAGCCGGTCGATCGTCTCGACCACGGTCTCGAGCAGCTTCTTCTCCCGGCCCAGCTCCTGCGCCCGCTTGGGATCGTTCCAGATCGCCGGGTTCTCGAGTGCGGCGTTGACTTCGCTCAGCCGCAGCGCCTTGCGTTCGTAGTCAAAGATACCCCCGGAGCTGCTCGGTGCGTTCGCTCAGATCGGCGAGCAGCGTGCCGATGGCGTTGATTTCTTCGGTGTCCATGGGCTGCGATTTTACGTGGCACCGGCACCACCACACGGCGCCGCCCGGGCCCGCAGGGCAGCGATCGGCAGCGCGGATCAGGCGTTCAGGAACGTGGCCAGCAGTGCGGCCAGCGCATGCGGCTGGTCGTGGTGCAGCATGTGGCCGCACTCCGCGAGCACGCGCCGCTCGACCTGCCGCACGACGTCGAGCCGCTGGTGGAACTCGGGGCCGCTGTGGCGACTGGGCCACCAGGCGGCGGGGTTGCTCTGTGCGGCCTCCACCCACAGCAGCGGCGCGGCGATGAGCTTCCACGTTTCGAGCACCTCGTCGACGCGGTAGGTGACGGCATTGGGGCGCTTGTGCGCCGGGTCGCCGAGGATGTGCCAGCGACCTTGGTCGTCGGGCCGCGCCCAGTGCAGCGCCAGCCAGTACGCCTTGTCGCGCGGCAGGCGCGGATTGGTCTGCATCAGCCGCCCGGCCACACCGTCCGCGCTCGTGTAGCTGGGCATCGTCTTGGGCGCGGCCAGCGAATCGAGCCAGCGCACGAGCCGCCGCGGCGCCTCGCTGGCCTGGCTGCGCGGCAGGCCGTAGCCTTCGAGATTGGCCAGCCGGCGGATGCGCCCCGGGCGCGCGCCCGCGTAGCTCATCGCCACGTTGCCGCCCATGCTGTGGCCGACGAGGTCGAAGCGGCCGTGTGGCGCTTCGGCAGCGAAGTGGGCGAGCAGCGCGTCCAGGTCGCCCAGGTAGTCGGGGAACCAGTAGGCGTCCACCGGCTGGCCGCGCGTGCGGCCGAAGCCGCGCCAGTCGGGCGCCAGCACCCGGCGCTCGAACCCCTCGACCTCGGCCAGGGCGTCGACGACGAACTGGAACGAGGCGCCCACGTCCATCCAGCCGTGCAGCA
Source organism: Pseudomonadota bacterium (assembly GCA_018241895.1). Taxonomy (GTDB): domain Bacteria; phylum Pseudomonadota; class Gammaproteobacteria; order Burkholderiales; family Burkholderiaceae_C; genus Rubrivivax. The sequence continues at coordinate 7,573 of JAFECX010000060.1, forward strand.
TCACCAACGGCGGGCGTTCGGGCGTGACGAGCGACGCATCGCCCCAGGCGCAGACGTGGTAGTCCAGGCCGCGCACCGGCACGTGCAGCGAGCGCATCGCGCGCCGGGGTTCGTAGACGGGTGGGGTGTCTTGGCTCGGCATGGCGTGCACTGTAGCGGCTGCGCCGCGGCGACAATGCCTGCCGCCATGATCGACCCTGCGCGCAGCTTGCGCCCCGCCACGCCCGACGACGTGCCGGCGATCGTCGGCCTGATCCGCGAGCTGGCCGTGTTCGAGAAGCTCGAGCACACGATGGCGGCCACGCCCGAGTCGATCGCAGCGCATCTGTTCGGCGCGCGGCCGGCGGCCGAGGTCGTGGTGGCCGACGTGCAGCTCGCGGACCGATCGGAAGTCGTCGGCTTCGCGCTGTACTTCACCAACTTCTCCACCTTCCTCGGGCGCCCCGGGCTGTATCTGGAGGATCTCTACGTCAAGCCCGCCTGGCGTGGTCTGGGCCTGGGCAAGGCATTGCTCGAGCACCTGGGTGCGCTCGCCGTGGCGCGCGGCTGCGGGCGCTTCGAGTGGAGCGTGCTCGACTGGAACGTCGATGCCATCGGCTTTTACGAGCGCATGGGCGCGACGCTGCTGCCCGAATGGCGCCTGTGCCGCGTCGCCGGGCCGGGGCTCACCGCCTTCGGCCGGCGGGATCCGCCGCCCGGCCGCTGAAGCGCCGACGCGCCGGCTGGGTGGACGCCGCACGGCAGCCGCGCGGCGGCAGGGCAGGGCC
>JAFECX010000061.1 GCA_018241895.1 Pseudomonadota bacterium
GGCGGCATCTTGACGCGTGCCATGGCGCGTGCGGGCCCGACGGCGCCGCGGCCGCAGGCGCACGAGCGCCATCACGGCGGCTGCAGCCGGCCGCGCAGCGCGCGCACCGCGCTGGCGACGGTCGTGAGCACCGGCACGCGCACCACCTGCTCGACCCGGGGCGCGGCGCGCGCGGCGCTGAACTGCGCGAGCGCGACGACGTCGCAACCCAGCGCCGCCGCGCGCTCGGCCGCTTGGGCGATCAGGCGATCGTGTCGCGCCAGTTCGCCGCGGTCGAGCGCGTCGAGCGCACCGTCGGCCAGCAGCGGCAGCACCTCGACGCCGGCCGCAAACTCCGCCGGCATCGTCGCCAGCGTCGGCGCGAACGAGGCCACGAGACCGATGCGCCGTCCGCGCGCCACCGCCTCGGCGATCATCGCCTCGTTCGGCTTGAGCACCGGCAGCGCGGGCCAGTGCCGCACGACCTCGTCGATGCACGGGCCGAAGGCCGAGCAGGTGTACAGGATCGCCTGCGCGCCGGTCTCGATCGCGTAGGCGGCGAGCGCGACGAAGCGCGCCGTCATGTGCGCGTCCAGGCCGCCCGGGCTGCGGGCGAGGTCACGCGACAGGCTGTCGTCGAGCAGGTTCATGCGCTCGCACTGCGGCCAGCTGCGCTCGAATTCGGCGTTGATGGGCGCCATCGAATGCGCCAGCGCGTGGATGAGCGCGATGCGTGGCGCGGGCTGCCGGGCCCCTTGGGCAGCTTCGGCGTCTTTGGCTGCCTGGCCCGCTGGATCCGCTTGGGCTGCTTGGGCTGCTTGGGCTGCTTGGGCCGCCTGTGCCTGGCGGGCGGCCCCAGCGATCGGGGGGAATGTCATCGTTTGTTCGCAGATGGCAGGCGGATGTCGCTCCTTATACTGCCCCCGGACGCCCATCCGCTGCGCTCCTTGCGTGCGCTGGCACTGCACCCGAGTCGTGCACCGGTCGCGACGGCTCGGTTCGAGGGCGCCGCCATTCCCCGATCCATCATCCGAAGCACAGGAGGCACACCGACCATGCACCAGCCCCGACTCGCCGCACGCGCCGGCCTTTGCGCCGTCGCCCTCGCCGCAGCCGCCGTGCTCGCACCCGCGCCGGCCCGGGCGCAGCAGAAGTTCGTCACCATCGGCACGGGCGGCGTCACCGGCGTGTACTACGCGGTGGGCGGTGCCATCTGCCGGCTCGTCAACAAGGACCGCGCCAAGACCGGCCTGCGCTGCTCGGTCGAATCGACCGGCGGCTCGGTCTACAACGTCAACGCCGTGCACGCCGGGGAACTCGACTTCGGCATGGCGCAGTCCGACGTCCAGTACCAGGCCTACAACGGCACCGGCTCGTTCAAGACGGCCGACAAGGACCTGCGCTCGGTGTTTGCCGTGCATGCCGAACCGTTCACGATGGTGGCGCGCAAGGAGGCCAACATCCAGTCGTTCAAGGACCTCAAGGGCAAGCGCGTCAACATCGGCAACCCCGGCTCGGGCACGCGCGCCGCGATGGACGAGCTCCTCGCCGCCGAGCACATGAGCGCCGCCGACTTCTCGCTCGCCTCCGAGCTCAAGGCCGACGAGCACGGCCCGGCGCTGTGCGACAACAAGATCGACGCGTTCTTCTACGGCGTCGGCCACCCGTCGGCCAACATCCAGGATCCGACCACGACCTGCGGCGCCAAGCTGGTCTCGCTGGACGACGCGGCCACCGCCGAGCTCATCAAGAAGAACTCGTACTACGCCAAGATCACGATCCCGGGCGGCCTGTACGCGAACAACCCGCAGCCCACCGTGACCTACGGCGTGGCGGCGACGATGATCAGCTCGGCCAAGGTGCCGGCCGACGTCGTCTACGCGATCACCAAGGCGGTGTTCGACAACCTCGACGAGTTCAAGAAGCTGCACCCGGCGTTCGCGAACCTGTCGGCCGCCAACATGATCAAGGATGGCCTGTCGGCGCCGATCCATGACGGCGCGCTGCGCTACTACAAGGAGAAGGGCTGGATCAAGTGACGCACACGGACGCGGCGACGCTGGTCCAGGAGGCCGACCTCGGGGGGCGCGAGCCCTCGGGGTTGGCCGCGCGCGTCATCGCGCTCACCTGCCTGGCGTGGTCGCTGCTGCAGGTCTGGAACGCCTCACCGCTTCCGTTCGCACTCAACTTCCTCGTCCTCAACTCGACCCAGATGCGCTCGCTGCATCTGGCCTTCGGGATCTTCCTCGCCTTCTGCGTCTACCCGTTCGGCAAGCGCTCGCCGCGCAGCCACATCCCGTGGCACGAATGGGTGCTGGCGGCCATCGCCGCGTTCTGCAGCGCGTACCTGTTCATCTTCTATCGCGAGATCGCCGAGCGCCCGGGCCAGCCGACGCCGATGGACTATGCCGCCGCCGTCGTCGGCATGGTGCTGCTGCTCGAGGCGACGCGCCGCGTGCTCGGCCCGCCGCTGGCCGTCATCGCGATCCTGATGCTGGTGTATGCCTTCGCGGGTCCGCACATGCCCGACGTCGTCGCGCACAAGGGCGTCTCGCTGACGAAGGCGGTGTCGCACTACTGGCTCACGACCGAGGGCGTGTTCGGCGTCGCGCTCGGCGTCTCGGCGAGCTACATCTTCCTGTTCGTGCTGTTCGGCTCGCTGCTCGAGAAGGCGGGCGCGGGCAACTACTTCATCCAGATCGCGTTTGCGCTGCTCGGCCACATGCGCGGCGGGCCGGCCAAGGCGGCGGTCGTGTCCTCCGGGCTGATGGGCATGATCTCGGGCTCGTCGGTGGCCAACGTCGCCACCTGCGGCACCTTCACGATCCCGCTGATGAAGCGCGTCGGCTATTCGGCCGAGAAGGCCGGCGCGATCGAGGTCGCCGCCGGCGTCGACGGCCAGATCATGCCGCCGGTGATGGGCGCGGCCGCGTTCCTGATGGCCGAGTACGTGGGGGTGCCGTATTCGGAAATCGTCAAGAACGCGTTCCTGCCGGCCATCATCTCGTACGTCGCGCTCTTCTACATCGTGCACCTCGAGGCCTGCAAGTCGGGCATCCACGGCGTGCCGCATGCGGGCGCCAGCTCCGGCTGGCGGCGCCTGGCCGGCGTGCTGATGACCATCGCCGGCATCGTCATCGTCGGCAACGTCGTGTACTACGCGCTCGGCTGGCTGCGCCCGCTGCTGGGGCCGGCCGCGACCTGGTTCATCCTGGCCGTGCTCGCCGTCTCCTACATCGCGATCGTGCGCCGCGTCGCACGCGAGCCCGACCTGGCGGCCGACGACCCCGGCGCGCAGCTGCTCACGCTGCCACCGGTGAAGGCGACGCTGCTGGGCGGCCTGCACTACCTGCTGCCGGTCGTGGTGCTGGTGTGGGCGCTGCTGGTCGAGGAACTCTCGCCCGGCCTGTCGGCCTTCTACGCGACGGTGTTCCTGATGGTGATCCTGGTCACGCAGAAGCCGCTGCTCGCGTACTTCCGCGCCCGGCCCGTCGGCCTGGCGATCGTGCGCGAGGGCATCGGCGACTTCATCCAGGGCCTGGAGCACGGCGCGCGCAACATGATCGGCATCGCGCTGGCCACGGCGGCGGCGGGCATCATCGTCGGCACGGTGTCGGTGACCGGCCTCGGGCTCGTGATGACCGAGTTCGTCGAGACCGTCTCGGCCGGCAACCTGATCGCGATGCTGGTGCTCGTGGCCGTCATCTGCCTCGTGCTCGGCATGGGCATGCCGACGACCGCGAACTACATCGTCGTCTCGACGCTGATGGCGCCGGTGGTGGTCGAGCTCGGCGCGCAGGCCGGCCTCGTGGTGCCGCTGGTCGCGGTGCACATGTTCGTCTTCTACTTCGGGCTGATGGCCGACGTGACGCCACCGGTGGGGCTGGCCTCGTTCGCGGCGGCGGCGATCTCGCGCGCCGATCCGATCCGCACCGGCATCGTTGCCTTCTGGTACAGCAGCCGCACCGCGATCCTGCCGTTCATGTTCGTGTTCAACCCGAACCTGCTGATGATCGACATCGCGTCGTGGTGGAACCTCCTGCTCGTGATCGCCGCCGCCGTGGTGGCGATGCTCACCTTCGCCGCGGCGACGCAGGGCTGGTTCATGACGCGCAGCCGCTGGTACGAATCGGTGCTGCTGCTGCTGGCCACGCTCACGCTGCTGCGCCCGGGCTTCTGGCTCGACCGGGTGATGCCGCAGTTCGAGATGCGTCCGCCGCAGCAGGTCGAGTCGATCGCCGCGGCCACCGAGCCGGGCCACGCGCTCCGGCTGCGCATCGAAGGCACCACCCTCGAAGGCCGCGACGTGAAGAAGACCGTGCTGCTGCCGCTGGGCAGCGGCCAGACCGCGGCGCAGAAGATGGCCGCCTCGGGGCTGCGCGTGATGGCGCTGGGCGACCAGCTGCAGGTGATGTCGGTCGGCCTGAACAGCGCGGCCGCCAAGGCCGGCTTCGAGCAGGGCTTCACGATCACCGGCATAGAAACCGCACGCGACCGACCGGCCAATGAGTGGATGTTCGTGCCCGCGGGCCTGCTGATCGTCGCCATCATGCTGGTGCAGCTGCGGCGCGAGCGCCGCGCGGCACTTGCCGGCGTGGCGGCCTGAGGCGCCGCGCGCCGGCGCCTCGGTGCATGCGCATCACCTCACGACGCGCCCGCGCGCGCCGTCACCGTGCTAGAGCGATGCGATGGCGGCGTCGATCGCCGCCGAAAGGCGCTCGACGATCAGCTCCAGGTGCTGCGGTTCGGCGATGAAGGGCGGGGCGAGCAGGATGTGATCGCCGGAGCGGCCGTCGATCGTGCCGCCCATCGGGTAGGTCATCAGGGCGCGCGCCATCGCTGCGCGCTTGACGCGCGCGTGCAGTTGCGCCGCAGGATCGAACGGTGCCTTCGTGTCCCGATCGGCCACGAGTTCGAGACCCCAGAACAGGCCCCGGCCGCGGATGTCGCCGACGTGCGGATGCGCGGCGAACGCCTGCGCCATCCGCTCCTGCAGCTCGCGGCCGCGCTCGCGCACGCGCGCGAGCAGGCCGTCGCGTTCGATCACGCGCTGCACGGCCAGCGCGGCGGCGCAGGCCACGGGGTGCCCGAGGTAGGTGTGGCCGTGCTGGAAGAAGCCGCTGCCGGCCGACAGCGCGTCGACGATCCTCGCGTGCGCGAGCATCGCGCCGATCGGCTGGTAGCCGCCACCCAGCCCCTTGGCGATGACGAGCAGGTCGGGCCTCACGCCCTCCTGCTCGCAGGCGTGCAGCGTGCCGGTGCGGCCCATGCCGCACATCACCTCGTCGAGGATCAGCAGGCAGCCGTGGCGGTCGCACACCTCGCGCACGGCGCGCAGGTAGCCGGGCGCCGGGACGAGTGCACCCGCGGTCGCGCCGCCCACCGTCTCGGCAACGAAGGCGAGCACGCGCCCGGGGCCGATCTCGCGGATCTTGTCGTCGAGTTCCTGCGCCAGCCGCGCGCCGTAGGCCTCGGCACTCTCGTCCGCGCGCTGCTCGCGGTACGCATAGCAGGGCGACACGTGGTCGACGTCGATCAGCAGCGGCGCGAACTGCCGCCGCCGCCAGGCGTTGCCGCCGACGGCCAGCGCGCCCAGCGTGTTGCCGTGATAGCTCTGGCGCCGCGCGACGAAGCGTGAGCGTTCGGGCTGGCCGATCTCGACGTAGTACTGGCGCGCGAGCTTGAGCGCCGCCTCGACCGCTTCGGAGCCGCCGCTCACGAAGTAGACATGGCTCAGGCCCGCGGGCGCCGTGCGCACGAGCTGGTCGGCCAGCGCCTCGGCCGGCTCGCTCGTGAAGAAGCTCGTGTGCGCGTAGGCGAGCCGGTCGGTCTGCTCGTGCATCGCTGCCAGCACGTCGGGGTGGCCGTGACCGAGACACGACACCGCCGCGCCGCCACAGGCGTCGAGATACTCGTTGCCGTCGGCGTCGCGGACGAACATGCCGTGCCCGGACACGGCGACCGGTGGCGTGGTGCGCAGGCTGCGGTGCAGGACGTGGGTCATCGCGTGCGTTGCGGTGTGTGTTCGCGGAGGTGTCCGCGCGTGCATGCGCTCGCATGCACAGCCCGTGCAGGGAGCCGATCCGATGTTACGCCGGCCGATCACGCCGCATGGCGCGTCGCTCGGCGCGCTGCTCGGGAGTGGCTCGGGGCGCTCCGTACCGGCGGCACTGGCGCGGCATGGCCTGCCGGCGTATGCTGACGTCGAATCGCGAGGATCCGTGAGGATGAAAGCACGCAGCAAGCCACTGAAGCGACGCCCGGTCGGCGCCGCTGCCGTGATCGACGAGACACGCACGTCGCTCGAGGGGGCCGCACCGATCGTCGAACGCCCGGACGGCTTCTACTGGATCTCGCCCGCCGGCCGGCAGCAGTTCGGCCCGTTCGCCTCGGCCGAGGCGGCGCGTGCGAATCGCGACCTCGCCGACGACGAGGCGCCCGAGCCGGGGGCGTCGCTGCGCGAGGCCGAGGACGAGATCGGCATCGCCGACTGGATCGATCCGGACACCGGGGAACCCGCCGAGGGTCGCACGGTTCCACGCCTGTCGTCGGATTGAGTTGAGTACCGCCAAGCCCACCCGTGGTCTCGTGGAGACCATGCTGCCGGCGCCCAGCGTGCTGCTCGAGCGCATGGTGCAGCGCATCGGCGGCGACCACACGCCGGCGTTTCGCGTGCAGTTCTCCGACGGACGCAGCGTCACCCACGGACAGGGCGAGGAGGCCTTCGCGCTCGTCTTCCACACCGCTCGCGCCGAGCGGCGCCTGGTGACGCTCGGCTACTCGAGCCTGCTCGAGTCCTATTTCGGCGGCGAGGTCGACATCGACGGCGACCTGGCGCTCGCCTTTCGTGCCGCGCTGACACAGAGCCTCGACCTGGTCGAGAACCCGCTGGTGGCGTTGCGCAACCGTCGCCACGAGTGGCGGCACTCCAACGCCGAGCCCGCACAGGCCAAGGCGAACGCGCGCTTTCACTACGGCCTCGGGCGCGCGTTCTACCAGCCGTGGCTCGACACGCCGTCGATGATGTACACCTGCGGGTACTGGCGCGAGGGCACGCGCACGCTCGAAGAGGCGCAGCGCAACAAGATGGAGCACGTGTGCCGCAAGGTGCAGCTGGCGGCGGGCGAGCGCTTCGTCGACATCGGCACCGGCTGGGGCGGGCTGCTGTTCCACGCCTGGGAGCACCACCGCGCGCCGGGCACCGGCATCAACACGACGACCGAGCAGGTCGAGGAGACGCGCCAGGAGATCGCGCGCCGCGGCCTGGGTGCGCACATCGAAGTCATCGAGACCGACTTCCGCGACATCCCGGGGCAGTACGACAAGATGTTCTCGATCGGCACGCTCGAGCACGCCGGGCGCGACCAGATGGACGACGTCGTGCGCGCGCACGCGCAGTGCCTCCAGCCCGGGGGCCTGGGCGTCATCCACTTCATCGGCCACGTCGGGCGCCGCGAGACGATCTTCTACATCCGCGAGTACATCTTCCCCGGCGGCTGGATCCCGAGCCTGAGCGAAGCGCTCGACGCGATGGAGCGGCACGGTCTCGAGGTGGTCGACGTCGAGAACCTGCGCCGTCACTACGCGCTCACGCTCGACTGCTGGGCCGAGCGCTTCGACCGCAGCTGGCCGGCGATCCACGCCCTCGACCCGCTGCGCTTCGACGAGCGGCTGCGCCGCACCTGGCGCACCTACCTGTGGTCGTGCGCCGAGCTGTTTCGCGGCGCGCGGCCGCAGATCAACCTGTTCCAGGTCACCGTCAGCAAGGGCAATCTCGGCGCGGGCGGCTATCCGATGTCGCGCGCCTTTCTCTATCCGCGGGAGTGAGCGCGGTGGCCCGCGCTGCCCACGAGCGCAAGGTGCTGGAGCTCAGGGCTGCGCTGGCGGCGGCCGGCACGCTGGGCAGCGGCGCGCTCGGGCTGCGCAAGCGGACTTCGAACCTCTTTCGCGACCGCGCCGCGGCACGGCCGCGCATCGACCTGCACGGCTTCGACGAGGTGATCGAGGTCGATGCCGGCGCCGGCTTCGTCGACGCCGAGGGCATGACGACCTACGAGCGGCTCGCCGATGCCACGCTGCACGCGCGCGCCATGCCGCAGGTCGTGCCGCAGCTGCGCAGCATCACGCTGGGCGGCGCGCTGGCCGGCGTTGGCATCGAGGCGAGCTCGTTTCGGCACGGTCTGGTGCACGAGACGGTCGCCGCCTTCGACGTGCTCACGGCCGACGGGCGCATCGTGCACTGCGCGCCCCGCGGCGAGCACGAGGCGCTCTTTCGTGGCTTTCCCAACTCGTACGGCACGCTCGGCTACGCGCTTGCGGTGCAGGCGCGCACGATGCCGGTACGACCCTTCGTCGCGCTCGAGCATTGCCGCTACGCCGGGCTGCCCGCGTGCGTCGAGGCGATCGCGGCGCAGCTCGGTGCACCGAGCGTCGATTTTCTCGAGGCGGTGGCCTTCTCGCCCGAGGATGTCGTGCTCAGCAGCGCGCGCTTTGTCGACAGCGCCGAGGCGCCGAGCGACTACGGCTACGAGCGGATCTACTGGCATTCGCTGCGCGAGCGCGTGCACGACGAGCTGGCCGTGCGCGACTACCTGTGGCGCTGGGACACCGACTGGTTCTGGTGCTCGCGCAACGTCGGCGCCGAGCGCCCCTGGGTGCGCCGCCTGCTCGGGCGCGAGCGGCTCAACTCACTCACCTACCAGCGCCTGATGCGCCTGAACGCGCGCTGGGGCTTTACGCGCGGCTGGCAGCGGCTGCGTGGGCGCCACCCCGAGTCCGTGATCCAGGACGTGCAGATCCCGCTCGCGCGCGCCGCGGAGTTCCTGGACTTTCTCGCGCGCGAGATCGGCATCTGGCCGGTCTGGCTTTGTCCGATCCGGCCGGCGCCGGCCGACGGGCCGCGCTGGACGCTGTTCGAGCTGCCGGCAGGCGTGCCCTTCCTCAACTTCGGCTTCTGGGACGTGGTTGCCGAGCGGCAGCCGCATGAGCCGGGGCATTTCAACCGCCTGGTCGAGGCCGAGGTGGCGGCGCTGGGCGGTCGCAAGTCGCTGTATTCGGACTCCTGGTACACGCCCGAGGCGTTCTGGGCGCAGCACGACCAGGCGGCCTATCGCGAACTCAAGCGCAGCTACGACCCGGCGGGTGTGCTCGGCGACCTGTACGCGAAGGTCACGCGGCACGGCTGAGCGCCGCCGGGCCGGGCGGCGTCCGGCCCGGCCCGCTTCGGGGCGAGCCACCGCGCGGCGCCGCATGGGCTCGCGCACGCCGCGCCGTGCGGCCTCAGGCCGTGCCCGCGGGCGGCCCGTTCACCTCGGCGAGGATCCTCAGCACCTCGTCGTCGCCGAGCTGGCGGAAGTCGACGTAATGCAGCCCGATGGCGTGAAAGGGCGCTGGCGTGCGCAGGCACACGATGTCGTCGACCTCGTCGGCGAGTTCGGCCAGCGTGTCGGCCGGCGCCACCGGCACGGCGAGGACGAGCCGCGCCGGCTCGCGACGCCGCAGGGCCACGAGCGCGGCGCGCACCGTGGTGCCGGTGGCAATGCCGTCGTCGACGACGATCACCGTGGCGCCGCGCACCTCGGGCGGCGGGCGGCCGCGCAGGTAGACGCGGCGCCGCCGTTCGATCTCTGCGATCTCGACGGGCGCCTGCTGCTCGATCCACTGCGCCGTGGTGCCGGTGGCGGCCATGATCTGCTCGTCGCGCACGATGTCGGGCGGCTCGCCGTCGACCACCGCAGCGACTGCGAGCTCACGCTGCCAGGGCGCGCCGATCTTGCGCACCAGCAGCAGCCCGAGCGGCACGCCGAACTCGCGTGCGACCTCGGCCGCCACCGGCACGCCGCCGCGCGGCAAGGCCAGGACCACCAGCGGCGGCTGCGGCGCAAGGGCACGCAGCACTGCGGCCAGCTCACGCCCGGCCTGCACGCGATCATGCAGCCGTGATCCCTTCATGCCCCCTCCAGATCGTGAATGCCCGCAAGCCGTGCGGGCCACGACGCGGCGAGCAGCGGCATGTCGAACGCCTCCCGCGATCGCCCGCATGGGTCCCGCCGAGCCGATCGTCGCACAGCGGCGTTGCCAGCCGCTCGGCCATCCATCGAGGGCGCGGGCTCGCGGGGTTGCTGCCGCGGCCATCCGCGAACGGCACGACGTTCCCGGCCTCCGGTGGCACGACCGGCTCGCCGCGCCCGCCGTGCGCAGCGGGCCGCGGCGCCTGGGCGAGCCGATCCTGCCTCTTCACGACGGTGATGCTGGCGCCGGGACGCTCGCGCGCGGTTGAGCGCGCGCAATCGGCGTCGCGCTGAGGTGTGCTGTCCGGCAGCGATGCCGATGCCGATGCCGATGCCGATGCCGATGCCGATGCCGATGCCGATGCCGATGCCGATGCCGATGCGGGTGGGCCGTGGCCGTTCGCCCGATGCGTGCCCGCCACCGCTGGCGCAGCCTTCAGCCGCTTCGGGTGCAGTCCTGGCGCGCGCTGCGGGCGCGTTCCTACCGCGAGCGCCGCACGCGCAGCAACTCGTCCACGACCAGGCCCACCGCGCCCATGGTGATGGCGCTGTCGGCGAGGTTGAAGCTCGGGAAGTAGCCGCCGGCAAAGAGCGGCTCGAGGAAGGCGAAACGCAACTGCAGGAAGTCGACCACGTGACCGTGCAGCAGCCGGTCGACGACGTTGCCCAGCGCGCCGCCCATGATCATGCTGACCGCGAAGCAGAACAGCCGCTGCTCGGGGTGCGCGCGGATCATCCAGACGATGAAGGCCGAGGCGGCGAGGCCGAGCGCGACGAAGAACCAGCGCTGCCAGCCCGCGGCGCCGGCCAGGAAGCTGAACGCGGCGCCGGCGTTGTGCACGCGCACGAGGTTGAAGAACGAGGACACCGGGCGGACCTCGCCCGGGTGGAACCAGCCGATGATGAGCGTCTTGGTGAGCTGGTCGGCGAGGACGACGACGAGCGCCAGCCCGAGCCAGATCGTCAGGCTGCCCGCGGCCGGACGCCGGCTCACGCGAACTGCCGCGCCTCGCCGGCGCCGTACAGGTTGCTCGTGCAGCGGCCGCACAGCTGCGGGTGCGCTGCGTCGTGGCCGACGTCGTCGCGCCAGTGCCAGCAGCGCTGGCACTTCGGCGCCGTGCTCGGCGTCACGGCAATCGCCAGCGCGTCGCCTGCAGCCAGCGTCACGCGCGACGTGATGAAGACGAACTTCAGGTCCTCGCCGAGCGAGGCGAGCAGCGCGTGGTCGGGCGCCGGTGCCGTGATCGCCAGCTCGGCCTGCAGCGACGAGCCCAACCCGCCGGCGCCGCGCTGGGCCTCGATCTCCTTGTTGGCCGCCTCGCGCAGCTCGCGCAGCCGCGCCCAGCGGGCGAGCAGCGCCGCGGCCGTGTCGTCGCCAGCGCCGGGTGCGGCGTCGAAGCGCCAGAAGGTTTCGGTGAATATCGACTCGCCGCTGCCGCCGAACAGGGCCCAGGCCTCCTCGGCGGTGAAGCTGAGGAAGGGCGCCATCCAGCGCAGCATCGCGTGCGTGACGTGCCACAGCGCCGTCTGCGCCGAGCGCCGCGCGTGCGAGCCGGCGGCCGTGGTGTACAGGCGGTCCTTGAGCACGTCGAGGTAGAACGCGCCCAGATCCTCGGCGCAGAAGACCTGCACCTTCGCCACCACCGGATGGAACTCGTTGCGCCCGTAGTGCGCGACGATCTCGGCCTGCAGCCGGGCCGTGCGCGCCAGCGCCCAGCGGTCGATCTCGAGCAGCTCGCCTGCGGGCACGGCATCCTTGGCGGCATCGAAGTCGCTCGTGTTGGCGAGCAGGAAGCGCAGCGTGTTGCGCATGCGCCGGTAGCTGTCGACGACGCGCGCGAGGATCCTGTCGTCGATCGACAGGTCGCCCGAGTAGTCGGTGGCGGCGCACCACAGGCGGATGATCTCGGCGCCCATGCTGGCGGCCACCGTGCGCATCTCGACGAAGTTGCCCAGGCTCTTGCTCATCTTGCGGCCCTGGCCGTCGACGGTGAAGCCGTGCGTGAGCAGGCCGCGGTAGGGCGCGCGGCCCTCGAGCGCGCAGGCCACCAGCAGCGAGCTGTGGAACCAGCCGCGGTGCTGATCGTGGCCCTCGAGGTACAGGTCGGCCTCGGGGCCCGTCTCGTGATGGCTGGGATCGTCGGGCGTGCCCCGGTGCGAACCGCGCAGCACGTGGGCGAAGGTCGAGCCCGAGTCGAACCAGACGTCGAGGATGTCGTTGCTCTTGGTGTAGTGCGCGGCCGAGTGTTCGCCGTCGCTGCCCAGCCACTCGTGCGCGTCGAGCTGGCTCCAGGCCTCGACGCCGCCTTGCTCGACGAGCGCAGCCGCGCGCTCGACGAACTCGAGCGTGCGCGGGTGCAGTTCGCCCGTCACCTTGTGCAGGAAGAACGGCAGCGGCACGCCCCAGTTGCGCTGGCGGCTGATGCACCAGTCGGGGCGGTTGGCGATCATGTCGCGCAGCCGCGCGCGGCCGCTTTCCGGATAGAACGCGGTCTGCTCGATGGCATCGAGCGCGGTGCGGCGCAAGGTGGCGGGGGCCTTGTCGACGGTGCACACGCCGTCGCCTTCGTCCATGCGCACGAACCACTGCGCCGCGGCGCGGTAGATCACCGGCGTCTTGTGGCGCCAGCAGTGCGGGTAGCTGTGCACCAGCGGGCCGCTCGCCAGCAGGCGGTCGCTCGCGCCCAGCACTTCGACGATGCGCGCGTTGGCCTTCCAGATGTCCATGCCGCCGAACAGCGCCAGCGCGTCCTCGTAGCGCCCGTTGCCCTGCACCGGGTTGAGCAACTCGTCGTGCTTCATGCCGTGCGCGATGCAGGAATTGAAGTCCTCCACGCCGTAGGCGGGCGAGCTGTGCACGACCCCGGTGCCGTCCTCGGCGGTGGCGTAGTCGGCCAGATACACCGGCGCCGTGCGCGCGTAGCCGGGGTGCACCTGTGCCAGCGGGTGCTGGAAGTGCAGCCCGGCCAGGCGTTCGCCCGTCGTGCGCGCCAGCACCGAGCCCGCGAGGCCCCAGCGTGCGAGGCAGCGCTCGACCAGATCGGCGGCCACCAGCATCAGCCCGCGCGGCGTGTCCACCAGCGCGTACTGGAGGTGCGGGTTGAGGTTGAGCGCCTGGTTGGCCGGCAGCGTCCACGGCGTGGTGGTCCAGATCACGGCGTAGGCCGGCTTGGGCAGCGTGGCCAGCCCGAACGCGGCGGCCAGGCGCTCGGGCTCGGCGGCCGCAAACATCACGTCGACGGTGGTGCTCGGCTTGTCGGCGTACTCGATCTCGAACTCGGCCAGCGAGCTGCCGCAGTCGAAGCACCAGTACACCGGCTTGCTGCCGCGGTAGACGAAGCCGCGCTCCATCAGGCGCTCGAGGACGCGGATCTCGCCGGCCTCGTTGGCGCGGTCCATCGTGCGGTACGGGTGCTCCCAGTCGCCGAGCACGCCCAGGCGCTGGAAGTCGGCCATCTGCTGCGCGATCTGCCGGGTGGCGTAGGCGCGCGCCAGCGCCTGCACCTGTTCGCGCGGCAGGCCGCGGCCGTGGTCCTTCTCGATCTGGTTCTCGATCGGCAGGCCGTGGCAGTCCCAGCCGGGGATGTAGCGCGCGTCGAAGCCGGCGAGCTGGCGGCACTTGACCACCATGTCCTTGAGGATCTTGTTGACGGCGTGGCCGATGTGCAGCGTGCCGTTGGCGTACGGCGGGCCGTCGTGCAGCACGAACAGCGGCGCGCCGCGGCGCGCGTCACGCAGGCGCCGGTACAGACCGCTGTCGTTCCAGGCCTGGATCCAGCCGGGCTCGCGCTTGCCCAGGTCGCCGCGCATCGGGAACGGCGTGTCGGGCAGGTTCAGCGTGGCCTTGTAGTCGGGGGTCGTGCTCATGGTCTCGGGGCCGCGGTGCGTGCGGCGGCGTGGATCGCGTCGGGTGCGAGGCGGCGTTGCGGGCGGGTCGCCGGCGCGGACCCGAGGTGCCCCGGCTTGCCCGGGGCAAGACTCGCAGGCGCTGCCGGCTCAGCGGCAGGCGCAGCGAATTCGGTCGCGCGTGCACTGCCGGCGCGTCCGGGCGTGGCAATGCGGGCGATCGAAGGTGGGGCGCTGGCGGTGCATCTAGGAAGGAATTTTATCCGCGCCGTCCGACGTGGCGTCGCCGTGCGGCGCCGGTGCGGCGCCGTCGTGACGCCGCCACCAGGCACGCGCCTGCTGCGTGTCGGCCTCGATGCCCGCGCGCAGCGCCGCGAGCGATTCGTACCGGAGTTCGTCGTGCAGCTTGTGCAGCAGCTCGACGCGCAGCAGCCGCCCGTAGCCGCCGTCGGTGCCGAGCGCGGCGGGCCACTCGAGGCAATGGACTTCGAGCAGCACGCGTCCGGCGTCTTCGACCGTCGGTCGCACGCCGAGGCTGGCGACGCCCGGCAGCGGCCGCTCGACCAGGCCGTGCACGCGCACGACGAAGATGCCGCTGGCCGCGGGTCGTGCGTGGCCGAAGCGCAGGTTCAGCGTGCGAAAGCCCAGCTCGCGCCCGAGCTTGCGCCCGTGCTGGGCGCGGCCGCTGATCGCATAGGGGCGGCCGAGCAGCGCTGCGGCCTGCGCCATGTCGCCGGCGCCGAGCGCGTCGCGCACGGCCGAACTCGACACGCGCAGGCCGTGCACCTCGTAGCTCATCATGCGCGCGACGTCGAAGCCGGCCGTCGGACCGGCAGCGTCGAGCGTGCCGTAGTTGCCGGCGCGCCGCGCGCCGAAGGTGAAGTCGTCGCCGACCAGCAGGTAGCGCGCGTGCAGGCCCCGCACCAGCACCTCGTCGATGAAGCCCTGCGGGCTCATCGCCGCCAGCGCAGCGTCGAAGCGCATCACCACGGTGCGCTCGACGCCGCAGCGCTCGATCTCGGCCAGCTTGTCGCGCAGCGTGGCAACGCGCGGCGGCGCAAGTCCGGCCTTGCCGGCACGGCGGGCGAAGAAGTCGCGCGGGTGCGGCTCGAAGGTCAGCACGCACGAGGGGACGCCGCGGTGACGCGCCTCGTTCGTGAGCAGCGCGAGCATCGCCTGATGACCGCGATGCACGCCGTCGAAGTTGCCGATCGTCACCGCGTGGGCGCGCTCGGCGAGCGCCGGGTGGCCCACGCCACGGAACACTTGCATGGCGGCCGATTATCCGTGGCGCAGGACGGGCATCGTGCGAGCGGGGTCTGGCGCCGGGTCTGCTGCGCAGTCTGCAGCGCGAGCGCATGCCCCGTGCCGCGGGCGCGGCCGGCGTGCGTCAGCGCGGCATCCGTGCGCCGCGCACGTGCCGCACCACGGACCGCACCACGGGCCGCACCACGGGCCGCACCACGGGCCGCACCACGGACCGCACCACGGACCGCACCACGGACCGCACCACGGACCGCACCACGGGCCGCACCACGGGCCGCACCACGGGCCGCACCACGGGCCGCACCACGGGCCCGTCGGGCCGGCGCCGGGCCCCCGGCGTTCAGCGCGCCGGCAGGTCGCGCAGCGCCGGCAGTGCGGGCAGCCCCGCCCCGGCCAGGCCGGTGGCGGCACGCACGCCGTTGCGGATGGCCAGCGACACGGCCTCGGCGGCCAGCGCGCCGAGCAGCGTGAGGTCGCCGCGGCGCGCGCTGGTGCCGGTGGCCAGCGCGAAGAAGCTGTCGCCGTCGTTGATGCTGAGCGGGTTGACGGCGCGCGCCAGGCCGTGGTGCGCCAGCGACGCGAGCTGCGTCGCCTCGGCCTTGCCGAGCTGTGCGTCGGTGGCGACGACGCCGATCGTCGTCGCCTGGCCCGGGCCGACGGCGTCGGCGCCGATGAGGGATTCGGGCAGCGGCGCGACGCCCGTGCCGTCGCCGCGGCGCACGCCGGCGAGCACGCTGCCGTCCGCATCGACGACGTTGCCCACGGCGTTGACGGCCACCAGCGCCCCGACCGTGAAGCCGCCGCCGTGCAGCGAGGCGGTGCCGATGCCCGCCTTCATCGCGCGTTCGGGGCCCAGCCGCTTGCCGACGGTGGCGCCCAGCCCGGCGCCGGCGTTGCCTTGCGCCGGCGGCGCGGTCGATGCCGCCATGCACGCGGCATAGCCCGTGTCGGCGTCGGGGCGGATGCGCGGGTCGCCCAGCCACAGATCGAACAGCACCGCGGCGGGCACGATCGGCACGCGCGCCGGGCCGACGACGACGCCGTGGCCGCGCTCGTCGAGCCAGCGCATGACCCCGCCCGCCGCGTCCAGACCGAAGGCGCTGCCGCCGGTGAGCAGCACGGCATGCACCTGCTGCACCGTGTTCTCGGGGCGCAGCAGATCGGTCTCGCGCGTGCCCGGCGCGCCGCCGCGCACGGCGACGCCCGCGCTCGCCCCTTGCGGACACAGCACCACGGTGCAGCCGCTGGGCCGGCCGGTGCAGGCGGCGTGCCCGACGGCCAGGCCGGCGACATCGGTGATGGCACCCGGCGCCAGCGCCAGCCGGCTGCGTGCGGCGGCACGCGTCACGCGAACACCCCAGCGCTGGCGCGCAGGCCGCGGCTGACGGCGCCCAGGTGATGCATCGTGTCGCCGAAGGCGAGCTCGAGCATCGTGAGCCGCTTGAAGTAGTGGCTGCCCAGGTATTCGTCGGTGATGCCGATGCCGCCGTGCAACTGCACGCATTGCTGGCCGACGAAGCGCATCGACTGGCCGAGCTGCACCTTGGCCTGCGAGACGGCGTGGCGGCGCTTGTCGGCGCTCGCGCCGAGCACGAGGCTGGCGAAGTAGCTCATCGAGCGCGCGAGCTCGAGCTGCATCTTGATGTCGGCGACGCGATGGCGCAGCGCCTGGAAGCTGGCCAGCGTGACGCCGAACTGGCGCCGCGTGTTCATGTACTCGACGGTGAGCTCGACGAGGCGATCCATCAGGCCCACGGCCTCGGCGCACACACCGGCGATGCCGATGTCGACGGCGCGCTCGAGCAGCTCCCGGCCCTCGGCGGCGACGAGCGCGGCCGGCGTCTCGCGCAGCGTCAGCTCGGCAGCGCGCGCGCCGTCCTGGGTCGGATAGCCGCGCAGCGTGAGGCCGGCAGCGGCTTTGTCGACCAGGAAGAGGCCGACCGGCGCCGCCTCGGCGGCGCCTGCGGCCAGGCGTGCCGGCACGATGTAGGCATCGGCTTCGTCGCCGGCCGGCACGATGCTCTTGCTGCCGGTGAGGACGTGCCCGCCTGCGCGCGCGACGGCTTCGGTGCCGCCGTGGTACAAGGCGTAGCGCGCGCCGCGCTCCTGGTGTGCGAGCACCACCAGCGCCTCGGCGCCGGCCATGCGCGGCAGCCAGGCCGCCTGCAGCGCCGCCGGTGCCGCCGCCAGCAGCGCCGGCGCGACGAGCGCGCCGTGCACGTAGGGCGCGTTGACGAGACCGCGGCCGAGTTCCTCGCACGCGACCATCGCCTCGACGGCGCCCAGGCCCAGGCCGCCGTGACGCGCGGGGACGACGAGGCCGGTGAGCCCGATGGCGGCCAGCTCGGCGTACAGCGCGCGCGTCCAGCCGCCGGCTCGCGCCAACGCATGCCGGCGCTCGAACGCGAAGCCCTTGTCGACCCAGCGCCGCACGGCGTCGCGCAGCGATTGCTGCTCGTCGGTGAAATCGAAATCCATGGTCCTGCCGCTCCTCAGCTGCCGAGCACGGTCTGCGCGACGATGTTGCGCTGCACTTCGTTCGAGCCGCCGTAGATCGTCGTCTTGCGGTAGTTGAAGTAGGTTGCCGCCAGCGGCGCGCAGTGCGCCGCGCCGCCCGGCCACGGGCCGCCCAGGGCCGGGTCGCCCTGCCAGCCCGCGTCCATCGCCTCGCGGATGCAGGGCACCGCGTAGGGGCCGGCGGCCAGCATCATCAGCTCGGTGTAGCGCTGCTGGATCTCGCTGCCGCGGATCTTCAGCAGGCCGGCGATGTCGAGCGACTGCCTGCCGCTCTTCTCGGCCGACAGCACGCGCAGCACGAGCATCTCGAGCGCGACGATGTCGACTTCGAGCAGCGCGATCTGGTCGCGAAAGCGCACGTCGTCCCACACGCCTTCGGCCTGCGCGATGCGCTTCAAGCGCTCGAGCTCGCGCTTGGCCCGGTTCACGTCGGCGATGTTGGTGCGCTCGTGCGCCAGCAGGTACTTGGCGTAGGTCCAGCCCTTGTTCTCCTCGCCGACGAGGTTCTCGGCCGGCACCTCGACGTCGTCGAAGAACACGTCGTTGACCTCGGGCTCGCCGTCGAGCAGCACGATCGGCCGCACGCTCACGCCCGGGCTCTTCATGTCGATCAGCAAGAAGCTGATGCCGCTCTGCGGCTTGCCCTCGGTGCGGGTGCGCACGAGGCAGAAGATCCAGTCGCCGTACTGCCCGAGCGTGGTCCAGGTCTTCTGGCCGTTGACGACGTACTTGTCGCCCGTGCCCGTCGCGACGCGCTCGGCGCGCGTGCGCAGGCTCGCCAGGTCCGAGCCCGACCCCGGCTCGCTGTAGCCCTGGCTCCACCAGACGTCGCCGCTGGCGATGCCGGGCAGGAAGCGGCGCTGCTGCTCGGGCGAGCCGAAGGCCATGATGACCGGCGCCACCATGATCGGGCCGAAGGGCGCCACGCGCGGGGCGCCGGCGAGCGCGCACTCCTCCTCGAACAGATGACGCTCGACGGCACTCCAGCCCGGGCCGCCGAACTGCCTGGGCCAGCCCCAGCCGAGCCAGCCCTTGCGGCCGAGGATGCGTGCCCAGCGCTGCATGTCCTCGCGCGTCAGACGCAGCGCACCGTGCACCTTGCGGCTGATGTCCGCGGGCAGGTTCTCGGCCACCCAGGCGCGGATCTCGGCGCGAAAGGCCAGTTCCGCGGCGGTGAATTGGAGGTCCATGGCGATGGGGCGCAATGCGCACAGTGGCGGCGAGCGGTTTGTAGCACGAGCGTTCGCGCCGCGGCCCGCCGCGGCGCCTGCGCGCCGGGGCGGGCGCGACGATGCGGCGCGGACGCGGCGCCGGCGTGCAGGCAACGCCGGCGCGGCACGTGCGGGCTTTCGATCAGAATGCCGACATGGCCCCGGCCCCGCAGACGCCGCAAGGCGCCGCCGCCGCACTCGACGTGTGCCGGCGCGCGAGCCTGCGCGAGTTCAACACCTTCGGCCTGCCGGCCGCTGCGGCGACGCTCATCCGCATCGCCAGCGAAGCCGACGTGCGCCGCGTCGTCGATCATCCGCAATACGGGCGCGCGGCGAAGTTCGTCCTCGGCGGTGGCAGCAACATCGTCTTCACGCGCGACGTGAGCGCGGTCGTGCTCAAGGTCGAGGTCATGGGCCGGCGCCTCGTGTGCGAGACGCCCGAGGCCTGGATCGTCGAGGCCGGCGCCGGCGAGCGCTGGCACGATCTCGTGGCGTGGACGCTGGAGCAGGGCTGGCCCGGGCTGGAGAACCTGGCGCTGATTCCCGGCACCGTGGGCGCGGCGCCGGTGCAGAACATCGGCGCCTACGGCCTCGAGCTGGCCGAGCGCTTCGACGCGCTCGACGCCGTGGATCTGGTCACCGGCCGCACGGTGACGCTGGACGGTGCCGCGTGCCGCTTCGGCTATCGCGACAGCGTGTTCAAGCAGCAAGGCTTCGGTGGCCTGGCCGGCAAATCGCTCATCACGCGCGTGCGGCTGCGCCTGCCGCGGCCGTGGCAGCCGGTGCTGGGCTACCTCGACCTCGAGCGTAAGCGCGCCGACAGCGGCATCGACGCTCCCGACGCGCGCACCGTCTTCGACTGGGTGTGCGCGATCCGGCGCGCCAAGCTGCCCGATCCGGCGCTGCTGGGCAACGCCGGCAGCTTCTTCAAGAACCCGGTGGTGAGTGCCGAGCAGTGCCGCGACATCATCGGGCGCGACCCGGCGATCGTGCACTACCCGCTGGCCGACGGCAGCTGCAAGCTCGCCGCCGGCTGGCTGATCGACGCCTGCGGCTGGAAGGGCAAGTCGGTCGGCCGCGCCGCGGTGCACGAGCGGCAGGCCCTGGTGCTCGTCAACCGCGGCGGCGCCAGCGGCGCCGAAGTCGTGACCCTCGCCCGCGCCATCCAGGAAAGCGTCTACGGACGCTTCGGCATCCGCCTCGAGCCCGAGCCCGTCATCGTGTGACGGGCGGGCGCGGCGGATGCCACAGCGCTGCAGCTTCGGCATCCGCCTCGAGCCCGAGCCCGTCATCGTGTGACGGGTGGCGCGGAGCGCAAGCCACGGCGGCCCGGCTCCGGCATCCGCGTCGTGCCCGAGCCGTCGGCACGGCTAATGCGGCACGGCGTCGGCGTCGGCCTTCCAGCGACGATCCGCCAGGCCCAGCGCCGCCGCGGCGTGCCGGGTCGGCGTCAGCAGATCCTCGAAGCGCTGCACGAGGCGCGCGATCTCGTGTGCCGGCAGGTGCGAAGCCCCCTCATGCAACGCCTCGGCCACCGCGGCGAGGGCCGCGAGTCCGAGGTTGAGTGCCGCGCCCTTGGCTGCGTGCGCGTTCACGCGCAGGTCCAGCGGCTGGCCGTCGCGCACCGCGCTGCGCAGGCGCAGTACGGTGGCCGGCCCCTGCGCGAGAAAGGTCTCGACCATCGCCGCCAGACGCTCGCGCGGCATGACCTGCAGTGCCATCGCCACCGTGTTCTCGTCGATCAGCGGAGCCTGCCCGTCGGGCGACGGTGTCGGGGCCGGGGTGGCGTCGGTGCAGACGCCGGCGGCGGCACCGAACAGCCGCCGCAGCGTTGCAGCGAGCTTGGACGGACTCACCGGCTTGGTCAGGTAGTCGTTCATGCCGGCGATCAGGCAGCGCTCGCGCGTCTCGGGGAAGGCATCCGCGGTCAGCGCGACGATCGGCACTGCGGCCGCCTTCGGGTCGGCAAGCGCGCGGATGGCGCGCGTGGCGGCCGCGCCGTCGAGCAGCGGCATGTGCAGGTCCATCAGCACGACATCGAAGCGGCGCTCGCGTGCGGCCTGCACCGCCTCCTCGCCGTTGGCCGTGAAGTGCGCGCGATGTCCGAGGTTGTCGAGCAGCGCGGCCATGTATTGGCGGTTGACCGGATGATCCTCGGCCACCAGGACGTCGAGCGCGCGCGCCGCCGCGTCGCCGGCGGGTGCGGCCGGGCGCGGCGCCGCCGCCGGCTCCTCGGCCGCGAGCAGCGGCATCTGGAACGTGAAGACGCTGCCTTCGCCCGGACGGCTGCGCACCGTGATGTCGCCGTCCATCAGCCGCGCCAGGTTGCGCGAGATCTCCAGACCCAGGCCGGTGCCGCCATGGCGCCGCGAGGTCGAACTGTCGCCCTGCTCGAAGCGCCTGAACAGTCTGGCGATCGTGTCGTCGCTCATGCCGATGCCCGTGTCGGAGACGACGAACTCGAGCAGCGCGCGGCCGTGCACGTCGGCAAGCCGGTGCACGTCCAGCGCCACCGCGCCCTGTTCGCAGAACTTGATCGCGTTGGACAGCAGGTTGAACAGGATCTGCTTGACGCGCGTCGCGTCGGCGACGATGCGCTCGGGCACCCCGGGGTCGGCGTGCAGATGCAGCGTCAACTGCTTGGCGTGCGCCTGCGGGCGCATCAGGGCCTCGACGTCGCGCAGCAGCGCGCGCAGCTCCAGCGCGCCCGGAGCCAGCGTCATGCGGCCGCTTTCGAGTTGCGACATGTCCAGCACGTCGTTGACGATGGCCAGCAGGTGGTCGGCCGACTCGGTGGCGGTGCGCAGGTAGTCGATCTGCCGGGGCGTGAGCCCGGTCTCGCGCAGCAGCGACAGCATGCCCATGAGCCCGTGGAAGGGCGTGCGGATCTCGTGGCTCATGTTGGCCAGGAACGCGCTCTTGGCCTCGCTGGCGCTCTCGGCCTCGCGCCGGGCCTGGCGCAGGCTGGCGGCGAGCTGCTCGAGCACGCGCTGGCGCTCGCGCAACTGGCGCACGTGGCGCATCGCGACCAGCGCGAAGGCGATTGTCAGCACGCCGAGGAAGATGATCAGGCCCAGACCGAGCTGGTTCTGCGCGCGCACCGCGGCCATGCGCTCGGCGCTGGCCGCGGCCAGACTGTGCGTGACCGACATCGTCATGGCATGCACGGGCGCGCCGAGCGCATCCAGCGCCGGCCACAGCTGCTGCACCAGCGCGCGGTCCGGTCCCTCGGGGCCGGCGGCAGCCAGTGCGGCATCGATGGCGGCGACGGTGGCGCGGATGCGCTGCACGGTGCGCACCGACTCGGCATCGGCGCGGATCAGACGTCGTGCGTTGGGACTGTCGAGCAAGTCGATGCGACTGACCCAGATCTCGTAGCGCAGCATCAATGCGTCGCGGTCGGGGGCGGGCGCGTGCCCGGCCGCGCGCAGCCAGGCCTCGCGCAGCCGCCGGTACTCGGACTCGGCCTGGAAGACCAGCACCGCCGGCATGTCCTCCGACGAACTCACCGCCTGGCGCAGCATCGCGTGCTGGCGCCACTGCACGAAGCCGGTGACCACCAGTGCGACCAGCAGCCCGGCGCCGATGGCGACCAGCCACGACAGCCGCGGGCGCGGTGCCGCGCCCGGATCTAGCGCACCTGGATCGAACGCAGCTGCCATGCCGCACGACTGTAGAAGGTCGCGGTGCGCAGTTCGGGCTGCGCGTCGAACGGGTACATCACGAGCAATGGGCCTTTGTCGCGCACGGTCATCGCCTTGTCGTCGAGCCGCAGCGCGACCACGACGTCGTAGTGCATTGCATCGCTGGCCGGGATGTCGACGTAGTAGTCGTTCAGCGCGATCAGGCGCAGGGTCTCGCCCTCGGTGCCGGCGGCCCCGAGCACGTCGCGCAGCAGCGGCCCGCTGAAGCGGCGCGGTTGCGGGTACCAGGGCGTGCGCGTCGCGTAGCTCGCCTGCGGCAGCTGCTGCAGCATGGCGAGGTCGAACTCGATGGCCTGCGTGTCGTTGCTGCCGCGCCTCGCGCCACTGACCGTGAGCACCACCGGCCCGCTCGGCGGCCCGAGTGCCATGGCGGGCAAGGCCCGCACCAGCGCGGCACCGGCAAGCGCCCACAGCACATGGCGGCGCTCGGGGTCGTGCCGGGAAAGGCGCATTTTCGATGGGGGTGTGGCGTGGCGCCGCATTCTAGGCACCTGCAACGCAGCGCGCGTCGTCCGTGGTGCGCGCGTGGCCGGGGGCGGCGCGCCGCGCGCCGCGCGCGCGTCAGCCGCGCAGCATGTCGGCCAGCCCGAGACCGGTGAGCGCCTTCGCGCCACGCGCCAGCCACAGCAGCAGCGCCATCATCATCGCCATCGCCGGCAGCGCGACGAGCGTATAGCTGAGCAACGTGAGCCGGCCGAGTTCGGTGTTGAAGGCCTCGCTGCCGGCCGGGCTCGTGACGACCCAGCGCGTGAGCCCGTAGCTGGCCGCGGCGGTGAACACGAACGTGCCGGCCAGCAGCAGCGTTGCGGTGCGCAGGCGCCGCTCGAACGCCGGTGCGGCGCGCCGCGCCTCGAGCGCAGCGTGCACCCGCTCGACGTCGAACAGTTCGGCATTGAAGACGAGCACGCGCACGAGCGGGCGGCGCGTCCACGTCGACACCAGCACCGCCACTGCGATGACGCCGGGCACCGCGGCCTCCTTGACCGCCAGCCACCTCGCGTCGAGTTCGAGCACGCCGATGCCGCCGGTCAGCAGGGCGCTTGCCACGCCCAGCACCGCCAGCGCGTTCAGGCGCCGGCGGCGCCAGGCATCCCGTGCCCCCCAGAGCAGCGGAAAGGCGAGCGCGAGCAGCAGCGCACGCAAGGCGCCCAGGTGCGCGGCGTCGCTGCACAGCATCAGGACGGCCGCCGGCGCCGCGATCGTCACCGCGATCTCGAGCAGCGGGTTCGGCTTGCCGGGCTTCATGGAGCCGGTGAGGCTAACCGTGTTCGCTCGTGCACGACGCGCGTGCCGCGGGCGGTGCGGGACCTGGTTCACGAAACCGCGGCGCCGTGCTCACCGTGCCGGCCTGCCGCCGCCGGCCCGCGCAGGCGGGCGCGACCCTCGGCCCCCGTGCCCCGTCCTGCGCTTGGCTCGATGCAGGCGCGCTGCGCGCACGCGCGCGCAGCGCTTCTCAGGCCGCGTCGAGTGCCAGCCGCCGGCGCACGCGTTCCGCGGCCTTGCGCAGCGCCTCGTTCTTGGAGTCCTGCGCGACCTCGAGGACGCGACGCGCATACTCGGGGTCCGACTGCAGCCGCTCGACGTGCAGACGCAGGCCCATGCCGGCGAGCAGCCATTTCAGTTCGACGATCTCGACCAGTGCCATGAGCTCAGTCCCGCGCCGCGGGCCGCGTCCCGCAGATACCTCTGTGACCATAACGCCGGTTGCCGCCGGGGCGCTGACAGCGCGTTGGAGTCGTCTCTCCAGACGGATGTGGCGCGCAGGCGTCGGAACGAACGATCGTGTGGCTTCACCGCGACGCGCGAGTGCGCCTCGCCCGCGCGTGGCATGGCATTTCGGGTCTGGGTTGTGGCCGCAGCGGCCAGCGCTGCGCGCCGCAGCGCGGCCGAGCGCATGACGACGATGGCGAGCGCGGCGTCGCACGACGGCCTGGCCATCGGCCCGGGCGACATCGAACGTGCCGCCGCACGGCTCGAGGGCGTGGCGCATCGCACGCCGGTGCGCACTTCGCGCACGGCCGACGAGCGCTGCGGCGGCGCGCTCTACTTCAAGTGCGAGAACCTGCAGCGCATGGGCGCGTTCAAGTTCCGCGGCGCCTACAACGCACTGGCGCAGTTCTCGCCCGCGCAGCGTCGCGCCGGCGTCATCGCCTATTCGTCGGGCAACCACGCGCAGGCGATCGCGCTGGCGGCGCGGCTGCTCGACATGCCCAGCGTCCTCGTGATGCCCGTCGATTCGCCGCGCTCCAAGCTGGCGGCGACGCGCGGCTACCAGGCGGGGCGCCGCGGCAGCGAGATCGTGCTCTACGACCGCTTTCGCGAGGACCGCGAGGCGATCGGCGCGCGCCTGGCCGCCGAGCGCGGCATGACGCTGGTGCCGCCCTACGACGACGCGCAGGTGATGGCCGGGCAGGGCACGGCGGCGGCCGAACTGATCGACGAGGTCGGGCCGCTCGACCTGCTCGTCGTGTGCGTCGGCGGCGGCGGCCTGATCGCGGGCTCGGCGGTGGCAGCGCATGCGCGTGTGCCGGGCATCGAGGTGGTCGGGGTCGAGCCCGAGGCCGGCAACGACACGCAGCTGAGCCTCGCGCGCGGCGAGATCGTGCACATCGAGACGCCGCACACCATCGCCGACGGCGCGCAGACGCAGCACAGCGGGCGCCTCACGTTCCCGGTCATCCAGCGCCTGGTCGCGCGCATCGAGACGGTGAGCGACGAGCAACTCGTGCGCACGATGCGCTTTTTCGCCGAGCGCATGAAGATGGTGGTCGAGCCCACCGGCTGCCTCGCTGCCGCGGCGCTGCTCGAGGGCACGATCGACGTGCACGGCCGGCGCGTCGGCGTGATCGTCAGCGGCGGCAACGTCGATCTGGCGCGCTACGCGGGTTTCCTCGTGGATTGACCCGCAGCGCGCCGGCGCTAACGTCGGGTGCGCGATTGCCCTCCGTTGCAGCGCGAGCGTGAGCGCGCACGCGCACGCGCACGCAGACCCACGCGCGCACGCCCATGCGCCGGCGCGCGCAGCCCAAGGCAGCTGCGCGCAGGCACGCACGCATCCACCTCCTGCCATTCGAGACCTTCGCCATCCCTGCCCGGAGACACCATGGCCGACGCCAGCCCCGCCCCTGCCACTGCGCCCGAAGCCGACGCTGCGAAGCGCCTGTCGGGCCATGTCGACAAGCTGCTCGCGCGGCCCGCGGCGCGCAGCAGCGGCGCGATCGAACTCGGCGGCCAGCGCCTGGCGTACGGCGTGAGCGCCGAGTTCCTGCCCGTGCTGCCCGAGGGCTTGGCGGCCGTCGCCGCCGAGCCCGAGGCGGCGGTCTTCGCCACCGCCTATCAGCTCGAAGGCGGCAGCGCTGCGGCGCGGCCGGTGTGCTTCGCCTTCAATGGCGGACCGGGCTCGGCGTCGGTGTGGCTGCACCTGGGCGCGCTCGGTCCCAAGCGCGTGGTCGTGCCCGACGACGCATCGGCGGCACGCGGGCCGTACGCGGTGGTCGACAACCCGTTGTCGTGGTTCAGGCACTTCGACCTCGTCTTCATCGACCCGCCGCACACCGGCTGGTCGGTGTGCGCGAGCGAGGGCGCGCGCAAGAAGCTCCTGTCGGTCGATGGCGACGTGGCCGCGCTGGCCGAGGTGATGCGCGTGTGGCTCACGCGCCACCGGCGCTGGGGCTCGACCGTCTACCTGGCCGGCGAGAGCTACGGCACGACGCGCGGCGCGGCACTGGCCGACAAGCTGATCGGCATGGGCGTGGGCGTGGCCGGCGTGGTGCTGGTGTCGTGCGCGATGGATCTGCAGAGCATCGTCTTCGCGCCCGGCAACGACCTGCCTTTCGCGCTCTTCCTGCCGGCATTCGCCAACGTCGCGCAGTACCACGGGCTGCTCGAGGGCAGGCTTGCGGCCTCGCCGCAGGCGGCGCGCGAGGCCGCGCAGGAGTTCGTGCAGGAGGAGTACGCCGCGGCCCTGCTGGCCGGGGCGCGCCTGGACGCGCGCCGGCGCTCGCGCATCGCGCGGCGCATCGCCGAGCTGACCGGCCTGTCGCGCGCGCTGGTCGAAGAGAAGAACCTGCGCATCGCCGACCACCATTTCTTCTTCGAGGCGCTGCGCCCGCGCGGCCTGCAGGTCGGCCGGCTCGATGCGCGCGGCACGGGGCCGCTGGCGGCCAGCCGTGGGCGCGACTTCGAATTCGACCCCGGCATCGAGGCCACCGCAGCGCCGTACACGATGGCGGCGATGGCGTACTTCCGCGAGCAGCTGGGCATCGAACTCGAGCAGCGCTACGAGGTGCTCAACCGTGACGTCAACCGCAGCTGGAACTGGCAGCGCGGCGACCCTTGCGGGTCGACGCAGACGGGTTTCACCACGACCAGCGCCGATCTGGCACGTGCGCTCAGGCGCAACCCGCACCTCCAGGTGCTCGCCGCCAGCGGGCGCTACGACCTCGGCACGCCGTACAGCGCCAGCGACTGGAGCCTGGCGCAGCTCGATGTGCCGCCCGAGGTGCTGGCGCGCGTGCAGCATCGCTACTACGACGCGGGCCACATGATGTACACGCGCCAGGCCGACCTGGCCAAGCTCGAGGCCGATCTCGCGGCCTGGCTGGCCGCGTGAGCCACCGGCGCTGGGGGGTGCCTCAGACGGCGACGACCGCCGCGGCAGGCACCGCGGCAGGCACCGCGGCAGGCACCGCGGCAGGCACCTCGGCAGGCACCGCGGCAGGCACCTCGGCAGGGGCGCCGACCGCCGAGGCCGGCAACGCTGCCGGGCTGGTGAGCACCAGGGGCGCGCCGCTGGCCGGGTGCGCCAGGGCCAGCGTGGTGGCGTGCAGCATCAGGCGCGGCGCGCGCAGCGCCGGCGCGTAGAGTGCATCGCCGACGATCGGGTGCCCGATGGCCAGCAGATGCACGCGCAGCTGGTGCGAGCGCCCGGTGACGGGTTCGAGCGCCAGCCGGCTGCACCGGGCGTCCAGGTCGCGGCCGAGGAGCCGCCAGCGCGTCAGCGAAGGCCGGCCACGGAGCGGATCGACGCGCTGGCGCGGCCGCTGCGGCCAGTCCGCTGCCAGTGGCAGGTCGATCACACCCTCGGCGCCTGCCACCAGTCCGTCGACCACGGCTTCGTAGCGCTTGCGCACCTGCCTGGCCGCAAAGGCCATCGACAGAGCACGCTGCATCGCCGCGCCGCGCGCGAAGACCATGAGGCCCGAGGTCGCCATGTCGAGCCGGTGCACGACGAGCGCGTCGCCGAAGCGGCGCTGCACGCGCTCGGTGAGGTTGTCGTGCCCGGGCGGCAGGCGCGCGGGCACGCTCGGCAGACCGGCGGGTTTGTCGACGACCACGAGTGCGTCGTCGACGTGAACGAGCGCGAGCGCATCGGCGCTCACGGCAACGCTGGCGCCACGGGGATGCCCAGGCGCACGAGGACGGCACGGGCGCGGTCGGGATAGTCGGTGATCAGCCCGTCGACCTTCCAGGCGACGAGGCGCTCGACGTCCGCCGGATCGTCGACCGTCCACGGCACCACCTTCAGCCCCAGCGCGTGGGCTTCGGCGACCTGCGCCTCGCTCAGGTCGCCGAAGTAGGGCGTCCAGGTGGCGGCGCCCGCCGCCTTGACCATCCGCGGCACCGAGTCGGCGTGCTCGGCCAGCACGAGACCGTCGGTCCAGCGCGGGTCGCCCACGTTGTCCAGCCAGCGCTGACGCACCGTCAGGGCCGATGTGGCGATGCCCGGCGCGAGCCGGTGCACGAGGGCGAGCGTGCGCCAGTCGAAGCTCTGGATGCTCACCCGCGCAGCCATGTCGTGCGCGTCGATCACGTCCAGCAGCGAGCGCACGTAGTCCTCGGGCGGCGGCGTCAGCTCGGGCGTGAGCGGGCTCAGCTTGACCTCGATGTTCAGGCGCACGTCGCGCGCGCCGAGGCGCTGCAGCATCTCGAACAACGATGCCAGCGTGGGCACGTGCTCGCCGTCGCGGCCGCGCTGCTCGGGCCACGTGCGCGCGTACTTCGACCCCGGGCGCGCGCGGCCGATGTCGTAGCGCTGCAGTTGCGCCAGCGTGAGTTCGATGATGGCGGGCGCCGAGGCGTCGATCCACTGGCCGGCGGCGTCACGCGTGAAGGCCGCGTTGAGCCGCGGATCGTGCGCGATCACCAGCGCGCCGTCGCGCGTGGCATGCACGTCGAGCTCGAGCGTGTCGACGCCGATCGCCAGCGCGGCACGGAAGGCGGCGAGCGTGTTCTCGGGCGCCAGGCCGCGCGTGCCACGATGGCCCTGCAGGTCGAAGGCGCCCGCCCCCAGCGCATGCAGCACGAGCAAACCCGCGATCAAGGCCGATGCCACCCGGCGCAGCCGGTGCAGACAAGCCCGCGCGAAAGAGGGAAGATGGCCCATCGTGCATGGGCGGCTGGCAAGCTGGCCCGCAGGTAGGTCGGGCATCCCGGAGTCGGCGTTGGAAGGCATCGATCGGCTGGTGGTGCACTCGCGCGCACGTGCGTCGCGGCGCGCACGGGTGCAGCGGGTGGTGGGCCGCGCCATTGTGTATCCGGCCGCCGGCGGCGCGCATGCACGCGGTGTGGCGATCCGGGGGCCCGGCGCCGCGTCGCTGGCGCCCGGGCTGGCCGCCGCGCGCGGGGCGCGGGCGGCGGCCCGGCGTGCTGGCCGGATCCGGGAGCCCCGGCGATGACCCGACGCATGGCGCCACCGGCTGCCCCTTCGAGCCGGCGCAGCCTCGCGCTGTCGCTGCTGTTCGTCGTCATCGTGCTGCTGGCGGCGGCCGCTTTCACGCTGTGGCCGCACAAGGCATCGATCCGCGCGCCGCAGCCGGCAGCATCGGATGGGGAGGGGACCCCAGCCACGCCAACGTCGATGCCGTCCGCACGATCGCAGGTCGACGCGCTGGCAGCCGGTGCTGCGCCCGCCGCGCGGGGCTTCAGCGCGCGCGCATGACATCCAGTGCGCTTGCCGCCGGCGCACCGTTTCCCCACGCCTGGCGCACGTAGCTGACGAGGGCGGCCGCCTGCTCGTCGCTCAATTCCTGCGGCGGCATGCCGTAGGGGCGCGGGAACGCGGCCGTCGACGGCGCGAAGCCGCCGTAGTGCAGCATCTTGACCAGGTTGTGCAGCTCGGGCTGCAGCACCGTCGGGTTGCCGGCCAGCGGCGAGTACACACCGGCGACACCCCGGCCGTCCTTGCCGTGGCAGTCGGCGCAGCGTTCGACGTACAGGCGCTCGCCCGACAGCAGCAGGTGGGCCGGTGCGGCGGCCGCCGTGCGCACAGGCCCATCGAGCGGCGGCAGCGACTGCAGATAGCGCCCCGCCGCCTCGAGGTCGGCGTCCGACCAGTACTGCGTGCTGCGGTGCACGACGGCGGCCATCGGCCCGATCGCGCTGCCGTGCGCGTTGCGCCCGGTGCGCAGCAACTGCACGAAGTCGGCCAGCGGTGCCTCGGCGCCGGGCGGCAGGCGCAGCGGCGGGGCGTACCAGCCCTGGCCGGGCATCACGCCGCCAGCGAGCGACTCGTCCTCGGCGCCCAGCGCGTTGCGCGGCGAATGGCAGGCCGTGCAGTGGCCGATCGCGCGCACCAGGTATTCGCCGCGCGCGGTCCGGGCGGCCGCGGCCGGCGTGGTGGGCGCGGGCTCGAAGAACAGCCACTGCCACGCCCAGAGCGCGAACTGCGTGCCGTACGGAAAGCGCAGCGCGTGCGGGCGGTTCGGCTGCGCGACGGCGGGCAGCGTCTGCAGATAGGCATGCAGCGCGTCGCTGTCGGCGCGGGTGAGGCGCGTGAACGCCGTGTACGGGAACGCCGGCACGAGACGGCGCCCGTCGCGCGAGCGCCCCTCGTGCAGCGCGCGCCAGAACTCGTCGGCGCTCCAGCGGCCCAGGCCGGTGGCGGCATCGGGCGTCAGATTGCCGGGGTAGACCGTGCCGAAGGGCGTCGGCAAGCCGCGCCCGCCGGCGTAGGCACGGCTGCCGGGCGTGCTGTGGCAGCCCTCGCAGTTGCCGAGGCGGGCGAGGTAGGCGCCGCGTGCGACGACGCCGGCCGGGTCCTGTGGCCTGGATGCGCGCGGGCCGGGCGCTTGCCTGGCAATCGAGGGATCCGCAAGCGCACGATCACCTGCCGCACGATCACCTGCCGCACGATCACCTGCCGCGCGATCACCTGCCGCACGATCACCTGCCGCACGATCACCTGCCGCGCGATCACCTGCCGCGCGATCACCTGCCGCGCGCCCGGCTGCGATGCGCCCGGCTGCGTTGCCATCGATCACGGCGCGGTCCGATGCGCCCGCTCCACGCACGCCCGCGCAGAGCAACGCGCCGGCCGCGAGCAGCACGATCAGGCGCGGCAGCGCCAGCCTGCCGTGCGGCGGCACGCGCAGGTTCATCGCGCGACGCTCCCGCAGTGCAGCGGCCAGCGCGGTGGCGCCACGGTCGAGGCCCGCGTGTCGGCGGGCAGCGGCTGTGCGGCAAGCCAGCGTGCGACGCGCGCCACGTCCTCGAGCGGCAAGCGCTCGGCGATCCGGGCCATGCAGTCGGGCGCCTGCGCCTGCCGCTGGCCGGTGCGCCACGCACCCAGCTGCGCGTTGATGTAGTCGGGCGGCAGGCCGAGCAGCCCGGGCACCGCCGGTGCGGTGCCGGTCAGTGCCGTGCCGTGGCAGGCGGCGCAGGCGGGCAGCTCGCGCGCCGCATCGCCGTGGCGCACCAGCGCCTCGGCGCGCTGCGCGTCACCGGCGGCGGGCAGCGTGGTGGTCGGCCGCGGATAGGGCAGCTGCATCGCGGCGAAGTGATCGGCCAGCTCGTGCAGCATCGCGTCGTCGAGGTTCTCGAGCAGCTGCTCCATGATGTCGTGCCGGCGCCGTCGTTCGCGAAACGCACGCAGCTGTGCATACAGGTAGCCTGCCGGCTTGCCGGCCAGGCGCGGCACGTAGCCGTCCGGGCGCGAGCGGCCCTGCGGGCCGTGGCAGCCGGTGCAGGCCTTGGCGCGCTGCGCCATCGTGTCGGGCACGGCCGTTGCGGGCATGCCGAGCACGGCCAGCAGCAGCAAGGTGCAGGCACGCATCCACATCGCTCGAGGCCGTCGCTTGAGGTCGTCGGGTGTGATCGCGGGGGTCGGCCGGTGCTTCGGCAGAGGATCTCGTACTGTATCGAGCGAGGCCGGCGGGGGGTGCGCGGCCTCGCACCGGCGGCCCGACGCCTGTGGCGTCGCGATCGCAATGAGCAATGAGCAATGAGAATAGCGGCCGGGGAGCGAGTCATGCACCA
>JAFECX010000062.1 GCA_018241895.1 Pseudomonadota bacterium
CAATCGACGCCCGCATAGCCCGCAGCCGGCGCGCTACGCGGCGAACGCTGGCCCCATCACCGCAGTGCCGCGGCCGATGGTCAACATCATGGGCGTCGCAGAAATCTGCCGCCCACGCTCCTAGGCGCGGCGAAAACTCAACTCGTCTGCAGCGTGCCTCGCTTCACGCGGCGCCGGGCGGCTGGCCCGCGTCGGCCGCGTGCGAGCGGGCCGGCGCAGTCGCGGCTGGGTGCCCCAGCTTCGCCAGCGCCGCACGCAGCTCGCCTTCGATCCTCGCCAGGTCAAGGTGCGTGCCGATTTCCTCGGGGTTGACGCAGCGCGGGCCGTATTCAAGCGTGCACATCGCCGACACGGCCGCACGCACCAGCTAGCGCACGGCCTCGGCGTCGCCGATGTGGGGCGCCCAGCTCGCCGGATCGTCGATCGGCCCGTTCAGGTGTGCGCTCATCGCCGCTGCCCCATCGAAGCCGGCGCGGCGGGGCGCAATGCAGGGGCCACGCCGACGGAAGGGCCGAACGGCCGCGCCCAAAAACACGCTGCGCTCAGGCCAGCCGGTCAGCTTCTCGCGCCACGGGTAGCTGTCGCGCCGGACCTCGCTGCGCAGACTCACGTCGGCATGCGTGCGCGTGAGCGTGCCCGACTCGCTGCGCTCATAGACGATGTACTTCATGCGTTTCTCCATGTTGGTTCGGTGTTGCCACCGGCGCGGCGGGGCGCCGGCCGAAGCACTCGCGCTCGCGTCGGCCCAGCTTCAGGCGCAGGAACTTGCGCAGCGGGGCCGCCGCATCGAAGCGGCGCATCACCTCGCGCCAGCTCGACAGGTCCAGCCGCCTGCGCTTCACCTCGCCCTCGCGTCGTTGCACATGAGCGCATTGTTCGAGCCGGCAATGCTCGGGGGAACAACGCCGCTGGGTTACCGCTTACAACGCAGCGGCGCCTGCCAGCCCAGCCCCGATGCCGCTGCCGAAGAACTCCGGCGTGAGCACGACGCTGCCATGCGAGGCTATCCATGCGGTGCAGGCCCGCTGGACTCCCGCACGACCATCGAGGCTTCGACCTCGTAGTGGCACGTGACAGGCAGGCCCGCGAGCGTATTGACAAGATACTCCCCCGCCCGGGTCCACACCTCGTCGGTCGGCAGGTGCATGGTCGTGAGACTGGGCCGCAGATGCCGACTCCACTCCAGGTCATCGAAACCCATCACCGATAGATTCATCGGAACTCGCAATCCTCGCCGCTCCGCCTCGAGCATAACGCCGTAAGCGATCACGTCATTCCCGCACACCAGCGCAGTGGGCCGATCGCCTTCTGCCGAGGACAGCAACGTACGCGCAGCCTGCCGCGCATCGTCGAGGCGGTAGGGCACTTCAATCGTCCAGCGCGGTTCGAGCGCGAGCCCGGCGTCCCTGAGCGCACGCTGCACACCTTGCACCCGCGCCGAGGCGCGGTCGTTGTGGAGCGTGAGCGCGGCAACCATACCGATGCGTCGATGCCCCAGCGAGAGCAGGTGCCGGCAGGCACGATATGCTGCGGCCTCGTTGTCGGCGCCGACACAAGCGTACGGCTTGTCCGGGTGATAGACGCCCACGTTCACGAACGGGATGCGGTGCGTCTCAAGCAGCCGGCGCAGGCCCTCGGTATGTACGTCGCCGCGCAAAATCAGTCCGTCGACACCGCGGCTGACCATGTTCTGTGCCTGTCGCTGCTCTACCTCGGGGTCGTAGCCGCTGGTTGCGAGCAACAGCAGGTAATCCTTGAGCGACAGGTAGTGCTGCAGTGCCTCCACACCGCGCGCAAACATCGCGTTGTCTACCGTCGGGATCACTGCGCCGATCGTGCGCGTGCGGCGTGAAGACAGCGCACGTGCCGCCGCATCGGGGACATAGCCGAGATCATGCGCGGCTGCGTCGACGCGCACGCGCAGTTCGGAGCGCACCGATCCCGGACTGTTCAAGGCCCGCGAGACGGTCGCGATCGACACACCAGCGCGCTGTGCCACGTCGCGGATGCCAATAGTCTTGGTCTTCATCTGATGTAACGGTTTTCAGGTAACGATACTCCGTTTTGAACCTGCAGTCATCAGAGGCAAACAAGGGCAAACCCCTACCCAAAACGCCGCGTCTCGCAATGTTGATCTGTTGACCCTCAGCTTCGCCTTGGCCACAATCGTGAAACCGTTTTCCGTTTACCTGAGGAGACTCTATGCGGACCATGTTTGGCCATGCTGCGGCAGCTCTGGCATTGGGGCTCGCGCTGAGCGCGCAGGCGCAGGACTTCAACTGGCGCAAGCACGAAGGCAAGACGATCACATTTCTGGTCAACAACAACCCGATCGGCAATGCGCTGGTCAAGCTGAAGCCCGAGTTCGAGAAGCTAACCGGCATCAACGTCAAGACCGACGGCTACCAGGAACAGCAGATGCGCCAGCGTCTGGTGACGGTGATGAACGCCCGCAGCGACGAGGTCGACGTGTTCATGTCGCTGCCGTCGCGCGAGGGCCTCCAGTTCGCGAAGACCGGCTGGTACGCCGACCTGAACGACTTCATCAAGGGGGCGGTCGCGACGGATTACGACTTCAAGGGGCTCAGTGCAGGCATGGTGGCGGACGCGACCTACGACGGCAAGGTCATGGGACTGCCGTTGAACATCGAAGGCCCGGTCGTCTACTACCGCAAGGATCTGCTCCAGAAGTGTGGTGTCGCGGTGCCGAAGACGCTTGCCGAACTGGACGTCGCCGTCGCCAAACTGAAGACCTGCGACGCGAATGTCACTCCCTTCGTCAGCCGCGGGCTGAAGGCGGCGGCGCCGTTCACCTTCAGCGTGTTCCTGCACAACTATGGCGGCAGCTACATGAAGGACCGCAAGTCCCAGCTGTGCAGCCCGGCGGGCCAAGCCGCGCTCGGCGAGTACAGCAAGCTGCTGAAGGACTATGGCCCGCCCGGTGTCGTCAACTACAGCTTCCCGCAGATCAGTTCGCTTTACCGCGAGGGACGGGCAGTGATGGCCTTCGAGTCGAGCAATGAGTTGCGCAACGTGATGGACGGCGGAGCGCGGCTGAACGACACCGGCATCATGCCGCTGCCCGCGGGGCCGGCCGGCAGTAAGCCGACGGTAATAGGCTGGACGTTGTCGGTCTCGGCGTACAGCAAGAACAAGGAAGCCGCGTGGTACTTCCTGCAATGGGCGACCAGCCGCGCGGTGGAGGAGAAGATGGCCCTCGAGGGCATTGCGCCGCCGCGCGCCAGCGTAGCTGACGACCCGGACTTCAAGAAGTGGATCGACGAGCTGCCCGTGCGCCGCGAGTGGATCGCCGCGCTCAACACACTCGGGCAGACCGGGACGTCCGAGGTTGGCTACCCGATCGTCGCGAATCCGGCCTCGCGTGAGCCCATCGGCCAAGCAATCAACGAGCTGATCCTCGGGCAGAAAACCGTCGCCCAAGCCTGCGCCGAGGCCGACGCGAAGCTCAACGCGCTGATCGCGAAGGAATGACGGGCTAGCCACTATGAACTTGTTTGCGTTCCCGCCCGACTTTCGCGTGCTGGTCGTCGGCGGCGCTGGCGACATCGGCTCGGCGATCGTTGCGGCGCTGCTCGACGAAGGCTGCGAGGTAGTCGCGACGGGCGTCGACGCCGCAGCGGTCGCTGCGTGCCGGC
Organism: Pseudomonadota bacterium; assembly: GCA_018241895.1. Classification (GTDB taxonomy): domain Bacteria; phylum Pseudomonadota; class Gammaproteobacteria; order Burkholderiales; family Burkholderiaceae_C; genus Rubrivivax. Next base: position 3,657 of record JAFECX010000062.1, read on the forward strand.
TGCCTGTGCACGAGCGCCTCTCTGTGCTGCCGCTGGACGTGACCGACGACGCCACGATCGCTGCATTCGTGGGCGAGCTTGATCGGCTCGACGCACTGATCAACTGCGCCGGCATCCTCGTTCGGCACAAGGAATACGAGCTGCCGGTGTTCCAGAGGGTGCTCGATGTCAACCTCACGGGCACCTTCCGGCTGTGCAGCGCCTGCAAGCCGCTGCTCGCGGCCAGTGCCGAACGCGGCGGCGGTGCCATCGTCAACATTGCGTCGATGAACGCGACCGCTGCGTTGCCGTGGATCCCGGCGTACTGTGCGAGCAAGGGCGGGGTCGTGATGCTGACGAAGTCGCTTGCGATGGCTTGGGCATCCGATGGCATACGCGTCAACGCACTCTCACCTGGATATGTCGAGACCGCCATCAATGCCGAAGGCCGCAAGGACGAGGCGTTCCACGCGCGCATCGCGAGTCGCATCCCTCTCGGCCGATGGGCGCAGCCAAGCGACGTCGCCCCAGGCGCTGTCTTCCTCTGCTCGCCTGCCGCGCGTTACGTGAACGGCACGGTGCTGACCGTGGACGGCGGATTTCTCGCGGGGTGAGGCCATGAGCCAGTCGATCGGCACCCGCCGCCAGCTCTACGCTCTCTCGATACCGGCGGTCGCGTTCACCGTGCTGCTGATAGCGTTCCCGTTCGGCTACACCGTGTGGCTGAGCCTGCATGAGGTCAGCTTGGGCAGCCCACCGCGCTTCGCTGCGGCGGGCAACTACGTTGCGATGCTGCGCGACGATGAGTTCTGGAACGGCTTGTGGATCACCTTCGAACTCTATCTGCTCTCACTGGCCTTGCAGCTGGTCCTGGGCACCTGGATCGCGCTGCTACTGCATAGAGCCAAGCGCATGTCCGGGCTGGTGCGAACGCTGATGATCTCGCCGTTCGTGCTGCCACCGGTGGTCGTGGGCATGATGTGGCTGGTGATCCTCGACCCCGCGATCGGCGCGGCCAACTGGCTGCTGCAGCAAGGCGGGTTGCCACGTTCGGATTGGCTTGCCTCTCCAGTTTGGGTGATTCCGACTATCGCCTTGATCGACACTTGGCAGTGGACACCTTATGTGGCGCTGATCGTGCTCGGGGGTCTGCAGGGTCTTCCGCCGAGCGTCTACGAGGCGGCGCAGATCGATGGCGCTTCGCGTGCGCGCATCTTCCGCCGCATCACCCTGCCGCTCCTGCTGCCCACGCTCGTGACCGCTGCGATCCTGCGGAGCGTGGATCTGCTGCGCTTCTTCGACATCATCTATATCACCACCCAGGGCGGTCCGGGCAACGCGTCGAACACTCTGAACATCTACGGCTTCCGCAAGGGATTCGAATTCTTCGAGATTGGCTACGCGAGCGCGCTGATGATCACGCTATCGACCATCGTGCTCGGCGCAGTGCTGGTGCTGACGCAGGCGCGCAAGCGCGTCACGTGGTGAGGAGGGGGGGGGGAGATGGACGACCGCTGGATCCGCAGGCTCAACACGATGCAGATCGTCGTCGTGGCGATCTTGATCCTGCTGCCGATCGGGTGGATGGTGCTGGGATCGTTCAAGCCCTCGTCGCAGGTGACGGCCTATCCGCCAAAACTCGTCTTCTCGCCGACGCTGGACAACTACCGGCAGCTGTTCGAGACCACGCCGTTCGCCCACTACACCTGGAACAGCGTCGTCGTCACGGTGGGGTCGACGCTGATCGGGCTGCTGTTCGGCGTACCGGCTGCGTTTGCGGTCAGCTGGACGCGCATCACCTGGCCGGCAACCGTGACGCTGCTCGCTCGCATGGCGCCGGGCACGCTGTTCCTACTGCCCTGGTACTTGGTGTTTCGCGAACTGGGTTTGATCGGCTCGTACTGGGCGTTGATCCTGACGCATGCAGTGATCACGATGCCGATTGCGATCTGGGTGCTGCTCCCTTTCTTCGATAGCATCCCGCGCAGCGTGCTCGAAAGCGCCCAGGTCGACGGCTGCACTGTTCCGCGCATCCTCTGGCGCATTGCGTTACCGCTGGTGATGCCGGGACTGGTCGTCTCGGCGATCCTAGCCTTCGTCTTCTCGTGGAACTACTTCCTGTTCGCGCTCGTGCTGTCCAACGGCGACACGAAGACGCTGATCGCCGCCTCGTTCAACTTCATCGGTGAAGGCGCCACCTACTGGGGCGCGCTGATGGCTGCCGCGACGCTTATCGCACTGCCTCCGCTGGTGCTGGCATTCGTCGTGCAACGGAGGTTGGTCACCGGGCTGGCGATCGGCGCCGTCAAGGGTTAAGGAGAAGCTTATGCAGACCGCTGTTTTCCATGGTGAACGCCGCGTCACGCTGGCTGAAGTGCCACGACCCGAACCTTCGGCCGGCGAAGTGCTGATGCGCGTGCGTCGTACGGCACTTTGCGGTTCGGACACCAAGCCCTGGATCAAGGGGGCGACAGTCACGCCCGGCCACGAAATCTTCGGCATTGTCGAGCAACCCGGCCACCGGCTGCATGGCCAGCGATCCTTGGTCTACATCCCGGTGTTCTGCGGACAGTGCAGCAGCTGTACGATCGGCGACACGCACATGTGCCAGTCGATCTCACTGCTGATGGGCTGGGACAAACCGGGCGGCTATGCCGAGTACCTGGCGGTGCCCGAGCAATGCCTGTTGCCGGTTCCCGACGATATCGAGGACGATCTCGCGCCACTGCTGCTCGACACGATCGGTACCACGGCGCACGCGATCCGGTTCGTGATGCGACTCGCGCCGCCGGATGATCCGGGCCCGGTTCTGGTCACGGGCGCGGGGCCCGTGGGGCTCGGCGGGATCATCGCGCTTCAGAACCTCGGCTACCGCGAGATCTTCGTCTCCGACCTGAAGGAAGAACGGCTGGCGCTCGCCGAGTCTTTCGGCGCGAAGCGCCATCCGGTCGGCGAGGCGTCGCGCAAGTTCCGACTGATCGTCGAATGCAGCGGCGCCCATGCGGCACGCAGCCTCGGCATGGAGATCGTCGCGCCGCGCGGCGTACTGGCCTTGGTCGGCGAGAACGACAACCCCTGGCCGGTGCAGGAGAACAAGGCGATTCGACGCAAGGACTTTCACATGGTGCGAACCTTCTACTTTCCGGTCGGGGACTTCGCCGCCAACATCGAATGGCTGCGGCGCGACAAGACACGCTACCGGCGCTTGGTCGACGCGCGATTCGGACTCGCCGCATTGCCCCAGATGTTCGCGCGCTTCGCGGCCGGGGGGCTCGTCAAGCCGATGCTGGCGTTCGACTGAGGGACGAGCATGGCCGCGATTCATCTCAAGGCACTGAAGAAGAACTACGGGGCCGTCACCGTGATCCCGGGCATCGACCTGGAAATCGAGGACCGCGAGTTCGTAGTATTCGTCGGCCCTTCGGGCTGCGGGAAGAGTACGCTGCTGCGCATCATTGCCGGACTCGAGCCGATCGACGGCGGCGACCTGTACATCGGCGAGCGGCGCGTTAACGACGTGCCTCCGGCGCAACGCGATATTGCGATGGTGTTCCAGGACTACGCGCTGTATCCGCACATGAGCGTGTACGACAACATGGCCTTCGGACTGGAGATGCGCGACACGCCGAGGGGCGAGATCGACCGACGAGTGAAGCGTGCCGCCGAACAGCTGCACATCACGGAGTACTTGGACCGCAAGCCCAAGGCGCTCTCGGGAGGCCAGCGCCAGCGCGTCGCGATGGGACGCGCGATGGTCCGCAACCCGCAGGTTTTCCTGTTCGACGAGCCGCTGTCCAACCTCGACGCCAAGCTGCGCGGCGAGGTGCGCACTGAGATCAAGGCACTCGCGCAGACGCTGATGACGACAATGATCTTCGTCACCCACGATCAGGTTGAGGCTATGACGATGGCCGACCGAATTGTGATCCTGAAGTCGGGTATCGTGCAGCAGGTCGGCACCCCGCAGCAGGTCTACAACGAGCCTGCCAACGCGTTTGTCGCCGGATTCATCGGCTCACCGACGATGAATTTCTTCGACGCACGGCGCGGCGAGGGTGGTCTTCGGCTGACCGACGGTTTGGTGTTGCCGTTACCTGCGGCGCGCGCGGCGACGCTGGGCGACCGCCAGTCCGTGCAATTCGGCGTGCGACCCGAGCACCTGCGCCCACGGGCGCCCGGATCGGACACTTTGGCGGTGAAGGTGAGCGTTGTGGAACCGCTCGGCTCGGACACGCTGGTCTTTTTTGAGTTCGACGGCCGCCGCCACGTGGCCCGCTTCGCGCCTGAGGAGACGCCGAAGGCCGGCGACACCGTGCATCTGGGCATTGCCATGGATCGTGCGCACCTGTTCGACAAGACCAGCGGTGTCGCGCTGCGCTGACCGACGGAATCTCTATGGAACTCGAGCTCAAAGACCCTTCGCTGCTCAAGCAGCAATGCCTCGTCGACGGCCGCTGGATCGGTGCCAACGACGGCCGCACGTTCGACGTCACCGACCCTGCCGACGGCACCTTGGTCGGTCGCGTGCCGCGACTCGGCGCCGGCGAGGTGCGGCATGCGATTGACGCGGCGCATACGGCGCAGAAGGACTGGAAGCGCCGCAGCGCAAAGGAGCGTTCAGCATCGCTGAGGCGCTGGTACGAACTCGTCGTCGCCAACGTCGACGACCTTGCTTTGATCCTGACCCGCGAACAGGGCAAGCCGCTGGCGGAATCACGCGGCGAGATCATTGCGAACGCGGCATACCTCGAATGGTTTGCCGAGGAAGCCAAGCGCATTTACGGCGACGTCATCCCGCCGGCGAACGACGCCAGCCGCATCGTCGTGCTCAAGCAGCCTGTCGGTGTGTGCGTCGCGATCACACCCTGGAACTTCCCCAACGGCATGATCACCCGCAAGGCTGGCCCGGCGCTCGCGGCCGGCTGCACGATGGTGCTCAAGCCCGCTTCGAAGACGCCGTTGTCGGCGCTCGCGCTCGGCGAACTCGCCCTGCGTGCCGGCCTTCCGGCCGGCGTGTTCTCGGTCGTCACTGGCGATGCCGGAACGCTGGGTGCCGAGTTCTGTGCGAACGAGAAGGTCGCCAAGATCACGTTCACCGGGTCGACGGAAGTCGGCAGGCAACTGCTGCGCGACGCCGCCGGCACGGTGAAGAAGATGTCGATGGAGCTCGGGGGCAACGCACCGTTCATCGTGTTTGACGACGCCGACCTCGATGCGGCAGTCGAAGGCGCGATGATCGCCAAGTACCGCAACAGCGGCCAGACCTGCGTCTGCGCGAACCGCTTCTACGTGCAGGTGGGCGTCTATGACGAGTTTGCGCGCCGGCTTGCGGCCAAGGTCGCGACCCTGCAGCTCGGCCGTGGCACCGATCCGGGGGTCACGCAGGGCCCCTTGATAGACGTCCGCGCGGTGGCCAAAGTCGAGGAGCACATCGCTGACGCGATGGCGCAAGGTGCGACGGTGATCGTCGGCGGCGGGCGCAGCGCGCTTGGCGGCACCTTCTTCGAGCCGACGGTGATGGCCGGCGTCACGCAGGCCATGCGTGTTGCGCGTGAGGAGACGTTTGCGCCGCTCGCCGCACTGATCCGCTTCGAGACGGAAGACGAGGTGGTGGCAATGGCAAACGACACGGAGTTCGGACTCGCCGCGTACTTCTACGCCCGCGACGTGCGACGTGTCTGGCGCGTCGCCGAGGCGATCGAGGCGGGCATCGTCGGCGTCAACAGTGGATTGATCGCCAACGAGATGGCGCCGTTCGGTGGCGTCAAGCAGTCGGGCATGGGCCGCGAAGGCTCGAAATACGGCATCGAGGACTACCTCGAGGTCAAGTACGTCTGCATGGCGGGGCTGTGACCGTGGACAACGCCTTGCTGCAGGGCCGCTTGCTTGAGCCGTCGCTGATCTGCATCGGCTTGTCCGCATACGACCTGACCTGGGAGGTGCAGACGCTTCCCTCGGGCGGCGGCAAGCTACGCGCGACCAACTTCCGCCAGGGCGGCGGGGGCATGGCAGCAAATGCGGCGGTCGCAGCGGCGAAGCTTGGCGGGCGCGTGCAGTTCTGGGGCCGCGCCGGCGATGACCTTGCCGGTCATGCAATGGCCGATGAACTGCGCGCACTCGGTGTCGACGTGACCGGCCTGCGCCTGTTTGAGGGCGCGCGCTCATCGGTTTCGGGCATCGTGGTCGACGCACTCGGCGAACGCAGCATCGTCAACTTCCGCGGCGCCGATCTGCCCGACGACCCGTCGTGGTTGCCGCTTGCGACCATTGCCGAAGCCGACGTCGTACTCGGCGACGTGCGCTGGCCGGACGGGGTGGCAGCAGCGTTCGGCGCGGCGCGGCGGGCTGAAGTGCCAACTGTGCTCGATGGAGATGTCGCTGACTCGGCAGTGTTCGACACGTTGCTTCCGCTAACCGACTATGCGGTGTTTTCGGAACCCGGCCTCGCCGGTTACGCGCCAGGTCTCACCAACGAAGAATCGCGCCTGCGTCATGCCATTGCGCGCGGTTGCCGCCTTGCTGCGGTGACGCTGGGCGAGCGAGGTCTGGTCTGGACCGATGGTGGTTCGCTGCAACATCAGCGCGGATTCCAGGTTGATGTGGTCGACACGACCGGTGCTGGCGACGTCTTTCATGGTGCGTTCGCGTTTGCGCTCGGTACGTGCGCAGGGGTGGCCGACGCTCTCCGATTCGCGGCTGCAGTGGCTGCGCTGAAATGCACTCAATCCGGTGGGCGTGCCGGGCTCCCGGATCTGGCCCGGGTGCGAGCCACGCTTCCCAATCTCAAGGAGTCCTGAAATGAATCTTCAACTTGGAAAAACCTGGGGCCTGCGGCGCATGGCTGATGAAGCCGGCCACTTCACGATGGTCGCGCTCGATCAGCGTCCGCCAATCGTAAACCTCATCGCGGCCAAGCGTGGTATCGCGTCCGACGAGGTCAGTTTCACCGACATGATTGCGGTGAAGCAGCTGCTGGTCCATGTGCTCGGCCAAGGCGCGAGCGCGATGCTGATGGATCCAAACTATGCATTTCCGGCGGCACTCGACAAGCTGCCGGCGCGCACCGGGCTGGTCGTCACGCTCGAGGACCACCGCTTCCGCGACACCGACGGCGGGCGCTTGTCGCATTCGATCCGCGACTGGAGCGTCGAGAAGATCAAACGCGCCGGCGCCGACGGCGTCAAGGTGCTCGCCTGGTTCCGTCCCGACGCAGCACCCGAGGTGCTCACGCACCAGAAGGATTACGTGCGCCGAATCGGTGCCGAATGCATGCGCTGGGACATTCCGCATGTGCTCGAGTTGCTCGTCTACCCGTTCCCGAAGAGTGCCGGCCACACGACAGACTACGTGGAAGCGCCCGAGAAGATGCCGCAACTCGTACTCGATAGCGTCAGCGAATTCGCCAAGCCGGAATACGGCGTCGACCTATTCAAGCTCGAGGCGCCGCTGCCTGGCGCGACATTGCCGTCACCCGACGGCAGCGCCGCGCACCGAAACGCACAGCGCTGGTTCGACGACATGGGTTCGATCTGCCGACAGGCTGGAGTGCCGTGGGTGATGCTGTCGGCTGGGGTAACGCCGGCGCAGTTCCTGCGCGTGATGGAGTACGCCTACGCCGCCGGCGCGAACGGCTTCCTCGCCGGTCGGGCGATCTGGTGGGAGGCGGTGCAGTCCTTCCCCGATCTTGAGGCTTGTCGCGTGCTGCTGCAGGCCGAGGGTGTGCGCACGCTCGATGATCTCGGCGCACTGACCCGCCGCGCGGGCAACGCTTGGCGGCCAGACTACAGCGCTTTGCGCGCGATTCGCTCCGAAGGAGAACTCTGCGCGGCATATGCGTGAGGCTGTGGCCGATCCGCTGCTCGGCCGTCTGGCGCGCATCGAGGCCTGGGCGCTGCGCGCGCCCATCGCCACACCGGTAGTCACCTCGTTCGGAACGATGCGCGATCGGCCGGCTGTGTTCGTCCGGGTGACCGACACGGACGGCGCCGAAGGGTGGGGCGAAGCCTGGTGCAACTTCCCCGGCGTTGGCGCCGAGCATCGGGCGCGGTTGCTTATCGACACGGTCGCGCCACTTGCCCTCGGACCTGACTGGGCCGACGTGCCGTCGCTGTGGCGCAGCTTGGAGTCGCGTCTGCGCGTGCTGGCGATTCAGACGGGAGAGCCGGGGCCTCTGGCGCAATGCGCCGCAGCGGTGGACCTCGCGGCCTGGGACCTTGTGGCGCGGCGTGCCGGTTCGCCACTCTGGCGTGCCCTTGGCGGCAACAGCGGAGTTGCACGCGTCTACGCGTCGGGCCTGCACCCCGCTCAGGCCATGGATCTGGCGCGGACGATGCATGATCGCGGTCATCGCGCCTTCAAGCTCAAGGTGGGATTCGAGCCGGGCAATGACCGCGACATGCTTGCGGCGCTGCGTTCGATGCTGGGTCCCGATGTTGCGCTGATGGTCGATGCGAATCAGGCCTGGAGCACTCAGGCCGCGCGAGAGCGCATCGCCATGCTCGCGCCGTCCAACCCCCGTTGGATCGAAGAACCAATTGCAGCCGACCACGATCCGCCGGAGTGGGCGGCGCTGTCGGAAGCGGTGCCGGTTCCCCTTGCGGCAGGCGAGAATCTGCGGGGCGTACAGGCCTTCGATGCGTTGCTCGCCAGCGGTGCTCTCGGCTTCGTGCAGCCCGACGTCGGCAAGTGGGGTGGATTCAGTGGCTGTCGCGAAGTTGCTCGCCACGCTGCGGGTTTGGGCGCATGCTACTGCCCACACTGGCTCGGCGGTCCATTGGGGCTGCTGGCATCGATGCACCTGCGTGCCGCCATGGGCGACGACGGCTGGGTCGAATGGGATGCGAACCCGAACCCGATCCATGATCGGGTGAGCGGGCAACTACCCGTCGTTCTGGAAGGACGGATCTCGCTGTCCGATGCTCCCGGCCTGGGGGTGGCACTGCATATCGAGGACTTCGACCCACTGGTGCAGTGGCAAGGAACAGCGTCCTGAATTCCCGCGCCCGGACACGATCCACGATCGACCACCAACGTCAGTAGTGTCCCAACGTCCGTCATAGGAGAACGAGCTGTTTGTCGTCATCGGGCGGCACGGTGGGTGGCGTAAGTAGTTGATTTATCGGAGTTGTCTCGAACATCGAGAGGCTCAGGATCTG
>JAFECX010000063.1 GCA_018241895.1 Pseudomonadota bacterium
CGGCCACCGAGAAGTGCCAGGCGCCGGCGACGCGGCGCCACACGGCCCAGCGTGCCGGGGCGGCGCCGCGCGGCTGCACGCGCACTGCATCGCGGGCCGCGCCGTCCGGCGCGAGCTCGGGCGCGGCCGGCGCGGCCTCGCCCAGCCACGGCGTGGCCGGCGGCAGCGCGGCCTCGGCGTAGGGACCGAACTGCAGCAGCGTGGCCACGCGGTCGCGGTCCTGCATCAGCGCCGACATGCTGAAGTGGATGTGGCCCGAGGCGGCGGCGCGCGAGCGCACGAGCGCGATCTGGTCGAGCACTTCGCGCGCCGGCCAGCTGCGCGCCGTGACGCGCTCGGTGGGCGCGGCGCGCACGCTGCTCGTGTACAGACCCGGCCACAGGTGCCGCTGCTTGCGGTTGCCGGCGATCCAGCCGTCGAGCAGCTGCGCGAAGCCCTGGCCCTCGCGCTCGATCGGCCAGTACAGCTGCGGCGCGAGGTAGTCGAGCCAGCCTTCGTCGAACCAGCGCTCGACGTCGGCGAAGAGCTTGTCGTACTGGCTGAAGCCGCTCACGCCCGCGGGCCGCCGGTCGGGGCGGCCGAGGCCGAACGGGCTGATGCCCAGGCGCACCAGCGGGCGCAGCGTGCGCACCGTGCGATGCAGCGCCTGCACCATGGCGTCGACGTTGGCGCGGCGCCAGTCGTCGCGCGCCAGCAGCCCGCCGGCGTGCGTGTAGCGCGCGTAGCTCGCCGCGTCGGGAAACGGCTGGTCGACGCCGTCGACGCTGATGGGATAGGGATAGAAGTAGTCGTCGATGTGCACGCCGTCGATGTCGTAGCGGCGCAGCACGTCGGCGACGACGGCCAGCGTGTGCGCCTGCGCGGCCGGCTCGCCGGGGTCCATCCACAGCTGCTCGCCGTAGCGCTTGACGGCCTCGGGCTCGCGCAGCGCGAAGTGCGGCGCCGCCAGCGGCGAGCGGGCCGTCGAGTGGCGCGCGCGGTACGGGTTGAACCAGGCGTGCAGCTCGAGGCCGCGGCGGTGCGCCTCGGCGATCCAGAACGCCAGCGGATCCCATGGCGGATCGGGCGCGCGGCCCTGCGCGCCGGTGAGGTATTCGCTCCACGGCTCGAGCGTCGACGGGTAGATCGCGTCGCCCGCCGGGCGCACCTGCAGGATGAGCGCGTTCAGGCCGAGCGTGCGTGCGCGCTCGATGATGGCCAGCGCCTCGGCGCGCTGCGCCTCGGGTGCGAGGCCGGGGCGGCTGGGCCAGTCGATGCGGCTCACCGTGGCCACCCAGGCAGCGCGGAATTCGCGCGGCGCGGGCGGCGGGGTGTCGACGGCGGCAGCCGACGTCGGCGCTCCCTGTGCACGCGCCTGGGCCCGGGCGCGCGCGCCCAGGCTCGCGGCGCCGAGCGCCGCCAGGCGGCTCAGGCAGGTGCGTCGCTTCACGTGCCGGGCCGCCGGGGCGCCGACGCCGCCGAGGCGCCCCGTGGCGGCCGCAGGCGGCGCCGGGCGCTGCCGGCACGAGGCGCGTCGCTGCGATGGGCAGGGCGGCTCATGGGCTGTCGCCTGCGCTCAGCACGTCGAGCAGGGCCGCGCTCTCGGCGTCGGGCCGGCCGTCGAACCTTGCCGGTCGGTAGCGCATCTGGAAGTTCGTCAGCACGCGTTGCAGCAGCCGCAGCTGCACGGGATCGTCCAGCGGGGCATCGGCCTCGATCGGATAGCCGTGCTCGGCGAGCTTGCGCTGGAACCATGCGGCATCGGGCAGGGCGCCCGCGTAGAAGGTCAGTCGGTCGAGCACGCGCGCGGCGTCGGGCCAGGGCGGCGTGAGGCCGAGATCGGCCAGCCGCCGCCACGGGAACGTCGGCCCCGGATCCTCCTTGTACGACGGCGACACCTCGCCGTGGCCGAGGATGTGCTCGGGCCGGATCCCGTGGCGCGTCGCGATGTCCTTCACGAGCGGGATCAGCGCCTCGATCTGCGCCGGGGCAAACGGCATGTCGATGCGCTCGCGCGTGCCGTCGGGCGCGGGCGGCGCGAGGACGTAGCCCGGGTGCACGATCTCGATGCCGATCGAGCTCGAGTTGAGCATGCGGTTGCGCTGCCAGCCGCTGGCGCCGCTGTGCCAGGCGCGGCGCGCCTCGGGCACGAGACGCAGGATGCGCGGCGGCGTCTCGTCGGTGACGAGGTAGTGCGCCGACACGTCGCCCTCGGTGAGCGTGCGCAGCGAGCTTTCCAGGCCGCCGGCCGTGTAGTGCAGGACGAGGAACTGCACGCGGCTGTCCTGCGCCCGGCTGCTGTATCGGGTGTCGATCGGCACGCCGCCGGGCGTGGTCGTGGGGGGCGTGGTGAGGGCGCAGCCGCCCAGCCACAGGGCGCACAACGCGACGGCACCGGTGAGCGCGCGTGGCCTCATGCACTGCTCGTGCGGCGGGTCGCCATGTGCAGCGCCAGTCGCGCTGCCGCGTGCTGCGCCGGCATGCCGAGCGCGCGCAGCGGCGTGCCGGCGGGCAGTGCGGCGTGCAGGGCGTCGGCCACGGCCGGGTGCAGGTCGAACACGCGCCCGGCCCGCACCACCGGCTGTGCGCCGTGGCGGCGCAGCAGCGCGCGCACGAGGCGCGCCAGTTCGCGACCCGCGTCCTCGAGCACGCTGCGCGCCGCCGCATCCGTGTCGGCGGCCTCGGCCACGGCCAGCGCCAGACGCCCGAGCCGGCCGCGCTCGCCGGCGCCCGGGCCGTACACGTGCTGCCGCGTCGCTGCCCAGTCGCTGCCGCCGATGTGCGCGAACAGGCGCTGCGCGAGCGGCGAGGCGTGCCACGCGCCCGGCGACTCGTCCTCGGCGCGCCACACGCGCGCCAGCGCCTCGCGCGCGATCCAGTGCCCGCCGCCGGCATCGTCGATCAGGTGGCCGCGGCCGCCGGCACGCTGCAGCACGCCGCGCGCATCGCGCAGCGCGGCAATCGAGCCGGTGCCGGCGTACAGCACGATGCCGGTGCCGGGCGGCGCGTCGACGAATGCCGCCAGGCACAGCATCTCGATGTCGCTCGTGGCCTGCGCGGCCTGCGCATCGATGCCGAGCGCGCCCGCCAGCAGCGCTGCGAAGCCGGCGGCCTGCGACGCGTCCAGCCCGCTCACGCCCGCCGCCGCGGCGGCCGGTGGCTGCGGCAGCGCCGCCGCGAGCGCACCCAGCACCCCTGCGAGCGCTGCACGGCCGTCGGCGCCGTACATCTGCAGGCCGCTGGCCGGCGCCGCCCGCCCCTCGGCAACGATGGCGCCATCGGGGCCGGCCAGCGCCCAGCGCGTCGCGGTGCCGCCGACGTCGATGCCGAGCGCGCAGCGTGGAGCTTGGGAGGTCGGGGGCATGCGCAGACGGCCGATTGTGCGGTCAGCGTGCGGCGCTCGCCTGGGCCGCGCCCGCGCCGGGCGGCCGACGAGCGTGTGGCGTGCCCCGCCCGTCAGGGTCTTCGGGCGCCGGCATACTCGACCACGCTCGACCACGCTCGACCACGCTCGACCCGCAAGGAGTGCCCCATGCCCGCAAGCTTTCTGCGTCGCGCCTGCGCCGCGCTGGCGCTGGCCCTGGCTGTGCTGCCGCTGGCGGCCTCGGCGCAGCCGGTGCGCGTCGGCTCGAAGATCGACACCGAGGGCTCGCTGCTCGGGCAGTTGATCATCCAGGCCCTGAACGCGGGCGGCATCGAGACCGTGAACCGGCTGCAACTGGGCCCGACGCAGATCGTGCGCGCGGCGCTGATCGCCGGCGAGATCGACCTCTATCCCGAATACACCGGCAACGGTGCCTTCTTCTTCGGCGAAGAGAAGGACCCGGTGTGGAAGAACGCGCGCGCCGGCTGGGAGCGGGTGAAGACGCTCGACGCGCGGAAGAACCACCTCGTCTGGCTCGATCCGGCGCCGGCCGACAACACCTGGGCGATCGCGGTGCGCCGCGACGTCGCCGCGGCGCACAAGCTCGCGAGCCTGCGCGACCTCGCGCGCTACCTGGCCGCGGGCGGACAGTTCAAGCTTGCCGCCTCGGCCGAGTTCGTCGAGCGCCCCGACGCGCTGCCGGCCTTCGAGCGCGCCTACGGCTTCAAGCTGCGCGCCGACCAGGTCCTTGCGCTGGCCGGCGGCGACACGGCGGTCACGATCAAGGCCGCGGCGCAGCACACGTCGGGCGTCAACGCCGCGATGGCCTACGGCACCGACGGCCCGCTGGCCGCGCTCGGCCTCGTGCTGCTGGCCGATCCGCTGGCGGTGCAGCCGGTGTACGCGCCGGCACCGGTGGTGCGCGCCGAGGTGCTGGCGCGGCTGCCGCGCATCCGCGAACTGCTGGCGCCGGTGTTCGCCCGGCTCGACACGACGACGCTGCAGCGGCTCAATGCGCAGATCGCGCTCGAAGGGCACGACGCGCGCCGGGTGGCGGCCGACTTCCTGCGCACGGCGGGGAAGTGACGGCGCCGCGTCCGTGCCCCCGGTCGGTCCAGGCGGCCGAGTGGCCGAGCGGCCAGACGGCCGGACGGCCGCACGACTGCGGCGCGTGATGTCCGTAGACGTGTCGTGATGTCTGCCGAGGACATGTCATGAAGTCTGCCGAGGACATGTCGTGAAGTCTGCCGAGGACATGTCGTGAAGTCTGCCGAGGACATGTCGTGACGACGTCGCGCGCGCCGTCGCACCTGCCGCACCCGGCGCGCGTCGCCAACCCGGTGCTTGCGCTGCTGATGCTGCTGGCGCTGGCGGCGGCCACGGGGCTCGGTTTTGTCGCGCTGGCACCCAACCGGCTGCTCGAAGGCCAGCCGCTGCCCTTGTGGCGCCTTGCCGGCACGCTGCCGGCGCCGCTGCTGGTCGCCGCCGCCGCGTGCGCCGCGCTGCTGGTCGCCGCCGCATTCGCCCCTCGCGGCCGGCCGGCATCGGCCGCAGCGGCTGCATCGCGCATGCCGGCTGCATCGCGCATGCCGCGACGGCAGGTCGTCGTCGCTGCGGCGGCCGCCGCACTGCTGGCGCTGATGCTCGCGCTGGCGGGCGATGCGGCGGCGCGGCTCGTGCGCGAGGCGCTCACGCCACTGGCGCGCGTGTCGCTGGGGGCGGGCTTCTGGGTCATCGTGCTGGCCTTGGTGCTGGCGCTCGCCGATGCGCTGCAGCGCCTGCGGCTGGGCGCCGCGGCGCGGGTCGCGGCGAGTGCCGCGGCGCTGCTGCCGGCGCTCGGCGTCGCCGCCAGCGGTGCCCTGGGCGAGCTCTCGCTGGCACGCGAGTACGCAAACCGGCCCGACGTGTTCTGGCAGGCCTTCGCGGCCCACCTCGAGATCGTCGCCGCGGCGCTGCTGCCGACGCTGGCCATCGGCTGGCCGCTGGGTGCGGCGGCGTTTCACAGCGAGCGCGTCGCGCGGCCGCTGCTGGCCGCGCTGAGCGTCGTGCAGACGGTGCCGGCGCTGGCCCTCTTCGGCCTGCTGATCGCCCCGCTGGCGGCGCTCGGGCTGCCGGGCGTGGGCCGGCTGCCGGCGGTGATCGCGCTCGTCATGTACAGCCTGCTGCCGGTCGTGCAGTCCACCGCCGCCGGGCTGGCCCAGGTCCCCGCAGCGCCCGTCGAGGCCGCCGCCGCGATGGGCATGACGCCGCGCCAGGTGTTCTGGCAGGTGCGCGTCGCGCTCGCGCTGCCGCTGCTCGTGGCCGGTCTGCGCGTGTGCACGGTGCAGGCGATCGGCCTGGCCGTGCTGGCCGCGCTGATCGGCGCCGGCGGCCTGGGTGCGCTCGTCTTCCAGGGCCTGTTCGGTACCGCGATGGATCTCGTGCTGCTGGGCGTGCTGCCGGTGGTGGCGCTGGCGCTGGTGGCCGACGCCGCGCTGCGCCTCGTCGCCGCGGGCCTGGCGCCGCTCGCCCCATGATCGAGTTCGTCGGCGTCACCAAGGCGTTCGACGGGCAGCGCGTCGTCGACGACCTCACGCTCGAGGTGCGCCGCGGCGAACTGCTCGTGCTGCTCGGCCGCTCGGGCTCGGGCAAGTCGACGCTGCTGCGGCTCGTCAACCGGCTGCTCGAGCCCGATCGCGGCGAACTGCGCTTTGCCGGGCGGGCGGTGCGCGAGTTCGCGCCCGAGGCGCTGCGCCGGCGCATCGGCTACGTGATCCAGGGCGTGGGCCTGTTCCCGCACTGGAGCGTGGCGCGCAACGTCGGCACCGTGCCGCGCCTGCTGGGCTGGCCGCGCGAGCGCATCGAGGCGCGCGCGGCCGAGCTGCTGGCGCTGCTCGGGCTCGATCCCGCCACCTTCGGCGGCCGCTATCCGCACGAGCTCTCGGGCGGCCAGCAGCAGCGCGTGGGCGTGGCGCGCGCGCTGGCCGCCGAGCCCGAGGCGCTGCTCATGGACGAGCCCTTCGGTGCGCTCGACCCGCTCACGCGCGCCGATCTGCAGGCCGAGCTGCTGCGGCTGCAGCGCGCCTCGGGCCAGACCGTCGTCTTCGTCACGCACGACGTCGACGAGGCGCTGCGCCTGGCCACGCGCATCGTGCTGATCGACGCCGGGCGCATCGTGCAGCAAGGCACGCCGGCCGAACTGCTGGCGCGGCCGGTGAACGAGCAGGTCGCGCAGTTCGTCGGCGGCGGCGAGGCCGGATTGCGGCTGCTCGCGCTCGAACGCGTGGCCGGCGCGATGCGCGCGGCGCCGGCCGCACGCACGACCCCGCTGCCGACGCCGCCGGCCTCGACGATGGCCGCACCCCAGGCACCGGATGCGCCGGCCTTGGAGCCTCGGAGCTGGCCCGCCATCTCGCCCGATGCGACGCTGCGCGACGCGCTCGCGCTGTGCGTCGCGCGCCAGGTCGACCGGCTGCAGGTCGTCGACGCCCAGCAGCGCGTGCTCGGCACCCTGCACGCGGCCGACCTGTTCGGTCGCCGGCGCTGAACGTGCGCCGCGAGCGATGCGCGCCGTGCCGGGCATGAAGACGCTGCGGCGCGCGCTGCGCGACCCGCTGTGCGCCAGCGCGCTGGCGCTCGCGCTGCTGGTGCTCGGCATGACGCGCCTCGAGCCGGTCTTCGCCGTGCTCTATCCGCAGCTCGAGCGGCCGATGTACCGCCAGCAAGGGTTCGTGCAGCTCACGCTGGAGCACCTGGCGCTGGTGGCCGCGTCGAGCGCGATCTCGTTTGCGCTCGGGCTGGCGATCGGCATCGCGGGCACGCGCCGCGCCGGGCGCGAGTTCAGGCCCTTGCTCGATAGCGTGGTCGCCATCGCGCAGACGGTGCCGCCGGTGGCGGTGCTGGCGATCGCCGTGCCGGCGCTCGGCTTCGGCGCGCTGCCGGCGCTGGTCGCGCTCGCGCTGTACGGCCTGCTGCCGATCGTGCAGGCCACCACTTCGGGCCTGGAGGCGATCGAGCCGCCCGTGCGCGAAGCCGCTGCCGGCCTCGGCCTGGGCGCCTGGCAGGTGCTGTGGCAGGTCGAGCTGCCGCTCGCCTGGCCGGTGATCGGCGCCGGGCTGCGCACCTCGGTGGCGATCAACGTCGGCACCGCCACCGTCGCCTCGACGGTGGGCGCGCAGACGCTGGGCACGCCGATCATCGTCGGCCTGTCCGGCTTCAACACCGCGTACGTGGTCCAGGGCGCGCTCGTCGCGGCGCTGCTGGCGGTGGTGGTGGATCAGGCGCTGGCGCGGCTGCCGGGGCTGCGTGCGCGGCGGCGTCGCGGCGTCGCGGCGTCGGCTCCGTCCGGCGTCACCGGGCGCAGTCCCCGCTGAGCAACCTGTGAACGAGCCACCCACGCCCGCTCGGCGCACCCTGGCGCCGCCGCTCGGCGTTGCAAAGGCCGGCCCTATGGCGCGATAGGGCTGCGCTTTGCGCCTCGAGCGGGGCCGTCAGGGCGCGCCGCTCGGGCGCGACCGATTCATTCACAGGCTCCGAGGCCGGCGTGCGCCTCCTCGCCCTCAGCCCGCCACCAGCGTCGCCGGGTCGAGGTAGGCCAGGCGCCAGCTCTCGAAGTCCATCGTGTCGGCGGCTTCGAGCGCCTTGCGCCGGTGGTGCGAGACGGCGGCCATCGCGCCGAATGCGGCCTGCTGTTCGGGACTCCACGGCAGCGCGAGGAAGTGGCCGCGCGTCTGCTCGGCCTGGGCCCTGACGAAGCGCGTGTGCGAGCCGGCGAAGTCGTCCTGCGTCGCCGCCAGCACGCGTGCCGACGGCAGCGAGGCGGCATCGGCCAGCGCCTGCCGCGCGGCGGCGAGCGCCTCGCGGTAGGCGCCGGCGCCGAAGGCATGGTCCAGCAGCGCAGCGATCGGCAGGCATTGCTCGAGCACTTCGTCGGCCCATTCGACGAGCACGACCTCGGCGCCGCCGCGCTGCAGCCGGCGCCCCGGCTCGCGCCCGAAGGCGGCCACGGCGTGCTGGTTGTGCGCGAGCGCGGCGATCTCGTCGGGCGTGTCCTCGGGGCTCGGCGTGAGCAGGCAGTGCAGCAGGAAGATGTCGATGAGGCGCATCGTCGCCGCTTCGATGCCCGCCGGCGCGAAGGGGTCGAGGTCCATCAGCCGCACCTCGACGTACTCGACGCCGCGCTCGCGCAGCGCGTGCAGCGGGCGCTCGCCGCTGCGGATCACGCGCTTGGGGCGGATCGTGCCGTAGAACTCGTTCTCGATCTGCAGCAGCGAGGTGGCGAGCTGGTTGTACTCGCCGCCGAGGTTGCGCACGCCGATCGCCTCGTAGGGCGCATAGGGCTGCGTCATGGCGTCGTACAGCGACGCCGCATAGCGCTCGAGGCTGTTGTAGCTCACCGCCAGCTGCGCCTGCGCGTCGCTCTGGTAGCCCAGGCGCCCCATGCGCAGGCTGGTGGCGTGCGGCCGGTGCAAGGTGCCCGAAGCTTCGCCGCCCAGCGGCTCGAGGCGGTGCTCGCGCCCGGCGACGAAGCTGGTGCACAGCGCGGGCGAGGCGCCGAACAGCAGCAGCAGCACGAACGAGCGGCGGCGGAAGTTGCGGATCAGCGCGAAGTACTCGGCGTTGCCCAGCCCCGGCAGCGACCAGTTGTAGTGGATGCCCGAGATCGTCTGCATGCGCCGTCCGTAACGATGCGCCAGCCCCATGCGGTACACGCTCTTGGCGCGCGCCACGTTCGAGGTGCCGTAGCGGCCGATCGGGATCGTCTCGTCGGCCGGCAGGCCGCACGGCATGCTCGACACCCACAGCCGCTCGTCGCCGAGCTCGGCCAGCGTGCGGTAGACGAACTGGTGGATGCGCGTGAGCTCGCCGAGGCAGCCCTCGACCGTGTCGTGCACGCCGGTGATGAGCTCGAGCTGGCTCTCGCAATAGTCGGTCGTGATGTGCGGATGCGTCAGCGGCGCGCCCAGCGCCGGCGGGTGCGGCGTGAGCGCGAGCGCGCCCGAGGGCTGCGCGCGCAGGCTTTCCTTCTCGATGCCGCGGCGCATGCCGAGCAGGCGATCGGCACCGATCTGGCGCAGGCGTTGTTCGAGTTCTGGCATGCGAAAGGGGGCGGTTCGAGGGGCGAAGGGACGAGGGTAAGGCTTCGGGGCGAGTTTCGCTCGGCCGGGGCTGCGCTCGGCCCCGGCGTCCGGCGCGCCGTCACCGGCCCGCAGTGGGGCGGCCTGCGCCACTGCGCCACCCGCTCGGGCCCGCGGCCGAAGCTCGACACGACCGCGCGCCACTCGGCGATGCGGCGGGCGGTGATTGCGCTGTGCCCGAGGCACCGGCGGTGCCGCCGCGGTCGGCAGAGGCGGGCTGCACTCGGCGCGCGCGGGCGATGCGGTGGCGATGGCGAGCACGCGCTGGCGCACGCTCCCCGTTGCCGGTCGTGCACGCCTTGGGGCTCAGGCCACGACCTTGCGCTCGCGCAGCGCGGCGATCTCGGCGTCGGCCAGGCCCAGTTCGCGCAGCACGGCGTCGGTGTCGCCGCCCAGGTGCGGCGCGGCGCTGCGCACGCGCCCCGGCGTGCCCGACAGCTTGGGCACGATGCCGGGCACTTCGAGCGTGTGGCCGTCGCGTGTGGTCTGCTCGAGCAGCATGCCGCGCGCGCGGTAGTGCGGGTCTTCGGCGATGTCGCGCGCGGTGTAGACGCGCCCGGCCGGCACCTGCGCGCGCTCGAGCGCGGCCAGCACGTCGGCCACCGTGCGCGTGGCGCTCCACGCGCCGATGGCGCCGTCGATCTCGTCCACGCGCGCCACGCGCCCGGCGTTGTGCGCGAGCGCCGGGTCGGCCGCCAGGTCGTCGCGGCCGATGGCCTGCATCAGGCGCCGGAAGATGCTGTCGCCGTTGCCCGACACCAGCACCACGCCGTCGGCGCAGCGGTAGGCGTTGGACGGCGCGATGCCCGGCAGTGCCGAGCCGGCCGGCTCGCGCACGACGCCGAACGCGCTGTACTCGGGCAGCAGGCTTTCCATGCAGTTGAACACCGCCTCGTGCAGCGCCACGTCGATGACCTGCCCGCGCCCGCCGTTCGCGCGGCGGTGGTGCAGCGCCGTCAGCACGCCGATCACGCCGTGCAGCGCGGCCAGCGTGTCGCCGATGCTCACGCCGCAGCGCACCGGCACGCGCCCCGCTTCGCCGGTGAGGTGGCGCAGGCCGCCCATCGCCTCGGCGATGGCGCCGAAGCCGGGGCGCTCGCGGTAGGGGCCGCTCTGCCCGTAGCCCGAGATGCGCAGCATCACGAGGCCGGGGTTGTCGCGTGCCAGTTCGTCGTACGACATGCCCCAGCCCTCGAGCGTGCCGGGGCGGAAGTTCTCGATCAGCACGTCGGCGCGCGCGACGAGCCGGCGCGCGATCGCCTGGCCCTCGGGCTGGCGCAGGTCGAGCGCCAGCGAGCGCTTGTTGCGCGACTGCACCTGCCACCACACCGAGGTGCCGTCCTGCACGAGGCGCCAGCCGCGCAGCGGGTCGCCGCCGGCGGGCGGCTCGATCTTGACGACGTCGGCGCCGAACTCGCCCAGCGTCTTGGCGGCGAAGGGGCCGGCGATGAGCTGCCCCATCTCGACCACGCGCACGCCGGCCAGCGCGTCGGGCGTGGCCGCGCATGGCCGGGCCGCAGCGGCCGGCGACGGCGCGGGCGCCGTCACTGCCAGCTCATCGCCGACAGGTCGTTGCAGAAGATCGGCATGTCCTTCCACAGGCCCTTGACGTGCGCGTTGGCCACCGTGATCCAGGTCGGCTGGTACAGGTACGCCATCACCGCGTCGTCGGCCACCAAGCGCTGCGCCTCGGCCATCAGCCGGTTGCGCTCCTCGGGCTTGATGGTGGCGCGGATGCGGGCCCACAGCGCGTCGAACTTCGGGCTCTCGTAGCCCCAGTAGTAGCCGGGGCGCGCGAAGTTGCCGAAGTCCAGCGGCTCGACGTGCGAGATCATCGTCAGGTCGTACGCCTTCTGGCCGTACACGCCCGACAGCCACTGCGCCCACTCGACGTTCTCGATCTTCACCTTGATGCCGACCTTGTCGAGCATCGCCGCGATCACCTCGCCGCCCTTGCGCGCATAGGGCGGCGGCGGCAGCTTCATCGTCAGCTCGAGCGGCAGCGTCACGCCGGCCTGGTGCAGCAGCGCGCGCGCGCGTGCCGGGTCGTAGTCGTTGATCGACGTGAGGTCGACATAGCCCGGCGCGCCGGGCACGTAGAAGCTGCCGATCGGGGCGCCGAAGCCGTCGGCCGCGGCCTCGATCACCGCCTTGCGGTCGATCGCCGAGGCAATGGCGCTCCTGACGCGCACGTCGTCCAGCGGCTTGCGCTTGTTGTTCATCGCCAGGATCGTCTTGGCGCGCGAGCCGCCGATCAGCACCTGGAACTTCTTGTTGTCGCGGAACTGCTTGATGCTCTTGGCCGCGGCCACGCGCGGAAAGACGTCGACGTCGCCCGACAGCAGCGCCGCCACCTGCGCGGCCTCGTCGCTGATGAAGCGCATCACGACGCGGCGCAGCTTGACGTTCTTCGCCTGCCGCCAGTCGTCCCAGCGCGCGAGCGTCACCGACGAGCCCTTGGACCAGGCGTCGAGCTTGAACGGGCCGGTGCCGACGGGCTTGGTGCCGTTCGAGCCCGCGCTCTTGGGCTCGACGATGATGGCCGTGGCCTGGCCGAGCTCGAACAGCAGGTCGGGGTCGCCGTCCTTGAGGTGCAGCACCACCGTGTGCGCATCGGGCGTGTCGATGCGCTCGATGTTGGCGAAGGTGGCCTTGTCCTTGTTGGTGCTGTCCTTGGCGCCGGCACGCTCGAAGCTGAACTTCACCGCCTGGGCGTCGAACGGCTCGCCGTTGTGGAACCTGGCGTCCGCACGCAGGTTGAAGGTCCAGGTCTTCAGGTCCGGGCTGACGGTCCAGCTTTCGGCCAGCAGCGGCCGCGTGCTGCCGTCGGTCTGGATCTTGGTGAGCGTCTCGTAGATGTTGTAGAGCGTGACCTCGCCGATTGCCGAGGCGGCGCCGGCCGTCGGGTCCAGGCCCGGCGGCTCGAGGGCCATCGCGAGCACGAGGCTGTCCTTCTTGGCTTGCGCAAGCGCGTCGCTCGCGCCGAGCGTGCCGGCGAGCGCAAGCAAGGCGCTGGCCGCGGCGAGGCTGCGGCGCGTGAGGCGGATGGACATGGGCGGTTCTCCTGGCAGCGGTGTATGGCCGGCGGCAAGCGTGGCCGGCGGTCGAAGCCGGCAATGTTAGC
>JAFECX010000064.1 GCA_018241895.1 Pseudomonadota bacterium
CCCCGACGCACCGAGGCCGTGACGCCAGTGTTCCTGCGCATGCCCACCGTCATGAGGATGACCGGCCTCGGACGGTCGACCATCTATCGGCTCATCGCGGAGCGCAAGTTCCCGAGCCCGGTGCGACTCGGTCCCCGCGCAGTGGCGTGGAGAAGCTCCGACCTCGATGAATGGAGCGAGGCGCGGCCGGTCGTCTCGCACTGAAGACACGCCTCGCGTTCACGATGCGCTTGGCGAAGTCAAGGGTCAGGCGATCATCGCGATCTTGAGGACAGCGCCGATCAGCAGCATCGCGCCCAGCACCTTGCCCCAGCGCCAGGTGGTGAACCAGTAGCGGTGGTTGGCCCACAGCGCGCGGTGCAGTCGACCGAGCCCGAGCAGCACGGCGAGCGCCGTGACGAACGGGCCGACCAGGCCAGCAGGCCCCGGCACCTGCCGGATCAACAGCACCCACATCAGCGGCCACGCGACCGCATCGACGGCCGCAAGCAAGCGCCGGCCGGGCCACTCAGGCGCGTCCGGCCGGGGTTCGCGAGCAACCAGCAGCCACATGACTCCTCCGACCCGGAACGCGCGGGCGGGTTCGGCCCGCCCGCGCGATTCGGTCAGGCTGGCGGTCGGCGCAGCGGCTCGGGCAACCAGCGCGTGCCGGCCAGCCGCGATGCCGCTGCGCTCACCAGCGCATCCTTCTTCATCGCCTCGACACCACCACCGGCCAGCTCGGCCCCGGCCTCCTTGAGCGCCGCGATGATCTGCGCCTTCGGCACGTGGTTCAGGTAGGCCTCGGCGGTCGGCTCCCACCAGTCGGCCATGTCCAGGCCGAGCGCCGCCGCGATGGCGTTGGCGCTGCCCGCCGCGCCCGCGCCCGGCAGCGCGGTCACCGTCAACGCGCCGCACAGCGCCAGCAGGCGGACCAGTTCGGCCTGGGGCAGGCCGATCAACCAGCCGAGCCATTCGCCCTGCTGCTCGGGCAGGCGCGCACGCCACGCTTCCTTGGCCTGCTGAACGGCCTTCCATGCCGGGCTGGCCCTGAGGTCGTCCGCCATCGCTTCCAGCGCGAACGCCGACAACTGCGGCGTCACCTGCAACGCCGACGCTTCACGCGGGTAGTCGGCGCCGAAGGTGCGCAGCCCGTGTCAGCGATCGGCGTAATCAGGCCACTTCAGAGTCGGCGTAAACCGGCCACCTGAGGGCCGGGGGCGAGGGCGGCGCAGTCGGCATATACCGGCCAGGCCGCAGTCGGCGTAATCCGGCCAGCGCAGAGTCGGCATATACCGGCCAGTGCCGGCGCCGAGGGGCGTCTCGAAGCTTGTTCGATCCACGGGGGCTACCTTCCCGGCTTTTTTGCTGCAGGAGGTGGCTGCCGTGGGCCGCAGGAGGATCGAGATGTTCCAGTATCGACAAGTGCTCGTGCGGCTGCGCGCGGGCGACACCGTACGCGAGATCGCGCGGTCAGGCCTGATGGGCCGCGACAAGCTGGGCGAGTTGCGCGCCGTGGCCATGGCACAAGGCTGGCTGGACGCTGGCGCCGACGTTCCCGATGACTCGGCCATCGCCGCCGCGCTCGGCCCGGGTCGGCGCGCCAGCTCCACCGTGTCCAGCGCCGAGCCGCACCGCGCGGCCGTCAAGGCCTGGCTGCAGGCCGGCGTGCACGGCCGCGCCATCCACGCCGCGCTCAAGCGCGAGCACGCCTACACGGGCAGCTACTCGGCCGTCGTGCGCATGCTGCGCCAGTTGCGTGGCCAGATGCCGCCCGAGGTGACTGTGCGGTTGAGCTTCGCGCCGGCCGAGGCCGCACAGGTCGACTTCGGCGCCGGCCCGGTGCTGATGCATCCCGACGGCAGGGCGCGGCGCACCTGGGCCTTCGTGATGACGCTGTGCCACTCGCGCCATCAGTACCTCGAGTTCGTCTGGGACCAGAGCAGTGCCACCTGGCTGGGCTGCCACCGCCGCGCCTTCGAATGGTTCGACGGCGTGCCCGAGCGCGTGATCATCGACAACGCCAAGTGCGCCATCGTCAGGGCGTGCAGCCACGACCCGCTGGTGCAGCGTGCCTATGCCGAATGCGCCGAGGGGTACGGCTTCAAGATCGATGCCTGCCCGCCGCACGACCCGCAGAAGAAGGAGTGAGCTTCATATTGCCTCTTGTTGGTCATGTTGAACGATCATTCCGCCCCGAGCCCGCGCTGCAAGGCCGGCCGATGGTAGGCCGCACGAACGTGCGCGGGTCCGGTGGCAGGTACAGGCAATGGTGGCCGCCGTAGATTTCG
>JAFECX010000065.1 GCA_018241895.1 Pseudomonadota bacterium
CGACATGGCCGGCAGCGCGGCCAGCGCGGCCGCAGGCGCTGCCGCGGCGCCCGCCGCGACGCCCTCGCTCACGCTGCGCCTTTTCCACGGCCGCGGCGGCACCGTCGGGCGCGGCGGCGGCCCCGCCTACCAGGCGATCCTGGCGCAGCCGCCGGGCACCGTGAACGGCCAGATCCGCCTCACCGAGCAAGGCGAGGTCATCGGCTCCAAGTACGCCGACGCCGAGATCGGGCAGCGCAACCTGCAGACGCTGGTCGCGGCGACGCTCGAGGCGACGCTGCTGCAGCCCACGCGGCCGGCGCCGCAGGCCTTCCTGGACGCGGCCGCCGAGATCAGCGAGTCCGCCATGCGCGCCTACCGCGCGCTGGTCTACGAGACGCCGGGCTTCGTCGACTACTTCTATGCTGCGACGCCGATCCGCGAGATCGCCGAACTCAACATCGGCTCGCGGCCGGCGTCGCGCGGCGCCACGCGCGCGATCGAGGCGCTGCGCGCGATTCCCTGGGGCTTCTCGTGGGGCCAGTGCCGCATGGCGCTGCCGGGCTGGCTCGGCTTCGGCAGCGCGATCGAGACCTACGTCGCCGGCGCCGACCCGGCGCAGCGCACCGCGCTGCTGCAGCGCATGCACCGGCAGTGGCCGTTCTTCCGCGCCCTGCTTTCCAACCTGGACATGGTGCTGGCCAAGACCGACCTGCGCATCGCCGCGCGCTACGCGCAACTGGTCGAGGACCGCGCGCTCGCACGGCGCATCGACAAGCGGCTGGCAGCCGAGTGGCAGCGCGCCAACGATGCGCTGGCGCTCATCACCGGCGAGACCGCCCGGCTGCAGTCCAACCCGGCGCTGGCGCGCTCGATCGAGCACCGCTTCCCGTATCTCGATCCGCTCAACCACCTGCAGGTCGAACTGCTGCGCCGCTACCGCGCGCACCGCGAAGGCGAGCCCGGCATCGAGCGGCTGCAAAGCGGCATCCACCTGTCGATCAACGGCATCGCGGCAGGGCTGCGCAACACGGGCTGAGGCGCCGGGCCCGGCACGCAGCGCGGCCACGCGGCAAGGCGGCTGCAGCCGCTCGACCGTGCCGCGCCAGCTTGCTCGCGCAACGGCAGCTTGCTCGCGCAACGGCCGCCCCCGGCCGCGCAGCGGCGTCTCAGTCGCGCAGCTGCGCCTGCAGGTAGTTCTCGAGGCCGAGGCTGGAGACGAGTCCGATCTCGGTGTCGAGCCAGTGCTCGTGCCGCTCCTCGTCGTCGAGCATCTCGCGCAGCAGATCGCGGCTCACGTAGTCGGCGCAGCCCTCCGCGCGTTCGACCGCGGCGCGCAGGTGCAGCGCCGCGTCGTGCACCAGCGCGCGGTCGAGCGCCAGCTGCTCGGGCACCGTCGGCGCGCCCGCGATGGTGCGCAGTTCCTCGGGCAGCGCGCTGGCGCCGAGCATCAGGATGCGTGCGGCGATGCGCGCGGCATGCTGCGTCTCCTCGGCGCTGTAGGCGTCCTGGATGCGCGCCAGCCGCTCGAAGCCCCAGTGCCGGCACATCGCGGCGTGCAGCAGGTACTGCCGGTGGCCGGTCAGCTCGAACGACAGGTACCGATTCAGATCGGCCACGACACGGGCATCGCCCTTCATTTGCAAGTCTCCGTCGAAGCGCCGATCGTAGCCGCAGCGCCGGAGCGCGCCCGGACTGCACCCATGGCCGTGCCGGCAAGCGCGGGGGGCTCGGCGCCGCGGCCTCAGGACGCCAGCGCCTGCCGCACCGCCGCCACCTGCCGGCGCGACACGGCCAGCCACTCGTCGACGGGCGCCACGCGCACGGCCCAGCCCTGGCCGCCGGCGGCATCGCCGAACTCGGTGTCGACGGCGTCGCGCAGTTCGAGCTCGCGCACCGCGCCCAGCGCGACGAGCGCGTTGCGGTGCACGCGCAAAAAGCCCTCGCCCAGGCGCTGCTCGAGCTCGGCGAGCGACTCGTCGACGATGTAGGCGTGCGCCGCCGTGCGCAGCGTCACGTACTTCTGCTCGGCCTTCAGGTACAGCACTTCGGCCCGCGGCAGCCGCAGCACGCGGCCGCGCTCGGTCACGAGCAGCATCGGAGGCTCGGCCGCCGGCGCCGGCTCGGCCGCGGTCGTGGCAGCGGCCGCAGCCCGCCGACGCTGCAGCACGCGGGCGAGCGCGGCCTGCAGCCGCTCGCGACGCACCGGCTTGGTCAGGTAGTCGACGGCATCGAGCTCGAAGGCGCGCAGCGCGTGCTCGGCGTGCGCCGTGACGAACACCACCGCCGGCGGCAGCGCCAGCGACTCGATCGCCGCCGCCAGGCGCAGCCCGTCGCGCCCGGGCATGCGGATGTCGAGCAGCACGGCATCGATGCCGCCCGCGCGCAGCCGCGCGAGCGCGGCGTCGGCGTCCTCGGCCTCGGCGGCGACGCGGGCCGGCGGATCGTCCAGGCTTTCGAGCAGCGCGCGCAGACGCAGCCGCGCCAGCGGCTCGTCGTCGACGATGAGCACCTCGAGCGGCCTCATCGCGGCACCGGCCCTCGTGCCCCGTGCGCCGCCCCCTGCCCTGCCCTGCGCACCGGCATCCTCGTCGCCGGGTTCGGCGCTGCGCTCACGGCGCCGGCAGCACGATGCGTGCGTGGAAGACGTCGCCGTCGCCTTGGCGCTCGCGCCACACGTCGCACTGTGCCGCCACGTCGTGCAGCAGCCGCAGGCGCTCGCGCAGGTTGTGCAGCGCCATGCCGTGGCCGGGTGCGCCCGGCGCGTCGCCGACGCGGTTGCTGACCTCGACGATGACCTGGCCGCGCTGCAGCACCGCCTCGACGCGCACCCAGCCGCCGCGTGCCAGCGGCTCGATGCCGTGTCGCACGGCGTTTTCCACCAGCGGCTGCAGCACCAGCGGCGGCACGCGCGCCGCGCCGCAGCGCGCGTCGACGAGCCACTGCACGTCGAGGCGCGGGCCGTAGCGCACCTGCTCGATCGCCAGATAGCGACGCGCCAGTTCGATCTCCTCGTCCAGCGGCACCGACGCGCCGGCGTCGGCCAGCGCGACGCGAAACAGTTGCGCCAGGTCTTCTAGCACCGCCTCGGCGCGCGCCGGATCGACGCGCACCAGCGCCAGCGCCGTGTTCAGCGCGTTGAACAGGAAGTGCGGGCGGATGCGCGACTGCAGTTCGGCCAGCCGCGCGCTGGCGAGCGCCGGATGCCAGATGCGCGAGCGCAGGTCCAGCCAGGCCCACAGCAGCGCGGCGAAGGCGCCGCCGGCAAGCAGCACCGCGGCGACCTGCCACGACGTGGTCTGCCCGCCGAGGCCGGCCCACACGACGGGCGACCAGCCGAGCGCCGCGGCAGCGGCACCCAGGCTCAGCACGACCGCCGCGCGCAGCGCCGACGGGGCCCGCTGCAGCACGCCGCGCAGCGCACACAGCACGACCAGCCAGCCCACGGTGCCGGCGACGCCGGCGAAGGCGAGCGCGGCCTGGCGTGCGCCCCAGCTTGCGGCGCTGTCGGCCCCGGCCAGTGCCCCCAGCGCCAGCACCGCCTGCACGAACAGCAGCGCGCGCAGCGCGAGCGCCGGATGACACACGTCGAATGCGGCCGCGGCCTGCGCTTCGAGGCGCGTGCGCTCCTCGGCCAGCGGGTCGAAGCGTGTGGCGGCAAAGCCGGCGCTCGCCGCTTCGGCCGGCCGCGTCGACTCGGGCCACAGGCTGCTCGCGCGGGCGGTGGTGGGCGCGAAGGCACTCGCGCCGGGCTCGGGCGACGCGCTCGGGGAGACAGGCGGTTGCGGGCTGGCCATGGCGGGCGGGCGGCGCCGGGATAATACGGATTCCCCCACGCCCGCCCACGCTGCGCATGTCCGACAACCCGCTCGCCAACAAGCACCAGGCCTGGTCGGCGCTGTTCAGCGAGCCGATGAGCGAGCTGGTGCAGCGCTACACCGCCAGCGTCGGCTTCGACCGGCGCCTGGCGCACGCCGACATCGAGGGCAGCCTGGCGCACGCCGAGATGCTGCACGCGCAGGGCATCCTCGGCGCGCAGGATCTGGCCGACATCGGCCGCGGCATGGCGCAGATCCGCGCCGAGATCGACGCCGGGCGCTTCGAGTGGAAGCTCGAGCTCGAGGACGTGCACCTGAACATCGAGGCGCGCCTGACGGCGCTGGTGGGCGACGCCGGCAAGCGGCTGCACACCGGGCGCAGCCGCAACGACCAGGTCGCCACCGACGTGCGCCTGTGGCTGCGCGGCGAGTGCGACCGCCTGGCGGCGCTGCTGGCGCAGATGCAGGCTGCGCTCGTGGAACTGGCCGGCGCGCACACCGAGACCGTGATGCCCGGCTTCACGCACCTGCAGGTGGCGCAGCCGGTGAGCTTCGCGCACCACCTGCTGGCGTACGTGGAGATGTTTGCGCGCGACGCCGAGCGCCTGGCCGACCTGCGCCGGCGCGTCAACCGCCTGCCGCTGGGCGCCGCGGCGCTGGCCGGGACGAGCTGGCCGCTCGATCGCGAGCGCGTGGCGCGCACGCTGGGCTTCGACGAGCTGTGCCACAACAGCCTGGACGCCGTGAGCGACCGCGACTTCGCGCTCGAGTTCGCCGCCTTCGCGTCGATCTGCATGGTGCACGTCTCGCGCCTGGCCGAGGAGATCGTGCTGTGGATGAGCCAGAGCTTGGGCTTCGTCGACCTGGCCGACCGCTACTGCACCGGCAGCTCGATCATGCCGCAAAAGCGCAATCCCGACGTCGCCGAGCTCGCGCGCGGCAAGACGGGCCGCGTCGTCGGCCACCTGATGGCGCTGCTCACGCTGATGAAGGGCCAGCCGCTGGCCTACAACAAGGACAACCAGGAGGACAAGGAGCCGCTGTTCGACAGCGTCGACACGCTGGCCGACACGCTGCGCATCCTGGCCGAGATGGTGGGCGGCATGCGCGTGCAGGCCGCGGCCATGGAACGCGCGGCGTTGCGCGGCTACGCCACCGCCACCGACCTGGCCGACTACCTGGCGCGCAAGGGCGTGCCCTTCCGCGACGCGCACGAGACGGTGGCGGCGGCGGTGAAGGCGGCAATCGCACGCGGCGTCGACCTGGCCGCACTCACGCTGGCCGAGCTGCAGGGCTTCGACGCGCGCATCGGGGCCGACGTGTTCGAGGTGCTCACGTTGCGCGGCTCGATGAACGCACGCGCGCTCGTCGGCGGCACCGCGCCGGCACAGGTGCGCGCGCAGATCGAGCGCCACCGCGCGCGGCTGGCGGCCGCGTAGCGACGCGGCACGGCGCGGTCCGCGCACCGGCTGGCGTGAACGACGACGCGAGCGCAGCCGTGCGGCACCCGGGCGCCGCGGCGCCGCGGCGCTGGATCGCGCACCTGGACATGGACGCCTTCTACGCCTCGGTGGAGCTGCTGCGCTATCCCGACCTCGCCGGGCTGCCGGTGGTCATCGGCGGCGGGCGGCGCCACCAGCCGGTGCTGCAGGCCGACGGCACGCGACGCTATGCGCGCCTGGGCGACTACGTCGGCCGCGGCGTCATCACCACCGCCACCTACGCCGCGCGCGACTACGGCGTGGGCAGCGGCATGGGCTTGATGAAGGCCGCGCGGCGCGCGCCCGACGCGGTGCTGCTGCCCACCGACTTCGAGCGCTACCGCGACTACTCGCGCCGCTTCAAGTCCGCGGTGGCCGAGATCGCGCCGGCGATCGAGGACCGCGGCATCGACGAGATCTACATCGACCTCAGCGAGCTCCCCGGCGCGCAGGACAGCGTCGGCTTCGACGCCGCCGGCGGCGTGCGTGCGCTGGCGCAGGAGATCCGCAACAACGTGCGCCGCGCCACCGGCCTGACCTGCTCGATGGGCGTGACGCCCAACAAGCTGCTGGCCAAGATCGCGAGCGAGTTCGACAAGCCCGACGGCCTCACCGTGCTCACCGAAGCCGACGTGCCGGCGCGCATCTGGCCGCTGCCGGTGCGCCGCATCAACGGCATCGGGCCCAAGGCGGGCGCGAAGCTGCTGGCGCTGGGCATCCGCACGATCGGCGAGCTCGCCGCCAGCGAACGCGAGCGGCTGGTCGCGCAGTTCGGCCGCGCCTACGGCCGCTGGCTGCACGACGCGGCGCACGGCCGCGACGACCGGCCGCTCGAGACGCACGGCGAGCCGGTCTCGATGAGCCGCGAGACCACCTTCGAGCGCGACCTGCACGCGCTGCACGACCGCGCCGAGCTGGCGCGCATCTTCACGCAGCTCGCCGAGCAGGTGGCCACCGACCTGCAGCGCAAGGGCTACGCCGGACGCACCATCGGCGTCAAGCTGCGCTTCGAGGACTTCAAGACCGTGACGCGCGACCTCACCCTCGCGCACCCCGTGAGCGACGCGCAGGCCATCCGCCACGCCGCGGGGCTGTGCCTCAAGCGCGTCGACCTGACGCGCCGGCTGCGGCTGCTCGGCGTGCGCGCCGCCTCGCTGGTGCGCCTGTAGGGCGCATCCCGCATCGGCGCCGCCGGCACGCGCGCCTATCATCGTCGGCAGCCTGCAGCGCTGCCTGCGGGCCGCGCATCGCCGTGCCGCCCGTCCATCCTCGCGCCCCCGCACCATGACCGTCATCACGAACATCGAAGACCTGCGCGTCCTGGCCGAGAAGCGCGTGCCGCGCATGTTCTACGACTACGCCGACAGCGGCAGCTGGACCGAAGGCACCTACCGCGCCAACGAGAGCGAGTTCCGCAAGATCAAGCTGCGCCAGCGCGTGGCGGTCAACATGGAAGGCCGCAGCACGGCGTGCAGGATGGTCGGCATCGACGCGAAGATGCCGGTGGCGATCGCGCCGGTGGGCTCGCTGGGCATGCAGCACGCCGACGGCGAGATCCTGGTCGCGCGTGCGGCCGAGAAGTTCGGCATCCCGTTCACGCTGTCGACGATGAGCGTGTGCTCGATCGAGGACATCGCCGCGCATACGAAGGCGCCGTTCTGGTTCCAGCTCTACGTCATGCGCGACCGCGACTTCAGCATGCGGCTGATGGACCGCGCCAAGGCCGCCGGCTGCAGCGCGCTGGTGCTCACGCTCGACCTGCAGATCCTCGGCCAGCGCCACAAGGACCTCAAGAACGGCCTGTCGGTGCCGCCCAAGCCGACGCTCGCCACCTGGCTCAACCTGGCGACCAAGCCGCGCTGGTGCCTCGCCATGCTGGGCACGCGGCGGCGCAATTTCGGCAACATCTACGGCCACGTCAAAGACGTGAGCGACCTCGCCTCGCTGTCGACGTGGACCAACGAGCAGTTCGACCCGCGCCTGAGCTGGGACGACGTGCAGTGGATCAAGAAGTACTGGGGCGGCAAGCTCATCCTCAAGGGCATCCAGGACGTCGAGGACGCCAGGCTGGCCGCCGACTCGGGCGCCGACGCGCTCGTCGTCAGCAACCACGGCGGGCGCCAGCTCGACGGCGCGCTCGCGAGCATCGAGGCGCTGCCGGCCATCGTCGCTGCGGTCGGCAGCCGCATCGAGGTGCACATGGACGGCGGCATCCGCAGCGGCCAGGACGTGCTCAAGGCCTGGGCACTGGGCGCGCGCGGCACCTACATCGGCCGCGCCATGGTCTACGGCGTGGGCGCGGCGGGCGAGGCCGGCGTCACCAAGGCGCTCGAGATCCTGCACAAGGAGCTCGACCTGACGATGGCCTTCTGCGGGCGCACGCGCATCGCCGACGTCGAGCGCTCGATCCTCGTGCCCGGCACCTATCCGGGCTGACCGGCGGGCGGGGGCGCATCGGCGCCGGCGTCGGCGCGCGCGGCGCTTTCGTCGGCCACGGCGGCGCGGGGGCGTGCAGGTGCGGCCGCCTCGTCGCCGCGATACGACTCGCCGGCGCGATCCAGCCCGAGCTTGAACAGCACCGGCCCGAGCAGCTCGTTGACGCCGACCACGCCGATGGCCAGCGTGCGAAAGCCGTCGCCGAACTCGGGGAACTCGCGCACGATGACCAGCGCCACGCCGAGCGCGAGGCCGGCCTGCGAGACCATGCCCGACCAGCCCCAGGTGCGGATGATCGGCGCGTCGTCGGCGATGCGGCTTGCCGCGCGCGCCGCGCCCACGGTGACGAGCATGCGCGTGCTGGCCAGCGCCAGCGCGATCGGCCAGATCAGCGCGAAGCCGGCCAGGTCCAGGTGCGCGCCGGCGGTGGCGAAGAAGACGACGAAGACGATGGCGCCGGTCTTCTCCACCGCGTGCAGCAGCTTGTCGCCGCCGGCGGAGAAGTTCTGCACCACGAAGCCCGCGACCATGAACGACAGCAGCGGGTCGAGGTGGATGTAGTCGAGCAGAGCCGACGTGGGCAGCCCCAGCGCGAGCAGCACGAGCAGCACGTTGCGCCCGCCGTAGCGCAGGTACAGCGCGAGCACGATGCCCAGCGTCGTGCCCAGCGCCGTGCTGCCGAGCAGCTCGTGGCCGACGTCGGCGAAGGCCGACAGCTCGAAGCCGGCCGTCGGGTCGAACCCCAGCCGCGCCACGGCCAGCGTCACCGACAGCAGCAGGATGACGACGACGTCGGAGGACATGACGAAGGCGAGCGTCATCTCGGTGAGCGGCCCCTTGGGCCGCAACTGCGTCAGCAGCCCCAGCACCGCCGACGGGCTGCGCGTGGTGGCCAGCACGCCCCACAGCAGCGCCACCATCACCACGGCGAGCGTCGGCAGGCCGTCGAGGAACGGGATGTGGCGGCGCAGCGCGATGAACACGCCGCCCACGACGACGATGATGGCGACGAGCTGCAACAGGTGCGCCCACAGCAGGCTGCGCGCGGCGCGGCGCAGGCTCTCGACGCGCAGTTCGGCGCCTCCGGCCAGCGCGATGAGCGCCAGCGCCAGCGAATTGACGACGCCCAGCCGCT
The DNA here is from genome assembly GCA_018241895.1 of Pseudomonadota bacterium. Classification (GTDB taxonomy): domain Bacteria; phylum Pseudomonadota; class Gammaproteobacteria; order Burkholderiales; family Burkholderiaceae_C; genus Rubrivivax. Next base: position 8,850 of record JAFECX010000065.1, read on the forward strand.
CGACCGTGTGGTGGTCGACGAGCCCGAGCACGTGCGGCCCGACCAGGATGCCGGCCAGCAGGTAGCCGGTGAGGTGCGGCAGGCCGACCACCTCGACCAGCTCGCTCACCAGCGTGCCGGCCAGCAGCAGCAGGCCCAGCCCGGTGACGGCGGCCAGCGTGCCCGGCTCGCCCGACATCGTGCGCTGCGCGCCCCACACGAGGCCGATGGCGACCAGCAGCACCACGAGCTGCAGCGCGCGCTCGCCCCAGGACTTGCGTGCCGCGGCGCTCACGAGGCGGCCCTGCGGGCGGCGCGCGGCATCACGAGCCCCCCGGCGGCGGTGCGCGCCGCTCACGGCTTGCGCGCCGTCGCGGCCCGCGAAGAGCCCCACGACGCAGCGCCGATTGCGGTGCGCGCCACTCACGGCGGCCCCTTCGCTGCCGTGGCGCCCGGCGCGGGATCGGGCGCCCGCGGCTGCCACTCGCCCGCGCGTTCGAGCTGGCGGCGCAGCGCGCCCGCGCCGAGCAACTCGCCCACGGCGATCGACGCCACCGCGGCGCCCAGCACCAGCCGCCCGACCGGACCGGGCAGGCGCGTGGCGACGACGAGGCCGACACAGGCCGTGACGGGGCCGCAGCCCATCAGCGCCAGCCCGATCCACCACGCAGGCCGCAGCGGCGGCGCGAGGCGTTCGCGCAGCACCGCCAGCGCCGGCACCTTCACCGCCAGGCGCGCCAGCGGCACCAGCGCCATCACCAGCCACAGGGCGAGCCCGTCGCGCACGTCCAGGTGCGCGCCCGCCAGCGCCACCACCGGCAGCAGCACCGGGCGCGTCGTCGTGGCCAGCATCGCGCGCAGCCGGGCGCCGTCTGGCGCCAGCAGATTGAGCGCGGCGCCCATCACGCACAGCGCGGCCGGCGCGGCCAGGCCCAGCTGCGCCGCCAGGCCGGTGGCAAGCAACGCGGCGCCGAGCAGGATGCCCCAGCGCTCGGTGGTGCGCGCCTCGATGCGCGTGAGCATCGCGGCCAGCGCGCCCATCACGAGCCCGAGCGCGAGCGTGATCCCCAGCGCCGCGAGCGGCGCGCCGCGCAGCGCCGCGTCTTCGGGCTGCGGCGCGAGGGCGAACAGCAGCGCCAGCCCGAGCAGCGGCACGACGTCGTCGGCTTCGGCCAGATCGGCCAGCGCGTCGTGCAGCGGCCCGCGCACGCCTGGCCGCTCGGCGCCCCACACGAGCGCCGCGCGTGCCGTCTCGCTGCCGACGCAGCCCAGCCCGAGCGCGACGAACAGACGCTCGTCGCCGTCCAGCGGCAACGCCAGCGGCACCAGCCACCAGCCGAGCGCGCCGCACAGCGCGAACACGGCCGCGCCCAAGCCCAGCCCGAGCAGCAGCCGCGCCGCAGGCACGCGGCGCGCGCCGGCGTAGCCGAGCTGGCTGCCGACGAGCAGCGCCAGCCACGACGCGGCCGCCAGCGTGAGCGGCGCGAGCGCATCGAGCGTGGGCCGCGTGACCGCGGCCACGCCCAGCGGACCGATCAGGATGCCCGCGAAGAGGAACTCGGCGCCCGAGGACAGCCCGAGCGCGCGCCGCGACTTCGGCCGCGCCAGCGCGTCGCCGGCCCAGGCCAGCACCAGCAGCCCGACGAGGATGGCGTAGGGATTCACGCCGCGGAGCCTTCACGCCGCGCGGCATCGACCTCGGCCAGCGCCGCCCACAGCGCGGCCGAGCGCGCATCGGCGGCGCTGGCCGCCAGCGCGATCTCGAGCGTGACGTGCGTGGCACGCACCTCGAGCAGACGGACCGTGGCGCCGCCGCCCAGCGCGCCCAACGCGCGTTCGATGCGCGCGGCCAGCGCCGGCGTGGCCAGCGCGCGCTCGACCACGAACGTGGCGCTTGCCTGCAGCGTGCGGCCGTGCACGCGCGTGGGCTGCAGCAGCCGCGCCAGGTGCGGCACGCGCAGCTCGGCGCCGCTGCCCTCGCGCAGCGTCGTCTCGAGCAGGCCGATGCGCGCGATGCGGCCCGCGCGCGCACCGACCTCGATCCAGTCGCCCACCGTGAGGCGACGGCCGAACAGCGTCGCCGTGCCGAGGACGGCGTTGGCCACCAGCGGCACCGAAGCGAGCGCGAGGGTGCCCAGAAACAAGAGCGCGATGCGCGGACCCACGCCGTCGTCGTCGCCGGTGATGACCGGCGCCACCAGCAGCAGCGCAACGACGACGAGGCCGACCTCGGCCAGCACCCCGCTGGCCGCAGCCAGCTCGCGCGGCAGCCAGGACACGCGCGTCGCGCCGCGCTCGACCTCGCGGAAGAACAGCCGTGCCGCCCGCAACACGAGTGCAAGCACGAGCAGCGCGAAGAAGACGAGCACCAGCAGCGGCACCGCCGCGGCGATGCGCGCGGTGAGCGTCGCCAGCGGCGACAGCAGCGCACCCGACAGCTGCTCGGTGAAGCCGCGCGTGGCCTCGAACAGCGAAAAGGTCGCGATCAACCACGCGTAGACGAGCCAGAACAGCACGACCCAGCGCCCGGCCGCCAGCCCCAACGCGAGCAGCGTGCGCACGTTGCCGCGATGCAGCAGCTCCATGCGGCGCAGTCGCAAGGCCGGCACCTGCTCGGGATGCGCTTCGAGCCATGCCGCGGCGCGGTCGCCCAGTTGCCAGGCGCGGCGCAGCAGGAACAGCGCCAGCACCGCGAACAGCACCGCGAGCGAGACGTTGAAGATCGTGCCCGCCACCACGCTGCGCCTGCGTTCGGCGTCGAGTGCAGTGCGGATCGCGGCGGCGACGCGATCGGCGTGCACGGCGACGCCCGAGTCGCCGGCGAGCGCCGCATCTTCGGCGCCCAGTTGCACGATCGGCCGCTCGCCGACATAGACGACGGCAGTGGCGCCGACATGCTCGACGCGGACCTCGTCGGGGCTGGCGCCCAGCGCCTCGCGCAGCGCCTCGTTGGCGGCGCGCGCGCGCATGGCCGCGCTCGTCGTGCCGCGTCCGGCACGCAGCGTGAAGGCCACGGTGTCGCCGACGCGCACCTCGGCCGGTCTGGCGGCGACCGCGCTGGCCCGGGCGTCGACGGCCG